>NZ_MUME01000181.1 GCF_002155915.1 Streptomyces thermovulgaris | reverse complement strand
CGGGCGCTTCCCTTCGGTGTTTCCGACTCTATCAGGGTTTTCCGGTCTCTCCGACCACCGCCCTGCGGGCAGGACGAAGAAGATCCAGAGAGAGGGAATCCGATGAGTTGGATGCCGTCGGGTGGGCACACGCCAAGGCGTCGCTCACCCCCAGACGGGCATACGACTGTACATGGGCTCCAGGAGCGGGTGCAAATCAATTGGTTTGGTGGTCTAGACCACAGTGGCATACTCTGCTGCTACCGCGCCGTCCGGGACAGGCAGTGCCGTGACGGCACACATGAATCTCCACCCTGGGAGGCTTCCCATGACCACCGTGACGTCCCCGCTCGCAGGGCGCGCCATCGGGCTGGCGGCAGTGCCGGACCCCGTCTTCTCCGCGGCCATGGTCGGCCCGGGCACGGCGATCGATCCCGTACGCGAGCCCACCGACGCCGTGGCACCCGTGGACGGAGTCGTCGTCTCTCTGCATCCGCACGCCTTCGTCGTCGTCGACGAGCAGGGACACGGGGTACTCACCCATCTCGGCATCGACACCGTGCAGCTCAACGGCGAAGGCTTCGAGCTGCTGGTGAACAAGGGCGACACGGTGGCACGCGGCCAGGCCGTGGTGCGCTGGGACCCCGCCGCGGTCGAAGCCGCCGGCAAGTCCCCCGTGTGCCCGGTCGTGGCCCTGGAGGCCACCGCGAACGCCCTCTCCGGCCTTCGCGACGAGGGCGACGTCAAGGTCGGCGACCGTCTCTTCGTCTGGGAGTGACACCACCGCCCTCCATGACGGGCCGCATACAGGACAACCATCGCGGCGGGACCCGCCGCACTATCGGAGACGGGTGAGATGGAGACAACGCTGCGAGGCGTCGGTGTGAGCCACGGAGTGGCGATCGGCGAGGTTCGGCACATGGGGACGGCGGTGCTGGAACCGCCCGTGAAGCAGATCCCGGCGGACGAGGTGGAGCGTGAGCAGGAGCGTGCCCGTCAGGCCGTTCAGGCCGTGGCGTCCGACCTCGTGGCGCGCGGCAGTCTGGCGGGGGGCGAGGCCCAGGCGGTGCTCGAGGCGCAGGCCCTGATGGCGCAGGATCCGGAGCTGATCGCCGATGTCGAGCGGCGTGTGGCCGCCGGCAGCACGGCCGAGCGCGCGGTGTACGACGCGTTCGCCGCCTACCGGGAGATGCTGGCCGGCGCGGGCGAGTACTTCGCGGGCCGTGTGGCCGACCTGGACGATGTGCGGAACCGTATCGTCGCCCGTCTGCTCGGTGTGCCGATGCCGGGTGTGCCGGACAGCGACGAGCCGTACGTCCTGGTCGCGCGCGACCTGGCGCCGGCGGACACGGCGCTGCTGGACCCGTCTCTCGTTCTCGGTTTCGTCACCGAGGAGGGCGGGCCGACCAGCCACAGTGCGATTCTGGCGCGGGCGCTGGGCGTACCGGCCGTGGTGGCGCTGCCCGGTGCCGTCGGGCTGGCCGAGGGCACGGTGATCGCCGTGGACGGAAGCACCGGCGAGATCTTCGTGAATCCCAGTGACGAGAGGAAGGCGCAGCTGGAGGCCGTGGCCGCCGAGCGCAGGGCCGCGCTGGCCGCCTCGGCCGGTCCGGGTGCCACCTCGGACGGTCACCGGGTGCCGCTGCTGGCGAACATCGGTGGTCCCGCGGACGTGGCGGCGGCCGTGGAGGCCGGTGCCGAGGGCGTCGGGCTGTTCCGGACCGAGTTCCTGTTCCTGGACGACCACAGGAACGCGCCGTCCGAGGAGAAGCAGGTCGAGGCCTACCGGCAGGTTCTGGAGGCCTTTCCGGAGAGCCGGGTGGTCGTGCGCGTGCTGGACGCGGGTGCGGACAAGCCGCTGGAGTTCCTGACGCCGGCCGACGAGCCGAACCCCGCTCTCGGTGTGCGGGGCCTGCGGACGCTGCTCGACCACCCGGAGGTGCTGCGCACCCAGCTGTCCGCGCTCGCCAAGGCGGCCGAGGGTCTGCCGGTCCAGCTCGAGGTGATGGCCCCGATGGTGGCGGACCGGGCGGATGCCAAGGCGTTCGCGGACGCGTGCCGTGCGGCGGGGCTGCGGGCGAAGGTCGGTGCGATGGTGGAGATCCCGTCGGCCGCGCTGCGGGCCCGTTCGGTGCTGCAGGAGGTCGAGTTCCTGTCGCTGGGGACCAATGACCTCGCGCAGTACACCTTCGCGGCCGACCGGCAGGTGGGTGCGGTGTCCCGGCTGCAGGATCCGTGGCAGCCCGCGCTGCTGGATCTGGTCGCGATGGCCGCCGAGGCGGCGAGGGCCGAGAGCAAGGGCTGCGGGGTCTGCGGCGAGGCCGCGTCCGATCCGCTGCTGGCCTGTGTGCTGACGGGGCTGGGTGTCACCTCCCTGTCCATGGGGGCGGCGTCGCTTCCCCATGTACGGGCGGAGCTGGCGAAGCACACCTTGGCGCAGTGCGAGCGTGCGGCGGCTGCGGCACGGGCCGCGGACACCGCCGAGGAGGCGCGCGAGGCGGCGCGGGCGGTGCTGTCCGGGGAGTGACGAGGCCGCGGGTCCGGCGGCGGCCTGCCGAGGGGCGTTCCCTTCCCGTGCGGGCGGGGCGCCCCTCGGGTGCCTTGTGCGGGCGGTCGTTCAGGGGCGCGGTCGTTCAGGGGTGGTGCCGCGCGGCGGGTCCTTCCTCTCCGAGGTCGGGCGGCTCGCTGTAGTCGACACCGGATTCCGGGGCGATCGGATCGCCGGTTTCGACGTCGGTGCAGTAGGCGTCGAAGACCTCGCCCGCGGTGAGGGGGACGAGGCCGTTGGCGCGCAGGCGCCAGCCGTAGACGCGGTCGGGGGTGCCGGGGGCGGTGGTGCGCATGACGAGTCCGCCGGGGCTGCCGGTGGCGAGGCCGAGGGCGAGGACCGCGGTGAACTCGAGGGCCTCGGCCTCGTCGAGGTGTGGCGGGCCGGCGCCCTCGTCGTCGGCGTGGAGGACGGCGGTCAGGGGTTCGGGGGTGCCGGTGACGCTGCACACCAGGTGCCGGTTTCCCGGCGGGGCCGTGTCGAGGATGCGGACGAGGAGGCCGGCGGCACGGGTGAAGGCCGCGCGGCCGAGGTTCTCGCCGCAGCCGGCGCAGGGGCCGAGCCGGGCGAGAAGGGTGGAGGCGTACTCCCAGGTGGCCCGGCGGACGGCCTCCTCGACGAGGTCGGGGACGAGGTCCGCGAGGGGCCGCCCGTCGTAGGGGAGGGTGGGGCCCGTGAGGGCGAGTTCGGCGGTGTAGCGGGCGCGGCTGGACGGCGTGTCGGGGTCGAGTCCGGTCCGCGCGCAGTACTCGGCGTACTCCTCGGGGTCGAAGAGGGCGATCGTGGTGTGGCCGCCCTGTTCGGCGACGGTCCTGAGGAACGTCTCGACCTGCCGCAGGTAGGCGGTGTGGTCGTCGAAGACGAAGCTGCGGTAGCGCCGCATGGCGCGGAAGTCCTGGTCGTCGGTGAGCAGACCGATGGTGCCGGCGGTCTCCCTGCGCAGGGCGCGCTGCAGGGTCCGGTGGTCGGTGTGCGCCATGTTTCCCCCTGTGTGCACAGTCGTTCGGTGCTCACTCACCGTAATCGGGGGTACTGACAGCGGGGTGGCCTCGGGCCCCCACCGGATGCGGCGGCGGGGGCCCGAGGCCGTTCGTGCCGGGCGGCCGGTCCGCTCAGGCGCGCTTGCGGGCCAGGTCCTCGTAGAAGCGCAGCAGGTCGAGGTTGTCGACCGAGCCGGGGTTGACCGCCTTCTCCAGCGGGGTGCCCTGCAGAAGGCGCTTGACCGGGACCTCGATGCGTTTGCCGGTGAGGGTGTGCGGAATGCCGGGCACTTCGATGACCTCGTCGGGCACGTGCCGCGGGGAGAGCTGTTCGCGGATGGTGCGTTTGATGCGCTCCAGCAGCGCGTCGTCGAGGACGGCCCCGGGGGCCAGGTGCACGAAGAGGGGCATCCAGTAGCCGCCGTCGGGCTGTTCGACGCCGATGACCAGGGATTCCTTGATCTCGGGGAGGCGTTCGACGGCTTCGTAGATGTCGGCGGAGCCCATCCGCACGCCCTGGCGGTTGAGCGTGGAGTCGGAACGGCCGTGGATGATCACCGAGCCGCGGGAGGTCAGGGTGATCCAGTCGCCGTGGCGCCACACCCCGGGGTACATGGTGAAGTAGCTGTCGCGGTAGCGGCTGCCGTCGGGGTCGTTCCAGAAGTGGATCGGCATCGACGGCATGGGGTTGGTGACCACGAGTTCGCCGACCTCGTCGACCAGCGGTGCGCCGCTGGGGTCCCACGACTGCAGGTCGGTGCCGAGGCAGGGGGCCTGGAGCTCGCCGACGTGGACGGGGAGGGTCGGTACGGCTCCCGCGAAGCAGGAGCACACGTCCGTGCCTCCGCTGACGGAGGCGATCCACAGGTCGTGGCGGACCTCGTCGTGCAGCCAGCGGAATCCGTCCGGCGGCAGCGGCGATCCGGTCGTCGCCACGCACTGCACCCGGGAGAGGTCGAAGTCGCGGGAGGGGTGCACGCCCGCCTTGCGGCAGGCCATCACATAGGCGGCGGAGGTGCCGAACAGGGTGGTTCCGGTGCGTTCGGCGACCCGCCACTGGGCCGCTGTGTCGGGGTAACCGGGGCTGCCGTCGTACAGGACGATCGTCGTGCCGGTCAGCAGGCCGGAGACGAGGAAGTTCCACATCATCCAGCCGGTCGACGTGTACCAGAAGAAGCGGTCCCGGGGGCCGAGGTCGCAGTGCAGGCCGAGCTGTTTGAGGTGCTCGACCAGGATGCCGCCCTGGGACTGCACGATGGCCTTGGGCAGGCCGGTGGTGCCGGAGGAGTACAGCACCCACAGGGGGTGCTCGAAGGGCACCTGCTCGAAGACGGGGTCCGTGTCGGCGGCGGTCAGGTCGGCCCAGTTCAGAGCGCCTTCGGGGGCGTCGGTGCCCAGCAGCGGGACGTGGACGACCGCGCGCAGGCTGGGCAGTTCGCGGCGCAGTTCCGCGACGATGCCGCGGCGGTCGTGCTCCTTGCCGCCGTAGCGGTAGCCGTCGACGGCGAACAGGACGACCGGTTCCACCTGCTGGAAGCGGTCGAGGACGCCGCGGGCGCCGAAGTCGGGGGCGCAGGACGTCCAGACGGCGCCCACGGCGGCCGTGGCCAGGAGGGCGACGACGGCCTGGGGGATGTTCGGCAGGTAGCCGCTGACCCGGTCTCCCGGGCGTACGCCCAGGGCGCGCAGTTCGGCGGCCAGGGAGCCCACCTGGCGGCGCAGCTCGGACCAGGTCACCGGGCGCGGTTCGTGCGTCTCGTCGACGTGCAGCAGGGCGGGTTCGTCGGCACGGTCGGCGGCCGCGCGCAGGGCGTGCTCGGCGTAGTTCAGGGTCGCCCCCGGGAACCACTGGGCGCCGGGCATCGAGCGGTCGCCCAGCACACGTGTCCAGGGCGTGGCGAAGCGTACGTCGAACCACTCCGCCACGGCCTTCCAGAAGGTGTCCAGTTCCTCCACGGACCAGCGGTGCAGTGCCGCATAGCCGCCCTCGGCCGGGGCTCCGTGGTGCTCGGCCGCCCAGGCCTGGAACTTCGTGATCTGCGCCTGGGCGATCCGCTGCGGATCGGGTTGCCAGAGGGGCGGAGGGTTCACGGTCGACATGGGTTGCTCCCGGACTGTGCGCGTCGTGTGCGTCGGTCCGCGCACGTGCTGGGTGTGCGCGTGACGCGGCTGACAGGGACGATGCCATGTGATCGACTTCTGCACCAGGGGTCGCTCCACATAGTCCACAAGGCAAAGGTGTGGTCTCGGCATAGGTGAGCGGTGGTTGCACGAGGCGTTTGGGCACAGCCGGCGATGGCAGGCCGAGCGGCACGGGCGGTCGCGGCCTGGTGCGTCCGGTGCGGGCGATCGGTCCGGTGGGGGCGGCCCAGGGGCCGCGGAGCGTACGCGCCGCCCGGCGCGGACGGCGCGCCGGCGTCAGGGGGCTCTGCCGCCACGGGGGGAACGCGCGCGGGTGCCCGGTGCGGTACGGAAGGCGGAGCCCGGGCCCGGGGGCGGTGCCGTGCGTTCCGCCCGGTCGTGGCTGCGTGTCGTCGTCACCGTGAACGGTGCCGTCTTCCGGGGCCGCGACGGGGCCGGGCCCGAGCCGTCGTACGCGCTCGCCGGCCGCGGTCCGGGCCCGGATCGGCGCGCGGTGCTGGAGCCGGACAGGGACGGCGGCCGGGAGGTGGTGGCCGAGCGGGTCACCGGCGAACGGGAGGACGGCGTGGGCGAGCCGCCCCGCCCGCTGCGGGTACGGGGGACGGCCGCGGGCCGACGCCAGGGGGCCGGCGTCAGACGTACCGGCCCTCGAACCAGGCGCGGACGGCCAGCGTGTGCAGCGGGAAGGCGAGTTCGGCGGGCCTGCGCAGCAGGTGCCAGCCTTCCGTCTCGTCGGTGGCGCCGGAGCGCGGCAGGCCCTTGACGGGGCGTTCCGGCAGCAGTCCGAAGAGCAGCAGATGGCCGTCGGGCGAGCTCATCGCGTCGGCGAGCCGCACATCGCGGGCGGCCGCCTCGATGCCGGTCTCCTCCCTCAGCTCGCGGACGACGGCCCGCCGCCAGTCCTCGCGGTCGTCGATGTAGCCGCCCGGCAGGGCCGTGCCTCCGCGCGCGGGGGCGATGGTGCGTGTGACGACGACCAGACCGGTGCCCCTGGTGTCGTACGCGGGCTGGAGGGCCACTGCGACCGGCAGCGGGTTGCGGTAGGCCACGGTGCCGCAGGCCGGGCAGGTCCGGGGCCAGCCCAGGACGCCTTCTCCGTAGGCCGCGCCGCAGCTCGAACAGTGGGAGTGGGGCCGGGAGTGAGGTATGGAGCGGGCGGTCGGGTGTTGATTTTCGGACACGCGCGGACTGTAGCGGACGGTATCCGTTCAGCACAGGGGCTTCTTCCGTCCGTCACCCCTTGGCCGGGTTCGGTCTCTCCGTGACGGGGGCCGGCAGGGTGTCGGGCCGGGAGTCCGGCGTCCGTGCGAGGGCGGACCGGGCCGCGACGGTGGCTGGATCTCGCCGCGGTGCGGCCGTTCCCGGACGGCCGGGCCAGGGCGGTGCGCAGACGTTCTCCGGCTCCCGACGGGGCCCTTGACGCTCTTCGCGCACGGACGAACGCTTTCCGTGCCGGCCGGCGGCGCCCCGCGGCCGGCCCGGGACACCGGGTCCGGGACTGCCGCAGCGGCACGGACACGGCCGTCCGGCGACATGGCGGCGGTCGCCGCGGCCTCCTTCCACAGGAGGCCACCGGTCACTCACAGCGCGCTCTTTCATGCCAATGTGGGACAAACTGATACCAATGAGGGCCCAGGGATGACATGTCCCGGCCCTCGGCCGCTTCTCCACTCCCCAAGGGGTAGCCATGACGGACAACGCCGGGAAGGCCGGGAAGGCCGAGAAGTACGTCGCAGCGATCGACCAGGGCACCACCTCCAGCCGCTGCATCATCTTCGACCACAGCGGCTCCATCGTCGCCGTCGACCAGCGCGAGCACCGGCAGATCTTCCCCAAGCCGGGCTGGGTGGAGCACGACGCCACCGAGATCTGGTCGAGGGTGCAGGCGGTGGTCGCGGGGGCGATCGCCAAGGCCGGACTGCGTGCCGACCAGCTCAGCGCCCTCGGCATCACCAACCAGCGCGAGACGACGGTCCTGTGGGACCGCACCACCGGCAAGCCCGTGCACAACGCGATCGTCTGGCAGGACACCCGCACCGCGGCGCTGTGCAACGAGCTGGGCGGCTCCGAGGGGCAGGATCGTTTCCGTGAGCAGACCGGTCTGCCCCTCGCCAGCTACTTCTCCGGCCCCAAGGCGCTGTGGCTGCTGGAGAACGTGCCCGGTCTGCGCGACCGCGCCGAGCGCGGCGAGATCGCCTTCGGCACGATCGACTCCTGGCTCATCTGGAACCTCACCGGCGGCACCGACGGCGGCCGGCACGTCACCGACGTCACCAACGCCGGCCGCACCATGCTGATGAACCTCCGGACCCTCCAGTGGGACCGGTCCGTCCTGTCCGCCATGAACATCCCCGAGGCGATGCTGCCCGAGATCAGGTCCTCCTCCGAGGTGTACGGGACCGCCGTCGGCCAGCTCGCCGGTGTGCCGGTGGCGTCCGCCCTGGGGGACCAGCAGGCGGCCGTGTTCGGGCAGGCCTGCTACGAGGTGGGCGACGCGAAGAACACCTACGGCACCGGAAGCTTCCTGCTGCTGAACACGGGCAGCCGCCCGGTGCCGTCGAAGAGCGGTCTGCTCACCACCATGGGCTACAAGATCGGCGAGGAGGCGCCGGTCTACTGCCTGGAGGGCTCCATCGCCATCACCGGTGCGCTGGTGCAGTGGTTCCGCGACCAGCTCGGCATCATCCGTACGGCGGACGAGATCGAGCCCCTGGCGGCGAGCGTCGAGAACAACGGCGGCGCCTACATCGTGCCCGCGTTCTCCGGCCTGTTCGCACCGTACTGGCGTTCGGACGCGCGCGGGGTGATCACCGGTCTGACCCGGTACGTCACGAAGGCGCATCTCGCCCGGGCGGTGCTGGAGGCGACCAGCTGGCAGACGCGCGAGGTCGTGGACGCGATGTACCAGGACTCCGGGGTGCGGCTGACGAGCCTGAAGGTCGACGGCGGCATGACGAAGAACAACCTGCTCATGCAGCACCAGGCGGATGTGCTCGACGTGCCGGTGATCCGCCCCAGGGTCTCGGAGACCACCTGTCTGGGCGCCGCCTACGCGGCCGGGCTCGCCACCGGGGTGTGGAACGACCTCGACGAGCTGAAGTCGCACTGGCAGAAGGACGCCGAGTGGACTCCGTCCATGGAGGCGTCGGTCCGGGACCGCGAGTACCGCAACTGGCGCAAGGCCGTGGAGCGGAGCTTCGGCTGGGTGGAGGACGACACGGAGTAGCCGCGCGCGGCGCCGTGCCGCCGGCGGCCCCCGCCCGGTTCCCGGTCCGGGTCCGCACAGCGGCACCACGCGCACGTACCGCGGCCCCGCGGCCCGTGTCCCGGCCGACGGGTCCCCCGTGGCCCGGCCGGGGCACGGGCCGGCGCACGAGGTCAGGGGGCGACGGCCTGCCGGCGGCGCACGGCACGGGTCATGGCGTGCCGGACGGCCTCGGCGAGGACCTCCTTGACCGACGCGCGGTCGCGGGCGTCGCACATCAGCAGCGGGACGCCGTCGTCGAGGTCCAGGGCCCGGCGGACGGCCTCCGCGGAGTGGCGGGCGGCTCCCTCGAAGCAGTTGACGCCGACGAGGAAGGGGACGGAGCGCTGCTCGAAGTGGTCCAGGACGGCGAAGCAGTCCTCCAGGCGCCGGGTGTCGGCCAGGACGACCGCGCCGAGCGCCCCCTCGGCCAGCTCGTCCCACAGGAACCGGAACCGCTCCTGCCCGGGCACCCCGAAGAGATACAGCACCAGGTCCTCGCGGAGCGTGACGCGGCCGAAGTCCATGGCCACGGTGGTGGTGCGCTTGCCCTCCACGCCGCCGGCACCGCCGGCCGGCCGCCCGGCCCCGGTGAGCGGTTCCTCGGTGCGCAGCGGTCTGCTCTCGCCGACCGCCCCGACGAGGGTCGTCTTGCCCACGCCGAAGCCGCCGGCCACCAGGATCTTGAGCGTGACCGGCTCGGCCGGGGACCCGCCCTGCTCAGGACGGCCGGAGCTCATCGGTCTCCTCTCCCGCCCTCCGGGGCGCGGGCGGCGGCGGTCCGTACCCTCCGCCGCCCGGGGTCTCGACGACGAGCACGTCACCGGGGGCGACGTCGGCCGAGTCGCTTCCGCCGAGTTCGACGACCGTGCCGTCCGCACGCTCCACCCGGCTCGAGCCCAGCGCGCCGGGCTCGCCGCCCGCCATGCCGTAGGGCGGGACCCTGCGGTGCTGGGAGAGCGTGGAGACGGTCATGGCCTCGAGGAAGCGGATCCGGCGTACCGCGCCGTCCCCGCCGCGCCACCGGCCGGCGCCGCCGCTGCCGCGGCGGATCGCGAACTCCTCCAGCCGCACGGGCAGCCGCCACTCGAGGACCTCGGGGTCGGTGAGCCGGGAATTGGTCATGTGCGTCTGGACGGCGCTCTCGCCGGGGAAGCCGTCGCCCGCGCCGGAGCCGGAGGCGACGGTCTCGTAGTACTGGTGGCGTTCGTTGCCGAAGGTGATGTTGTTCATCGTCCCCGAGCCCTCCGCCTGGACGCCGAGCGCCGCGTACAGCGCTCCGGTGATCGCCTGGGAGGTCTCGACATTGCCCGCGACGACCGCGGCCGGCGGCTCGGGAGAGAGCATGGAGCCGGGCGGCACGACGATCTTCAACGGGCGCAGACAGCCGTCGTTGAGCGGGATGTCGTCGGCGACCAGGGTGCGGAAGACGTACAGCACGGCCGCGTTGACCACGGAGAACGGGGCGTTGAAGTTGGTCGCGAGCTGTGGGGAGGTGCCGGTGAAGTCGATCGTCGCCGACCGCTGCTCGCGGTCCACCCGGACGCGGACCCGGATGACGGCTCCCGAGTCGGTCTCGTAGGCGTACTCCCCGTCGTCCAGCGCGTCGATGACCCGGCGGACGGCCTCCTCGGCGTTGTCCTGGACGTGCCGCATGTAGGCCTGGACGACGTCGAGCCCGAACTCGTCGATCATGCGTGCGACCTCGTCCACGCCCTTCTGGTTGGCGGCGATCTGGGCGCGCAGGTCGGCGAGGTTGGTCTCGGGGTTGCGGGAGGGGTGCTTCGCGCCGGTCAGGAGGCGACGGGTCTCCTCCTCGCGCATCCGGCCGTTCTCGGCCAGCAGCCAGTTGTCGAAGAGCACGCCCTCCTCCTCGATGGTGCGGCTGTTCGCCGGCATGGAGCCCGGCGCGATCCCGCCGATCTCGGCGTGGTGGCCGCGGGAGGCGACGTAGAACAGGACGCGCTCGCCCTGTGCGTCGAAGACCGGGGTGATGACGGTGACGTCCGGCAGATGCGTGCCGCCGTGGTAGGGGTCGTTGACCGCGTAGGCGTCCCCCGGCCGCATCCGGGAGCCGCGGCGCCGGATGACCTCCTTGACGCTGGTGCTCATCGAGCCCAGGTGCACGGGGATGTGCGGGGCGTTGGCCACCAGGTTCCCGTCCGGGTCGAACAGGGCGCAGGAGAAGTCGAGGCGCTCCTTGATGTTGACCGACTGGGCCGTGGACTCCAGCCGGGCGCCCATCTGCTCGGCGATGGACATGAAGAGGTTGTTGAACACCTCCAGCATGACCGGGTCGGCCTCGGTGCCGACCTCGGCGCTCCGCGCGGCCGCCACGCGTTCCAGGAGCAGATGTCCGTGCTCGGTCACCGCGGCCTGCCAGCCGTCGTCGACGACGGTCGTCGCATTGGCCTCCGTGATGATCGCGGGGCCGGTGACGGTGTCGCCGAGGAGCAGGTCCTCGCGGCGGTGCAGAGGGACGTCGCGCCAGGCTCCGCCGGTGTGCAGACGGACGGTCTCCGGGGCGGGGGGACGGTCCGCGCGGTCGGCCCGGCGTGCGACGTGGGCGGACAGATCGGGGAGTTCCGTGATGCCGGTGGCCTCCACGGAGAGGGCCTCGACGACGATCGGGCGGTCGAGGGTGAAGGAGTACGTGGCGCGATGGCGCTCCTCGAAGGCCTGCCGCATGGCGGCGGGATCGGCCAGCCCGACGGTGAGGGGGGTGTCCGTGCCGTCGTAGCGGAGGTGGGCGCGGCGGGTGACGCGGATGTGTTCCTCGGGGACGTCCTCGGCGAGCAGTTCCGCGCGGGCGGCGGCCTCCAGGTCGTCGGCGGTCTTCAGCACGCCCGGCATGGCGGCGGGCTCCAGGGGCGCCTCCACGGACTGCTCCCGCATGGCCGTGGTGTCGGCGAGGCCGATGCCGAGCGCGGAGAGGACGCCCGCCATGGGCGGCACGAGGACGGTGCGGATGCCGAGCGAGTCGGCGACCATGCAGGCGTGCTGTCCGCCGGCGCCGCCGAAGGTGGTCAGGGCGTACCGGGTGACGTCGTGGCCCTTCTGCACGGAGATCCGCTTGACGGCGTTGGCGATGTTGGCGACGGCGATCTGCAGATAGCCCTCGGCGACCTGTTCGGGGGTGCGGTCGTCGCCCGTCCGCTCGCGGATCTCGCGGGCGAGGGCGGTGAAGCGCTCGCGGACGAGGGCGTCGTCGAGGGGCTGGTCGCCGCCGGGGCCGAAGACCTTGGGGAAGTGGGCGGGCTGGATGCGGCCGAGCATCACATTGGCGTCGGTGACGGTGAGCGGACCGCCGCCGCGGTAGCAGGCGGGCCCCGGGTCGGCGCCCGCCGAGTCCGGGCCGACCCGGTAGCGGGAGCCGTCGAAGTGCAGGATCGAGCCGCCGCCGGCGGCCACGGTGTGGATGGCCAGCATGGGGGCGCGCAGCCGCACGCCCGCGATCTGTGTGGTGAAGACGCGTTCGTACTCGCCCGCGTAGTGGGAGACGTCCGTGGAGGTGCCGCCCATGTCGAAGCCGATGACCCGGTCGAAGCCGGCGAGCCGGGACATGCGCACCATGCCGACGATGCCGCCCGCGGGCCCGGACAGGATGGCGTCCTTGCCGCGGAACTGCCCGGCACCGGCGAGTCCGCCGTTGGACTGCATGAACATCAGCCGCACGCCGTCGAGTTCGTCGCCGACGTGCTCGATGTAGCGGCGCAGCACGGGCGACAGATAGGCGTCGACGACCGCGGTGTCCCCCCGGGGGACGAGCTTCATCAGCGGACTGGCCTCGCTGGACAGCGAGATCTGCGGGAAGCCGATGCGGGCGGCCAGCTCGCCGATGGCCCGCTCGTGCGCGGGATGCAGATAACTGTGCAGGCAGACCACGGCGACGGCGCGGATTCCGTCGTCGTACGCCTGCTGGAGCGGGCCGGCCAGGGCGTCGAGGTCGGGAGCGCGCAGGACGGTGCCGTCGGCGGCGATGCGCTCGTCCACCTCGAGCACCCGCTCGTAGAGCAGCTCGGGCAGTTCGATGCGGCGGGCGAAGAGGTGCGGGCGGTTCTGGTAGGCGATGCGCAGGGCGTCGCGGAAGCCGCGGGTGATGACGAGGACGGTCCGCTCGCCGGTCCGCTCCAGCAGGGCGTTGGTGGCCACGGTGGTGCCCATGCGGACCGACTCCACGGGGGCGTCGGAACCGTCCAGGAGGGCGCGGATGCCCGCGACGGCCGCGTCGGCGTACCGCGCGGGGTCGTCGGACAGCAGTTTGTGCGTGACCAGACGGCCGTCCGGGCGGCGCGCGACGATGTCGGTGAACGTGCCGCCCCGGTCGACCCAGAACTGCCAGCCTGTCATCCCATCACTCCGCTTTCCCGCCGCTTCCCGCCGCTCACAGCGCCCGCAGACCGTTGATCACATCGCGCAGGATGCTCTCGTCCGGCAGCTGCGCCGGAGGCACGGGGCGCCTCACACGAACGTACTCCCCGTCCATGAGGTCGCCGATCAGGACCCGCACCACACCGACGGGCAGGTCGAGTCCCGCGGCGAGTTCGGCGACCGACCGCGGGGCGTCGCGGCACCGCTCGACGATGTCCACGTGCTCCGGCGACAGCGCGTGGTCCGCCTCCGGATCGCGCATGCCCGGTTCCGCGACGACCACCGCGATCAGATCCATGCGGTGCTGGGCCGCATGGCTGGTGCGGCCGCGTGTCATGGCGTAGGGCCGGACCACCGGCCCGGCCTCGTCGTCGAACCAGTGGTTTCCTTTCCGGCCGTCTCCGCTCATGCCCTTCCACTACCCGCCGGAGGGCGCATCGGTGCGCGGAGCGGTCCCCAGATGCTCGCCGACCCGCTTGACGAGAAGGGTCATCTCGTATCCCACCTGGCCGATGTCGGAGTCGGCGTCGGCCAGGACGGCCAGACAGCTGCCGTCGCCGGCGGCGGTGACGAACAGGAAGGCCTCGTCCAGTTCGATGACGGTCTGCCGGACGTCGCCCGCCTCGAAGTGCTGCCCCACGCCCTTGGCGAGGCTGTGGAAGCCCGAGGCCACGGCGGCCAGATGCTCGCTGTCCTCCCGGGTCAGGTTCTTGGACACACCGGTGGGCAGACCGTCCCGGGACAGGACGACGGCCTTGCGGACACCGGGGACCCGGTCCACGAGGTCGTCGAGGAGCCAGTTCAGCTTGGCCTTGTCGGTCGCGGTGCGACCGGTCGTCTTCGGTGCGGTCATCGACCGTCCCCCCTGATCGTTTCTTGTGCGGTCTTTTCCCGTGCGGACTTTCCCTGTGCGGTCTTTCCTCGTGCGGTCGCTTCTTGTGCGGTCGCTTCTTGTGCGGCTGTTTCCTGCACGGCTGTCTCCCGTGCGGTCGTTCCCCGTGCCGTGCCGCCGTCCGGGGCCGTGCCGTCCGTGGTGCTCTCCTCACGGCCGCGCTGCCAGCCGCGCTGGAGCGAGGTCATACGGCTGCGCATCTCCTCGGCGTCGCGTGCGACGGATGCGGGACCGTCCCCGGTGCGCCGCTCGGGGCTCCGTCCCGGCTGCGAAACCAGGCGGGTCCGTCGTACCCGCCGGGGCAGCGCGTCCGGGCCGGACGTGGGCGTGTCGGCGGGGCCGTGCCCGGTGTCGTCCGGGCCGCCGGCGGCATGTGCGGTGCGGCGGACGCGCCGCGGAAGGGCGGGAGGCCGCGCATGTTCCCCGGTCGCGGCGGCCGGTCCGGGCGGGGACTCGTCCCGGCGGTCCGGCCGCGGCTCTCCCCGGTCCTCGGGACCACGGCTCCCCCGGTCCTCGGCGTCGGGCGCCTCGCGCCGGGAGCGGTGCCCGGTGACCGGGCGTCCATGGGAGCTGACCAGCTTGGGGGTCCGGCGCCGGGGCAGCGGGGCCGGTGCCCCGCCTCCGCCCTCACCGGTGCCGTCGCCCGTGCCGTCCCTCCCCCGCCCGTCCGGCGTCCGGTGCGGGCGGAGCACCCCGCCGAGTCCGCCGTCCCTCTCGCCGGGCGCGTCCGGGAAGTCCTCGAGGACGTCCAGGTCGACGGGGGCCTCCAGCTCCACCGGTCCGTCCAGGACCGAGGCGGGCGGTTTCCCGAGCCCTGCGGATGCCCGGGAGAGGGCCGCCCCCCGGCCGCCCTCCCGTGCGGGCCGCTCCCGGTCGAGCCGGAAACCGGCCCCGTCGGTGTCCGGGACGTCGTCGGTCAGCAGGGCGTCGGGGAGGAACACGACCGCGGTGATGCCGCCGTACGGGGAGGGCTGGAGCGAGACCCGGACCTTCTGCCGCCGGGCGAGCCGGCCGACCACGAACAGTCCGAGCCGGTCGGTGTCGGAGAGTGCGAACTCCGGTGTCTCGGCGAGCTTCAGGTTGGCGTCCGCCAGGGCCTCGGCGGTCATGCCCAGGCCCCGGTCGTGGATCTCCAGGGTGAAGCCGTTGGCGACTCGTTCGCCGAGGACCTGGACCGCGGTGTGCGGCGGCGAGAACACCGTGGCGTTCTCCAGGAGTTCGGCCACGAGATGAGTGAGGTCGGCGACGGCGGAGCCAATGACGGCGACCCGCGGCAGCCGGCGGACCTCGATGCGTTCGTAGTCCTCGATCTCCGCAACGGCGGCGCGGACGACGTCCATCAGCTGCACGGGCTTGCGCCACTGCCGGGACGGGGCGGCGCCGGAGAGGATCACCAGGCCCTCGGCGTGCCGGCGCATCCGGGTGGTCAGATGGTCGAGGCGGAACAGGTCGGCCAGTTCCCCGGGGTCCTCGGTGCGGCGCTCCATGGCGTCGAGGAGGGTGAGCTGCTTGTGCAGCAGGACCTGGCTGCGCCGGGCGAGGTTGACGAAGACCTCGGAGACGCCGGCGCGCAGTTCCGCCTGTTTGGCGGCGGCCTCGACGGCGGCCCGCTGCAGGGTGTTGAGGGCCCGGCCGACCTCGCCGATCTCGCTCTTGTCGTACTCCAGACGGGGGACCTCGGTCTCCACGTCCACCTGTTCGCCCGCCGACAGACGGCGCATCACATCGGGCAGCCGGACGCCCGACGCCTCGAGGGCCTGCCGGCGGAGCTGTTTGAGGTCGCGGACGAGGCCGCGGCCGATGCGCACCGACAGCACGAGCGAGACCACCACGGCGAGCAGACCGAGCACGCCCGCGACGGCGGCCCGCAGCATGATGTCCATCGCGACCGGGCGGACCCGGTCCTGGAAGCGGTCGTAAGCCTCGTCGTCGAGGGCGCCGAGTTCGTCGAGGACGTCCTCGGCCGCGGTGTCCCAGCTCTGCGCGCTGACGCCCCGGGGTGCGCCGGGGGCCGCGGCGACGGCGGCCTGCTCGGCCGTGCGCAGCGGGGCGGAGGCGGCGTTCTGCCAGAAGCTCTCGTAGCGGTCGCGCTCGGGGGCGGGCAGCAGCGGCAGGCTGGCCTCGTACAGCATGGTGCGCTGGGCGACGAGGTCGGAGACATGGCGGCCGTCGGCGCGGGTGAGGGTGCCGACGACCAGGGAGGAGCCGAGCAGCGCGTCCTCGCGGGAGAGGAGTTCGCGGGCCCGGGCGAGGCCGACCAGGGCGCGGTACTGCTTGTCCAGCTCCGCGTCGTCGACGATGTGGAGGTTGGCGAGCAGCACGTAGCAGGGATCGATCAGGCGGTTGTAGAGGTCGAGGGCCTGTGCACGGCTGGTGGTGCGGCCCTCGACGCTGCGGCGCAGGGCGTCGATGCCGTCGAAGGCGTCCAGCACGGCGGTCAGGCGCCCCTCGCTGCCCGCGTCCAGCGTGTCCCGGACCTCGGGGTTCCTCGCGTGCGCACGGATCCTGGCGATGGCGCCGTCGGTGGCGGCCCGGCTGCGGCGCAGCGCGGCGAGGCCGTCCGAGGCGCGGGGGTCGGCGAGATGGACGAGGGTCTGGCGGCGTTCCCGCTGCAGGGCCCGGACGGTCTCCTCGGTGGGGTGGGCGATCCTCTCCACCACGGACGAGGCGCTGAACAGCCGGGCCGCCTGGCGGCCGGTGATCACCGTGGCGAACGACCAGATCGCGGTCAGGGACAGCAGCGGCACGAGGAGGAGCGCCACGATCTTCCGGCGGATGGACTTCCCGCGAAAGCGCATGACCTCCCCCAGCTCGCCCCCCATCGGTCGGGGGTGCGCATGTCCGTCAATAAACGGCGCGAGCCTACTACCGACACACAGTCAACTCGAAGAGTCGTCCGCAACTGAACTTCCCTGTTTGACAAGTGATATGACAATCCGTCAGCCATTTCGACTGCTGACGGCGAGGAATCCGGTGGTGGCGGGTGTGCCGCGACGGGACGGCCGTACCCGGCGGTTGACCGGTTTTTTTCCGTGCCGGGAATCTTCGTGCCCCTTTGCGCGTCCTATTCGACGGGACATGGGGGTGGAATCGGCCACAGGAGCCGCACCCCACGCCCGGGCAGCACAAATCAGCACAAGCCGGGCAGCCGCCGGAAAACCGGTTCTTCGGGCACCGGACGTGTGCGGTCTGCCGACGGTGGGGAGTGACACGGTGATGGGCACGGCGGAGCGGCACAGGACAGCCGCCGACAGCGGTACGGCACCGGTGCGACGGGCGTCCCGGGTGCCGGATCGCGGCATCCCGGCGGCCGGCGGCAACGGGCGGCAGTCCCACGGACCTTCGGCGGCCGTGAGCGGACCGGCCGAGCGGCCCGCCCGCCCACCGCTGTGGGTCGAGGAGCCCGCGCGGCGGCGCAGGCTGCCCGATCCGGTGCGGGAGGCGGCCGTGCGGGCGGTGCTCATCATCGCCGTGACGCTGGTCCAGGCGGTGGTGGCCTTCCTGTGCACCCTGGCCGAGTCCTGGCTGGCGTTCCCGACGGTCCTGAGCAGCGTGGTCAGCACGGTGGTGGCCACCTGGGCCGTGCTCGACGTCTGGGTGACCCGTCAGGTGTGGAACCAGCGCAACGGCGTGGTCTCGGTGCCGAGCAGCACCGCGCGGGCCCTGCGTCGCGAGCGGCGCCGGGCCCGGCGGGAGGAGCGGGCCGCCGCGCGGGCGCGGGAGCGCATGCACCGGCGGGGCGGCACGGGGCAGCTGTCGCACTCCTAGCGGCTCCCGTACTCCCGGCGGCCTCCGTGCTCCCGGCGCCTCCCGTCCTCCTGGAGGCCGCCGTGCCCGGGGCCGCCGTACTGGCGGAGGCCGCCGCACGTCCGCGAGCCGTCGTGCTCCCGGAAGTGCCCCCCCGGGTGGCCGCGAAGAAGCCGCGGCCACCCGGGGGCGACGGCCGGGCCGCGGACGGCCCGGGACGGTCATGCCGGACGTTTGAACATCCGGGTCGCCGTGATCTCTCCGTGCACGGTCTCCCCCTCCGGAGTCGGCTGCGGCAGGCCGGGGCGCAGATGCTCCTCCACCCGGATGTACTTCAGCCCGGCCCTCAGGTCGGCGTCGTTGCGCAGCCGGATGACCAGCGGGAACTCCGCCAGGGCCGTGGTGTCGAACAGACCGGTGGTGTACAGGAGCTGGACGCCGAGGGCGTCGGCCACCGCCCGCTGGAGCTCCAGCAGATAGGTGGCGTTGGCGCGCCCGATGGGGTTGTCCAGGAACAGGGTGCCGGCGTGGCGGTGCTTGTCGCGTCCGCGGTCGTTCGACCGCAGGGCGGCCATGGTGCAGTACAGGGCGATGGCCGCGGTGAGCAGCTGGCCGCCGGAGAAGACGTCGCCCATCTGCCCGACGGGGACGCGCTCCGCGCGCAGCACGGCGTCCGGTTTGAGGATCTCCACGGCGACGCCCTTGGGCTGCAGCGCCGCGGCGACTCCGCGCAGCAGCAGGGACATGCCGTCGCGCCGCAGATCGGAGTTCTTCCTCACGGCGGCCCGGGTCGCTTCGTCGATGACCTCGCCCAGGCGTTCGGTGAGCGTGGCCGGGTCGGGCTCCTCGAAGCGGATCCGCAGGAACTCCTGCCCGGACCACTCGCCGAGGCCCTCGGGCAGCCGGGAGAGGCGCTGGGCGGATCTGAGCGTGGCGAGCGCCGATTCGACGAGCCCGCGCAGCCGGTCCACGATCGAGTCCCGGTTGCGCTCCAGCTGCTCCAGCTCGTCGGTGAGCACCCGGAGCCGGGGCGCGAAGGCCTCGGCCCACCGCTGGGCGTGCTCGGGCAGGGCGGAGGCGGGCAGTTCGCGGATCTGCTGCCGGGCGGGGGTGCGCACCTGCTCGTAGCGGACGGAGTTGGCGTGCCGGACGAGGACGTCGCTCGCCTCGCGCACGGCGGCCTCGGCCGCGGACAGGTCGGCGGCGCAGCCGCGCAGCGACCGGCGGGCCTCGGCGGCCGCCCGGCGGGCCGCGTCCAGACTGCCCGGGTACGGTTCCGGCTCCTCCTGCTCCTCGTCGCCGCCGGGTTCGCGCAGCAGGTCGCGGAGCATGGCGGCGACCTCGTCGAAACCGCCCGCCGCCTCCTCGGCGGCGTGGTGGGCCCGGAGCAGCTCGGCGTGCGTCTCGCGGGCCTGGGCCAACGCCTCGGTGCGGGAGACGAGTTCGGCGTTGGCCGTGCGCAGCAGGGCCTGGGCGTGCTCGGCGTCGCGCGGGATCAGCTCCTCGGGCAGCTCGGTGTGCGCCTCGCCGTTCTCGGGGGCGTGCCGCTCGGCCTCGCCGCGCAGGCGGCCGAGCTGCTCGCTCGCGGACGACATCCGGGCCTCCAGCAGATGCACCAGCTCCTCCGCGCGGGCGGCGGCGGCCTGCCGGGACGGCCCGTCGGAGCCGTCGGGGGACTGCAGGAGCTGTTCCGCGCGGGTGCGGACCTTGTTGCTGAGGCGGTCGAGTTCGGCGCGGGCGGCGCTCTCGTCGCTCTCCGCGCGGGCCTGCTCGGCGCGCAGGTCGGCGCCGACGCCGACCTTCTCGTACACCTGGGAGGCGGCCCGGTACGCCTCGCGGAGGGCGGGCAGGGACGCCTGCGGTGCCTCCCCGTCCGTCTCGGGCAGGTCGTCGGGGGCGCCGGCGATCTCCGAGCGCTCGGCACGCAGCGCGCGGGCGGTGCGGCGGGCGTCGTCGGCGGCGCGCTGGGCGGCACGCCGGTCCTCGTCGGCGGCGCGGGCGCGCTCCAGGCAGGCCTGGGCACGGGCCTCGGCCTCGGCGGCCTCGTCGGCGAGTTCGCGCAGCCGGGCCTGCCAGCCGGCGCGCTCGCGCAGCCGGGAGGCGAGCCCGGCGAGGGCGTCGGCGGCACGCCGTGCCCGCTGGGCGGCCTCCTGGCGTTCGTCGCGCACCTGGGCGGCCTCGGCGGCGGCCTCCTCGGCCTCCGCCCGCAGGCTGCGCGCCTCGGCCAGCTCGGCCTCGGCCTCCTCGGCGAAGAGCTGCGCCTCCTCGGCGGCCCGGGCCAGTTCCGCGAGCCGTCCGGCCGGGCAGCCGGCGCGCCAGGAGGCGAGCCGTGCCGCCAGCTCCCGGTCCTTGCCGAGCCGGGCGGCGAGCCGGCGGATCTCCTCGTCCCGCTCGGTCGCCCGCGCACGCAGTGCCTGCCGCTCCTCGTCGGCGGCGTGTTCGTCGTGCATGGCCGGGTTCGGCGGGACGAGGAAGACGTCGCCCGAGGCGGCGTCGGCGTCCGGTGCGGGGGCGAGCAGGGCGGCCGCGGTGCCGACGGCCACGGCGGACCGGGGCAGCAGGGCCGCGTTCGTGAGGACCTCGCGGGCCCGCGCGTGGGTGTCGGGATCGGTGATGATCACACCGTCGACCAGTTCGGGCCGGGCGGCCAGGACGCGCGCGTGGTCGGCGGGGTCGACGGCCTGGGCCAGGTAGCGCCAGCCGGGCAGCGCGGGGATGCCGTGCTCGCCGAGGTACTCGACGGTGGCCAGCACGTCCGGGCCGGGCGGCAGCAGCCCGCCGTCGCCGAGCGCGCCGAGGATCCGGGCGTCGTCCGCGGCGGCGGTGCGCAGCTCGAACAGGTGCCGTTCGGCGGAGGAGACGGCCTCGTCGAGCAGGGTGCGCAGGTCGTCGGCGAAGCGGTCCAGCTCCTCGGGGGTGAGGGGGCCCTGGGCGCGGTCCTCGCCGCTCGTGCCGTCCGGGGCGTCCGCGCCGTCCGCCGTGTCCGGTTCCGCGGAGGACTTCGCTGCTTTGCCTCCGCCGGCCGTGCCCGGCAGGCTCAGCAGTTCCGCGAGCCGTTCCTCCGCCGCCAGGGCCTCGGCGATGCGGCGTTCGCTCTCGTGGGCGCGCCGCGCCGCCACCGCCGCATCGGCCGCGCGGGCCGCCGTGAGTTCCGCGCGGGACTCGGCCTGGGCGGCCTCACGGGCCTGCTCGGCGGCCTTCCGGGCGGCCTCGCGGGCCTCGTCCCAGGCGGCGACCGCCGTCTTCTCGGCGTCGCTGGCGGCCATTGCGGCGCGCGCCGGGTCGGCGTCGGGGGCGCTGTCGTCCAGCCAGCCCGCGCGGACCGCCTCGGCGGTCTCCCGCTCGACCTCGGCCAGGCGCTGGCGCAGATGCTCGGCCTCGCTGCGGGCCCGCTGCGCCTCGGTGGCGGCGGCCGTCTGGTCCCGGTAGGCCGACTCGCTGACCTCCTGGAGCCGCGCGGACCGCTCCTCCTCCTCGTTGGCCAGGGCCTCGGCGCGCTCCGCGGCGGCGTGCAGGGCGCGTACGAGGTCCACGGCGGCCTGGGTGCGTGCGGCGAGCGCGGGGGCCGCGTCCCGCTCGGCCTCCCGGATCGCGGCGGAGACGCGGGCCACACGGTCGGCGGCGGCGCGGTGGCGCAGCACGGCCTCGGCGGCCTGCCAGGCGGAGTACAGGGTGCGGGCGTCGGCGAGTTCCCGTTTCTGCGCCGCGGCGGCCTTCTCGGCGGCGGCGAGGGCCAAGGAGGCGTGCCGGTAGGCGAGTTCGGCGGAGATCAGCGCGCTGCGCTCCCGTGCGGCCTCGGCGTGCGTGACGGCGTGGGCCGCGGCGGTGACCTGCTGGGCGAGGTCGGCGGCGCGGGCCCGCTCCTGCACGGCCCGTGCGGACAGCCGCCGCACCAGGGTGCGGGTGCGCCGCTCGGCCGCCGCATGGACCTCCCGTGCGCGGGTGCGGGCCTCGGTGGCCTCGACAATCCGGCCGAGCAGGTCGACCGAGCCGGCGGTGAAGTCCCGTTCCGCGATCAGTTCGGCGCGCCGGCCGAGTTTGTTGCCGAAGCTGCTGACCAGGTCGGCGAGCCCGTCGGTGTCGCGGGTGTCGGTGACGGCGCGCAGCAGCAGATCGGTGAAGTCGGAGTCCTTCTTCACCGCGAACAGGCCGGCCGCCTCGCCCTCGTCGGCGTTCATCTCCCGCTGGTAGCGGAAGAGTTCGGGGTCCAGGCCGAGCTCGCCGAGATGCTCGGTCCAGCGTTCGTGGATCTCCTCCCAGTGCACCTCCAGGTGCGGGTAGGCCTTGCCCGCCTCGGTGAGCGCGTCGCGGAAGCCCTTCATGGTGCGGCGCCGTCCCCGCGCTCCCGACTGGCCCTCCGCGGGCGGGTGCACGGAGGTGGCCTCGGCGACGGGGAGGTTGTCCAGGGTGAGTCCGGGGCCGGGCCGGAAGGAGTACCAGGCCTCGGCGAACTTCCGCGGGTCGTTGGAGACCTGGCGTCCGCGCCACTCGCTGACCTTGCCGACGACCACGCACTCGCCGGTCTGCACGTGCTGCCACTCCAGGGCCACGTGCCCGCAGTCGTCGGCGAGCAGGAACTTGCGCAGCACACCGGAGCTGGCACCGCCGAGGGTGTTGCGGTGGCCGGGCAGCATCACCGAGAAGATCAGCTTGAGCAGGACGGACTTGCCGCCGCCGTTCTCCAGGAAGAGCACGCCCGCGGGGGCGGGCCGGCGCAGCGGGCCGGCCGGTTCCTCCTGGAAGAACTCCGCCTGGATGGGCGCGGGGTTGGGCACCGGCTCGCCCACTCCCCTCAGGTCAAGCACGGTGTCGGCATAGCGTGCACCGGCGGGCCCGATGGAGTAGAGGCGGACCCGGGACAGCTCGTACATGGCGGACTCTCGTCAGTTGTCTTGCAGATCGGGGAAGGTGGGGCTGCGAACGGCCTAGGAGCGGAACGGCAGCCCGTCGTCGGCCACCAGTTCCAGGTCGTCGGCGTCCTCGGCGGGCAGCAGGCTCGGGCTGCCGTCGGTCACCGGGACGATGCCCAGTTCCAGGAGTTCGGCCAGGGCGGCGCTGCCCGCCATGTCCCGCACCTGGAGCTGGTAGCGGGCCGTGGTGCGGTAGGTGCCGCCGTTCTCGTCGCCGGTGCGCTGCAGGAACCCGGAGTCGGCGAGGAAGGCCAGGGCCTTGGCCACGATGCCGGTGGTCGAGGTGGCCGGGCGGCGTGCGTCCTTGGTGGCCCCGGTCGCGCTGCGCCTGGCCCAGACCCGCCAGGCGGCCTCGAGGCCGGGCGCGTCGGTGGCCGGGTCGGTGTTCTCGCCCTGATTCTCGGCGCGTTCCTCCAGCCGGCGGCAGGCCTGGCGGACGAAGCTGTCGACGCCGTTGACCGTGACACGGCCGACGTAGCCGTCGTCGGCGAGGTCCTCGGGCCGGGGGAAGGCGAGGGCGGCCACGGCGAGATGGGCGAGCCCGTGCAGGAAGCGGTCGGTGGAGTCGCTCGCGGTGCGGCGCGCGTAGTCGCTCATGCGGACGGCGAACACCGAGCCCTCGGCGGCGGTGACCACCATGCCCGCGCGCGGGGACACCTCCAGGACGACGAGCCCCAGCCCGGCGGCCACCGCGTCGGCGAGCCGTGCGAAGGGCGGGTCCTCGCGGTAGCGGCGCAGCAGGTCGGTGTACTCCTGGTCGCGTGCGGGCTGCAGCTTGGGCTGCAGCCCGAAGGCGACGAGCCGGGCCGCGTCGGCGGCGTCGGCGGGCGTGACGGCAGCCGTAGAGGGCGTGTCCGCGGCTTCCGGCTCGCTCCGGTCGACGGGCTCGGTCACGGTTGGGGCTCCTTGTCGCGGTCTGGCTCGTACGTGTGGGTGTGGGCGAGGCCCACGCGGGTGCGGGCGGGGCTCACGCCGCCTCCGTCCGGTCGGCCGCCATGCCCGCCGCGTCCAGCAGCGCGGTGCCGACGACGAGGTCGGCGCCGCCGAACTCGGGGTCGTCCAGCTCGGTGCCGTCGTCCACGGCGAACAGCAGCTTCTCCTCGCCCTGCCGGTAGGCGGTGCCCACCGGCGGGCTGGCCGCGTGCACGGCGAGCAGGGCGACCAGATAGGGCAGGTCGGGGTCCTTGCGGCGGGCCTCGGCGAGCAGGCCCGACAGCCGCCGCGGCGCGTCGGCCGGCAGGTCCAGCAGCTCCATGGCGGCGGCGAGCTGCTCCTCGCTGAACCGGCTGTCGTCCGGGGTGGCGATCAGGTCGGGCTCGGGCATCTCGGCGCCCAGGTGCTCCCGCTCGACCGGGGGCGTCAGCAGGATGTCGACGAGGTCGCCCATCCGGACGGACACGGGTGTGCGCAGTCCCGTGCCGTGCGCGAAGAAGGCGTCCGTGACCCGGATCGCCTGCTCCAGGGGCAGGGGGAGGGTCGGTGCGAGCAGATGGCCGTAGAGGTCGGTCCCGGAGGTGGCCGAGGGGGCGGCGAAGGCCTGCCGGTCCTGCTCGGCGCGGAACAGCGGGCCGGCCTCCAGGAGGCGGGCCTGCAGCTGGGTGTGCCGGCGGATGCAGTCCTTGACGATGTCGACCAGCTCGGCGGCGCGCCGCTTGTGCTCGGGGTCCTCCGACTCGTCGCGCGCCCTGCGGATGTTGGTCAGGATCGCGTTCTCGTGCCGGTAGCGCTCGGCGACGTGGTCCAGGGCCTCGGCGATCATGTCGGGGACGGCGTTGAGCCAGTCCACCGCGCGGACGTTGCGCCGGGTGGCCTCCAGGGCCCTGCGCAGGTTCTCCGAGTACTGCACGGTCCGGTAGCGGGCCTGTTCGGCGGCGAGCTGGGCGTCGGCGAGACGGCCGCGGCTGATGAGCACGTCCAGCTTGACCTCGGCGGCGATCTGCGCGCTGGTCACATCGGTGTCGAGGGCGCCGACGAGGACGTTGACCGCCTCGTCCGTGGTGCGCAGATAGATGCTGCCGCCGGGGCCCGGGACCTCCTCGATCAGCTTGAAGTCGTAGTCCCGGCGGACGTAGGTGCCGTCCGGTGCGAAGGTGCCGTACACCGCGCGGAAGCCGCGGTCGACGCTGCCGACGTTGATCAGGTTCTCCAGGACCCAGCGGGCCACGCGCTCGTGCTCCTCGGCCGGCCGCTGCGGGGCCTGGGCGGCGACCCGCGGGACGAGCCGGGCCACGATCTGGTCGTGGTCGGCGCCGGTGTCGAAGTCCATGTTGAGGGTGATCAGGTCGATGGCGGCGAGCGCGATCTCCGCCATGCCGTACACCGAGTACTCGCCGGCGAGATTGGCCTTGCGCGCGTCGAGGTCGTGCAGCGGTGCGGTGCAGGCAAGCGCGCGCAGCCGCCGCGCCAGTCCTTCGTCGGCGGCCGGGCCCATGGCAGGGCGCGGCCCCGCGCTGAGCTGGGGCGGAGCGCTGTCCGTCGATGCAGGCGAAGTCACGGTGCACAGACTAGGTCCTCGATCCGACAAGAACCCAAACCGCGCTGACGCCTTGGCCCGGCGCACGCCCTGGCGACCGCCGGCAGCGCCGCGGCGTCTCGTCCCTCGCGTGTGCGGGGCGGCGGTCCGGCGGGGCCGCGGCGCGGGGATGCCGGACCGCCGGGCCGCCACCCGCAGGCCCGCGTGGCACGACGGCGCGCACGCCGGTGCGTGCGCTCCCCGCCCCGCGAGCCCGGTGGTGCACACCGCATGCGCGCAGGCGTGCGCCGTCCGCGGGTCGGGGGGCCGGCGGCACGCCGGGAGGTGTTCCGGGACAGCTTCCCGGGTGCGCGGCGCACCGCCGGCGGCAGGCGCTCGGTCGGGGCGGACGGCACGCACACCGGCGGGGGCTCCGGGCCGGACGCGGCCGCGTCACCGTGGAATCACACCCCTCGCTGCGGAATCACGTCACCGCGGAATCACCGCGGATCCCTGCCGGACGGGCAACGTCCCCCGGGCGCGGGGCCGCGCGGCACAGCGGGGCGCCTCCGTGGGCCGGCTTCCGTCCCCACGGCGTCCCGCGGCCCTGGCGTCCGGGGCACGGGGGGTTCGCACGGTGGCGGGTTCCGGGTCACGGGGCCGTTCACGCGGCGGGCAGGTCCGGTCCGATCCGGCTGCGTACGGCGGTCTGGACCTCGGCCTCCTCGGCCGGGTCGGCGGCGAGCCTGCGCAGTCGCTCGACGACACGGGCGTCACCGGTCTCGGCGTGCCGGGCGGCCAGTTCGCGGGTGGTCTCCTCGCAGTCCCACAGGCACTCGACGGCGAATCCGGTGGCGAAGGAGGGGTCGGTGGCGGCCAGGGCGCGGGCGGCCCGGCCGCGCAGATGGGAGGAGGCGGTCTCGCGGTAGACGTGCCGCAGGACGGGGGCGGCGCAGGTGATGCCGAGGCGTCCGGCGCCGTCGACGAGGGTCCACAGCGTGGGCGCGTCGGGGCCTTCGCCCCGGACGGCCTCCCGGAGGGCGGCGAGGACGAGGGCGCGGTCCCGGGTCCCGCCGCGGCAGGCGAGCACGCGTCCGGCGGCGGCGCCCAGCGGGCCGGGACGGCGGGCCCAGCCGCGCGCCCGGTCGACGGCGGCGGCGCCGCGCATGCGTTCGAAGGCGTCGACGGCGGCCTCCACCACGGTGGCCGAGCCGTCGGCCACGGCCGACTCGATCAGGTCGAGGGCGGCGGGGTCGTCGCTGTCGGCGAGATAGCGCAGGGCCGTGCAGCGGACCGCGTCGGTGCCCTCCCGGGCGGCGCGGAGGATCCGGGGCCGGTCCTCGGGACCGGCGACGGCGGCGAGGCACCGGGCGGCCGGGACGTGGAGGGCGGCGCCGCGTTCGGCGCCCTGCCGGGCCCACTCGAACACCGCCTGCACGCTCCATCCGGGGCGTGGCCCGGCGGAGCGCAGCTGCCGCTCCCAGCGGTCGAAGCAGCCGGCCTCGAGGGCGGCCCGCACCCGTGCGGCGATCGATGCGCGCGGGTCGTCGGCCCACAGCCGCCACGGCCGGGGTTCGAAGGCGTCGCGTACGGCCGCGGCCAGCGCGGCCTCGCCCTCGGCGTCGGCGGGGAAACGGGCGAGGACGGGGGCGGCGAGGGAGCGCAGCCCGGCGTCGTCGTCCCGGAGGGCCAGTTCGTCCAGGGCCCAGGCCCAGTTGGTGCCCGTGGCCGCGTACCTGCGCAGCAGGACGAGGGCGTCGCGCCTGCCGTAGGAGGCGAGGTGTCCGAGGACGGCGAGGGCGAGGCCGGTGCGCGCCTCGTCGGTGTCGAGGGCGTCCTCGGGGCCGAAGAGGTGGGCCTCGATCCCGTCCAGTTCGCCGTTCAGGTCGAGGAAGAGCCGGGCGTAGTACAGGGAGCGGTTCTCCACCTGCCAGTCGTGGCGGGGATCGTGCAGTACACAGTGGTTCAACGCCGCGAGCGCCTCGGCACGCGGGGCGGTGAGCGCGTGCAGCGTGCCGTCGCCGCGGCCCCGCTGCAGCAGGCCGAGCAGCGTGCCGCTGGGCGCTATGACCGGATCGAACATGGGAAACAGCCTCACATCAAGCGTCGACGCAACCGGGGACCACGCACTACCTGGCCGCGCGACAACACGTCGGGGCGCCCGCCGTCCGCTGCTTGCTGTAGACCATCTTCCTCTGCCTCTCGTCGGTGGCCCGTGCGGGCCGCATCACGGTCCGCGTGGTGCGGCAACACCTGCCCAGCCGTCGCGTCCGTGAATCACGACGTCATGATGACCCGGCGTCCGCGCCGCCGCGACCGAAATTTCCGGCGGCCCCGGACCGCCTCCCTCGTTTCCGCCCCGGTGTCCGGCCAGTCGTCCCGGCGTCCGGCCAGTCGCCCCGGCGTCCGGCCGGAGGGGACGGAGCGCCGGCCCCGGCCCGGGGGGAGAGCTCACTGCTCGCCGAACAGCTCCAGCAGCTCGGTCCTGCCGAACATCCGGGCCGTGTCGACGGCCGACGGCACACCGGCGGAGGGGTCGGCGCCGCCTTCCAGAAGGGCTCTGATCACTTCCTCCTCGCCCTTGAAGACCGCTCCGGCGAGGGGGGTCTGGCCCCGGTCGTTGATGCGGTCGGCGTCGGCGCCGCGGGCCAGCAGCGCACGGACCGTGTCGGCATGGCCGTGGTAGGCGGCGAGCATCACCAGGGAGTCGCCGCGGTCGTTGGTGAGGTTGGCCGGGACACCCGCGTCGACATACGCCGCGAGCGCCTCGGTCCGCCCCTGTCGGGCCAGATCGAAGATCTTGGTCGCCAGCTCCACGACCTCGGGGTCGGGGGCTTCGCTCATCGGCCGGACCGCCTCTCACTGCGCATGTCGGTTACTGCGGGGAGCACCCGTACGGCGGCACGCACGGCCGGGGCCGTCCGGGTGAATCGCCAGCGTACTGGCTCGCGCGGCACATGAGCCGGATGCTCCCGAGGCAAAGATCACCGCAGAGACCGCCCCGTGCAACAGTGCTGCTCGACCGGCTCATCCGCCTCCGCCGAGCGCATGAAACGGCGAAAATTCCACCCATTTGCACCTTTTGTCATATAGACACATGCTGTGATCCTGGAAGGACTCAGGGTGACTGTCCCCTCGACACCAGGAGTGACCTCACATGATCCTCTCCATCTCAGGCGTCGTTCTGTTCGGCATCATCGTCTTCGTGTTCTTCCGCAAGGACGGACTGAAGCCCTCCCACGCGTGCGTATCGGCCCTGTTCGGCTTCTACCTGGCGAGCACGGCCATCGCCCCGAGCATCAAGGCCGGCGGTGAGAGCCTGGCGAGCCTGCTCGGCGGTGTGAGGTTCTGACGCCGCTCCCGCCCGTTCGCACTTCCAGGAGGCAGCAGTGGCCCGGCGCCCCCTCCCCCGCATTCTGAGCACAGGCGGCGCGCAGCTCGCCCGGAGCCGGGAGCTGGCCCGGACGGCGGTGGACAACGCCGCCGACGTCCTCCACCCGCTGATCGTCGTCACCCGTGGTCTGCGCCGGCTGGCCGGGGCCGCACGGCGCACGTGGTCGAAGACCCCGAAGGACCGGCGTGGACCGCTGCTGTTCCTGGTGGCCTCCGTGCTCCTGGTGGTGGTGACGGTGCCGTACGGCCCGCTGCTCGCCGCCGTCGCGCTGATGGCGGTGGCGGCCTGGCAGGGCCGCGACCGCACCCCGCGGCAGCCGGAGGGACCCGACGCCTCCCGCGTCCAGCGCCTGGCGTCGCTGTACGAGGCCCTGGTCCCGTACTTCTCGGCAGCCGAGGACCCCGAGCCGCTCTACTCCCACGGCGGCGCGTGGGAGAAGGCCTTCCCCGCCCACGAGTTCGACGACTCCGGCCGCATCCGTCACCTGGTGGTCCGCTACCCCGCGTACTTCACCGACGGCGAGCCCGAGTCCCGCACGCGCATCGAGCGCCTGCTGGCCGCCAAGGCCGGGCGCGGCCGCGAGTACCTCTTCACCTGGGACGAGGAGAGCAACCAGCTGACGGTCACCGCGCTCGCACCGCTGCCCACCGGCATCGCGGCCCAGCGTTTCGTCACCGCTCCGGGCGAGACCGTGCTCGGCTTCACCGACCCCGGCGAGGTCCAGCGCACCCTCCCCCTCACCTGCGGCGAGGAGAGGCGGGACGTGCCGCCGGTCGTCTGGCGCACGGGCCCGCGCTCCACCGAGCCGCACCTGCTGGCCCTGGGACAGCCCGGCAGCGGCACGTCGACCCTGCTGCGGTCCGTCGCGCTGCAGGCCCTCCAGCACGGCGACGTGGTGATCGCCGACGGCGGCAGCACCGGCGAGTACGCCTGTCTGGTCGGCCGGGACGGGGTGCTCGCGGTCGAGTGCGGGCTGTCCGGGGTGCTGGCGAGCCTGGAGTGGGCGGCCACCGAGACCGAGCGCCGGCTGATCGCCGTGGGCCGTGCGCGGCAGGCGGGACAGCCGCCGCCGAAGGACACCAGACGGCCGCTGTGGCTGCTGCTCGACCGGCCGGCCACGTTCACGCATCTGGCCGCCGCGGAGGGGCGCACGAACCCGCAGGACCTGCTGCAGGTGCCGCTGCGGCACGGGCGTGCGGTGGGGGTGACGGTCGTCGTGGCGGAGCAGCTCGACAACGCCGAGGCGCTGAGCGACGCGGTGCGGCGGCACACCCACGCGCGCGTGGTGCTCGGGGCGGCGACGGCGCAGCAGATCGAGGCGGTGCTGGGGGCGCCGCCGCACACGACGCCGCCGGCGGCCGTGCCCGCCGGGCGGGGGTATGCGCGGCTGGGGACGAAGGCGGTGCACCGGTTGCAGGTGCCGGCGACGCCGGACCCCTACGACGACACGGTGAGCGACGCGTGGCGGCAGGCCGTGCTCGACCTCCTGCCGCCGAGGACGACACCGGCCGACGGGCAGACCGTGCCGGAGGGTGCGGCCGCGGGCACCGGGGCCTCCTTGGTCAAGCCCTCGTGACCGGCCGGGCCTCCTCGGCCCGACCGGTGACCCGGCCGGCCGGGCCTCTTCGAGTGGGCGCCTCGCCGCCTTCCGCGGCCGGAGCACCTGCGCCCGGACCGTCCCGCGGCCGGGCCGCCGCGGTCGAGTGCGACGGTGCGGCCGCTACGCCACGAACGTCCTCGGAGTCCCGTTGCCCGCCGGCATCCCCGCCTCCACCAGACGGGCCGCCTCCGCCAGGCGGGCGGCCGCCTCCTCCGCCACCGCCCCGGCGACCGTGAACGGCAGCCGGATGTAGCCCTCGAAGGCGCCGTCCACGCCGAAGCGGGGGCCGGAGGGGACCCGGACGCCGACGCGTTCACCGGCCTCGGCGATGCGGGATCCGGACAGACCGCCGGTGCGCACCCACAGGGTGAGGCCGCCGTCGGGGACCTCGAACCCCCAGCCGGGCAGCTCCCGCCGGACCGCCGCGACCAGGGCGTCGCGATTGCCGCGGGCCTGTCCGCGCCGCATCTGCACGGCCTCCTCCCAGCCGCCGGTGGTGAACAGCCAGGTCAGGGCCAGCTGCTCCAGCACCGGCGTGCCCAGGTCGGCATAGGCCCGGGCGGCGACCAGGCTGCGGATCACGTCGGGGGCGGCCCGCACCCAGCCGATGCGCAGCCCGGCCCAGAAGGCCTTGCTGGCCGAGCCGACGGTGATCACCGTGGATCCGGCGGGGTCGAATCCGCACATCCGCCGCGGCATCTCCAGGTCCGGCTCCAGGCACAGCTCGCTCATCGTCTCGTCGACGACGAGCACCGTCCCCGCCGAGCGCGCCGCCTCCACCAGCCGGCGCCGCTGGTCCTCGTCGGCGAGCGCGCCGGTCGGGTTGTGGAAGTCGGCGACCACATAGGCGATCCGGGGTGCGGCCTCGCGCAGCACCTGGCGCCAGCGGTCCAGGTCCCATCCGGCCAGCCCCTCGGCCATGGCCACGGGCACCAGCCGGGCCCCCGCCTCCCGCATCAGCTGCAGGATGTTGGCGTAGGAGGGCGACTCCACGGCGATGCGCTCGCCGCGGCCCCCGAAGAGGTGGCAGATGGCGTCGATGGCGCCCATGGCCCCCGTCGTCACCATGATCTGTTCCGGCATGGTGGGGATCCCGCGCGCGGTGTACCGCTCGGCGATCATCGACCGCAGCGCGGGCAGTCCGGCCGGGTAGTCGCCGTGCGTGTGGGCGTAGGGCGGCAGTTCCTCCAGCGCGCCCCGCACGGCCCGGGTGAGCCACGGCTCCGGGGCCGGCAGGGCTGCGGTGCCCAGGTCGATCATCGAGCCCAGCGCCTCCGGCGGCAGGGGCTCGAGCCCGCGCGCGGGCAGCGGCTTGCCGGCCGGCACCACGGTCCAGCTGCCCGCACCGCGCCGGGACTCCAGGAAGCCCTCCGTGCGCAGGGCCTCGTAGGCGGCGGCGACCGTGGTGCGGCTGACGGCGAGGGCCAGGGCCAGCTCACGCTCGGCGGGCAGCCGGGCGGCCACCGGAACCCGGCCTTCGAGCACCAGCAGCCGGATGCCGTCGGCGAGCGTCCGGTAGACGGGCGGGCGGCGGCCGCCGGGGCCCGCCGGGCGGGACTGCTGGGACTTGAGCAGCCGGGCGAGCTGTGCGGCTCCCATCACCGAGGTCCACTGCGCCATGGCGACCAGTCCACCTTTCCCGAATTGGCCATGGATGGGTTTTCTCTCCCCGCTCCAGAGTGTCATGCGGCCAGGCCACTTCCACCACCAGGGGGACATGGTGCCGAGACGGACGACACACACGACACGGACGGGACGGACGCCGCGGACCCGGCTCGGACGACGGCTGGTCCAGCTCTACGCGGGACTCACGCTGTACGGCGTGAGCTCCGCGTTTCTCGTCCGGGCGGGTCTGGGCCTGGAGCCCTGGAACGTGCTGCACCAGGGGCTGGCCGAGCGCACCGGTCTGACGATCGGCGTGGTGACGGTCGTCGTCGGCGCGGTGGTGCTGCTGCTGTGGGTCCCGCTGCGTCAGCGCCCCGGACTCGGCACGGTCTCCAACGTCGTCGTGGTGGGTCTCGCCATGGACGGCACCCTCGCCCTGCTGCCCGGCGTCCACTCCCTGGCCGTACGCGTCTCCCTGCTCGTGGCGGGCGTCGTCCTCAACGGCATGGCCACCGGTCTCTACATCGCCGCCCGCTTCGGGCCCGGTCCGCGGGACGGGCTGATGACCGGGCTGCACCGGCGCACCGGCCGTTCGATCCGTCTGATGCGCACCGTCCTGGAGGTGACGGTCGTGGTCACCGGCTTCGCCCTCGGCGGGACGATCGGCGTCGGTACGGTCCTGTACGCGCTGGCCATCGGTCCGCTGGCCCAGCTGTTCCTGCGTCTGTTCGCCGTCCCGGCGGCACCCGCCGGCACCCCGGCCGATGCCGCGACGCCACCCGAACGGGCGATACTGCATCCGTGACCACGTCCGTACGCCACCCGTACCTCGACCACCCGGGGCCCATCCCCTTCGCGCACCGCGGCGGGGCGGCCGACGGCCTGGAGAACACCGTGGCGCAGTTCCGGCGTGCGGCCGGCCTCGGCTACCGCTACATGGAGACCGACGTCCACGCCACGGCGGACGGCCGGCTCGTCGCCTTCCACGACGCGACCCTGGACCGGGTGACCGACGGCACGGGCCGGATCGCGGACCTGCCGTGGCAGGACGTCCGGCAGGCGCGCGTGGCGGGCCTGGAGCCGGTGCCGCTGTTCGAGGAGCTGCTGGAGACCTTCCCCGAGGTCCGCTGGAACGTCGACGTCAAGGCGGAGCCCGCCCTGCTCCCCCTGCTGGACCTGATCGAGCGGACGAACGCGTGGGAGCGCGTCTGTGTCGGCTCGTTCTCCGAGGCACGCGTGGCCAGGGCCCAGCGGCTGGCCGGGCCGCGCCTTGCGACGTCGTACGGCACGCGCGGGGTCCTGGGGCTGCGCCTGCGGTCCTGGGGGCTGCCGGCGGTGCTGCGCCGGTCCGCGGTGGCCGCGCAGGTGCCGGTCTCCCACTCGGGGATTCCGGTGGTCGACCCGTCGTTCGTCCGCGCCGCGCACGCACGCGGGCTGCAGGTGCACGTGTGGACCGTCAACGATCCCGCGCAGATGCACCGGCTCCTGGACCTGGGGGTCGATGGCATCATGACCGATCACATCGACACGCTGCGGAAGGTCATGGAGGACCGGGGCGTCTGGGCCTGAGGCCCCGGCCGTCCCCGGCCCGTCGTCGCGGACCGGCACCGGCGGCACCGCGGGGAAGCGAGGGACAGGGGATGGGCGGGGACACCGTGCGGGCGCGGCAGACGGCCGACGAGGCGGCGCAGCGGCGGCGCGAACAGCGCGGCTGGTACTTCTACGACTGGGCGTGCTCCGTCTACTCGACCAGCGTGCTCACCGTGTTCCTCGGCCCCTATCTCACCGCGGTCGCCGAGTCCGCGGCGGACGCGGACGGGTTCGTGCACCCGCTGGGGATCCCGGTGCGGGCCGGGTCGTTCTTCGCGTACTGCGTCTCGGTGTCCGTCGTCGTGGCGATCGTGCTGATGCCGTTCGCGGGTGCGGCGGCCGACCGCACCGGCCGCAGGAAACCCCTGCTGGCGACCGCCGCCTATGTGGGCGCCGGCGCCACCACGGGACTGTTCTTCCTGGACGGCCACCGCTATCTGCTGGGCGGTCTGCTGCTGATCGTCGCCAATGCGTCGGTGGCCGTCTCGATGGTCCTCTACAACTCCTACCTTCCGCAGATCGCCCCGCCCGAGGAGCGCGACGCGGTCTCCTCGCGCGGCTGGGCCTTCGGCTACGCGGCCGGCGCCCTGGTCCTGCTGGCGAACCTGGCGCTGTTCACCGCCCACGACTCCTTCGGGATCTCGGAGGCGATGGCCGTGCGCATCTGCCTGGCCTCGGCCGGTCTGTGGTGGGGTCTCTTCGCGCTCGTCCCGCTGAAGCGGCTGCGCGACCGCCGTACGGCGAGAACCTCCGCGGCACCGCCCGTGCACGGCTGGCGGCAGCTGGCGTCGACCGTGCGGGACATGCGGAACAAACCGCTCACCCTGGCCTTTCTGCTCGCCTACCTCGTCTACAACGACGGCATCCAGACGGTGATCTCGCAGGCCTCGGTGTACGGCTCCCGGGAGCTCGGCCTGAGCCAGTCGACGCTCATCACGGCGGTGCTCATGGTGCAGGTGCTGGCGGTCGCGGGGGCGCTCGGCATGGGACGGCTGGCCCGGCTCTGCGGGACCAGGCGCACGATCCTCGGGTCCCTGGCCGCGTGGACGGCGACGCTGGCGGCCGGGTACTTCCTGCCGGCCGGGGCGCCGCTGTGGTTCTTCGTCCTGGCCGCCGGGATCGGGCTGGTCCTCGGGGGCAGCCAGGCGCTGTCCCGGTCGCTGTTCTCGCATCTGATCCCGCCCGGCAAGGAGGCCGAGTACTTCGCGGCGTACGAGATGAGCGACCGCGGCATGAGCTGGCTGGGGCCGCTGCTGTTCGGGCTCACCTACCAGCTGACCGGCAGCTACCGGGACGCGGTCGTGTCGCTGGTGGCGTTCTTCGTGATCGGGTTCGTGCTGCTGGCCCGGATCCCGGTGGGGCGTGCGATCGCCGACGCGGGCAATCCGGTTCCTGGCCGGATTTAGCGCTCGAGGCGAAAGAGCGGTAGGGTGCGCATTTGGCTTGCCAGGCGTACCGTTACTGCGCCGAAGAGTACAGAACGCTGGGTGACATCTCCCTGCAGATGTGACAAACCGGGCGTCGGTGGGTACTGCACTGGTTGACAAGGCTGCGGCTACGACGGCGACGCATGACCCGGAACGGGACCTCGGAACGGGAATCTTTACCGCCGACCGGACGTTGACCGGATGACGACGACAGCGACACCTGTCCTGTGGGCGACAAGCCCGGGAGGCACGATTCATGAGTGAGCGAGCTCTTCGCGGCACGCGCCTCGTGGTGACCAGCTACGAGACGGACCGCGGTATCGACCTGGCTCCGCGCCAGGCCGTGGAGTACGCATGCGAGAAGGGGCACCGTTTCGAGATGCCCTTCTCGGTCGAGGCGGAGATCCCGCCGGAGTGGGAGTGCAGGGTCTGCGGAGGCCAGGCACTTCTGGTGAACGGCGACGGTCCGGAGGAGAAGAAGACCAAGCCCGCCCGCACGCACTGGGACATGCTGATGGAGCGGCGCACCCGGGAGGAGCTCGAGGAGGTCCTCGAGGAGCGCCTGGCCGTCCTGCGCAGCGGTGCGATGAACATCGCCGTCCACCCGCGGGACAGCCGCAAGAGCGCGTAGTCCCCGCGGGGCCTGGGCCCCACCGCGGCGCACCTGATGTGGTCGCGGGCACCGCACGGCGGCGTGCGGTGCCCGCGGTTTCGTGTGCCCGCGCAACCGATCCCGTGCCCGCGGCCCGGTCCCGCATGCCCGGGGAACCCGCACGTCCGGGAAAGCCCCTGTCCCCGAGGGGTCTGCCCCGGTTCACGGCCGCCGCGGGTGCCGGACAGTGCGTGTCATGCCCTGGTCACCCCCACCGGGCCGGGGCAGCCGCCCCACCGGGCCGGCAGGGACCTCAGCGGGTCAGCGGGGGACGCTGCTGCTGCGAGGCGTCGTCCGCCGGCTCCTTCCTGATGACCTCGCCCTGGACCACCTTGCCGTCGGGACGGTGGATGCGGACCTGCTGGAAGACGTCGCCCAGGGTGCCGGGAGCGGAGGTGCGGAGCCTGCGCCCGGCGTAGCCGCTCACCGCCCGCTGGACCGGCGAGAGGAGCAGCAGCAGCCCCACCGCGTCCGAGACCACGCCGGGGATCATCAGCAGCAGGCCGCCCAGCATCGTCAGTCCGTTGCTGCCACGGCGTGCGGAGGGGACGCCGCCCCGCTGCAGGGTCTCGCTCAGCTCCTCGAAGGCGCGCCGTCCGGCCCGCTTGATCACCGCCGCCCCGAGGACGAGGCCGGCCGCCAGCAGCAGCAGGACCGTGAACCCGTTCGTCGCACCCGCGATCAGGGTCAGCAGCCAGATCTCCAGGACCAGCCACGCCGCGACGCCCAGGGGCAGATACCTGCGCAGCCGGGAGTGCCGGGGCCGAAAGGAGCGCGGAGGGGTCGGAGCGCCTGTTGTCATACCCCCAGTGTGCCCGGCGCCGGCTCAGTACCGGATAAGCACTACCTCCGGCCCCTGTTCCTGCCGCCCTGCCCGGTGATTTTGGTCACCCGCTCCTTCACGCCCCACGCGGTGACCCGCCACAGGGCCTCCACGAGGATGTCACGGCTCATCTTGGAGTCGCCGTGCTCCCGCTCGACGAAGGTGATGGGGACCTCGACCACGTGGTAGCCGGCCTTGACGGCGCGGCGGGCCAGGTCGACCTGGAAGCAGTAGCCCTGCGAGGCGACGTCGTCCAGGCCCAGGCCCTCGAGCGTCTCCCGGCGGAAGGCACGGTAGCCGCCGGTGACGTCCCGCAGGGGCAGGTCGAGGGCGAGACGGGAGTACATGCTGCCGCCGCGGGAGATGAACTCGCGGGTCCTGGGCCAGTTCACCACGCGTCCGCCGGGCACCCAGCGGGAGCCCAGCACCAGGTCGGCGCCCTTGAGCGCGGTCAGCAGCCGGGGCAGTTCCTCGGGCTGGTGGGAGCCGTCGGCGTCCATCTCGATCAGGACGCCGTAGTCGCGCTCCAGTCCCCAGCGGAAGCCCGCGAGGTAGGCGGCGCCCAGGCCCTCCTTGCCCTTGCGGTGCAGCACGTGGACCTGGTCGTCCTCGGCCGCCAGCTCGTCGGCGAGCTTGCCGGTGCCGTCGGGGCTGTTGTCGTCGGCCACGAGGACGTGCGCCTCGGGAACGGCCTTGCGCACCCGGCCCACGATCGGCTTGATGTTCTCGGCCTCGTTGTAGGTCGGAATGATCACCAAGGCCGTGCCGAGCGGCCCGAACCGCCTGTCCTGGGCCCCAGCCGCGAGGGTGCCGTCGCCGTGGTTCACTGCTGCCCCTTCATGTCCGTACGCAGAGGACCACCTTAGTGGGCCCGACCTGCGGAAGCGTGACACGACGCCCGTTCAGGGGTGTCGAACGGGCGGCAACGGGGTAGGGATGACCGTTTTGAGCGTGTGGCGGCTCTTCGTCCGGCGGATGGGGGCCGGGTGCCCTTCGGGCCGACCTGGGACCCGCTGGCTGCGGATCGACCGAAAGCCGTTGTCTACTGAGCGCCCGGGCCCCACCCGGGTCACACCCGGATCACACCTTGCCGGCCGTCCGGACCGCTCCGCCGCCGCGGGCGCTGGGCCTGGCTCCCGGTGGCGGTGCCGCCGTGCGGCGCACCGCCCCTGACCCAGCGACGCCGTGACGCGGGTACGCGGGTCCCCCGGCCGGGCGTCCGGTGATGGACCCGGCAGAACCTACCCGTCCCCCGCCGTCGTCTGTCAACCGGACGGCCGCCCCGGGCGAACGTTCCTCCGCGCCCGGCCGACGCACAGGATGCTCAGGTCGCGCGACGAAACGGCGGCCGGTGACCGGCGGTCCCGCACCGCCTCGGGAGATCACTCGCCCGGCCGTACGAACACGGTCCGCCCGCCCACCACGGTCCGCAGACAGACGGGCAGGTCACGGCCGGGGGTGAGGTCGGGCAGCCCGGGGGTGCCGGAGCGCGGGTCGGTCGACCAGCGCGCGACCCGGTCGTCGGGGGCCTGGACGACGAGGTCGCCGGCGCGCCACACCGCGTAGTCCGCGGGGGCGCCCGGCACCAGGACTCCGGCGTCGTCCCGTCCGACCGCCCGCCAGCCGCCCCGTGTGTGCGCGGTGAACGCGGCGCGCACCGAGACGCGGTGCTCGGGGGTGCGGTGGAAGGCCGCCGCACGGACCGTGCCCCACGGGTCCAGCGGGGTGACGGGGCTGTCGGAGCCGAAGGCGAGCGGGACGCCGGCGCGCAGCAGCGCCGCGAAGGGGTTCAGCGTCCGGGCCCGCTCGGCGCCCAGGCGCCGGGCGTACATGCCGTCCTCACCGCCCCACAGGGCGTCGAAGGCGGGCTGCACGGACGCGGTCAGGCCGAGTTCGGCGAAGGCGGCGATGGTCTCGGGCGTGAGCATCTCGGCGTGCTCGACCCGGTGCCGGGCGGCGCGGATCCGGGCGAGGCCGACCTTGTCGGCGGCGGCGCGCATGCCGTCGACGACGGCGGTGACGGCGGCGTCGCCGATGGCGTGGAAGCCCGCCTGGAGGCCCGCCTCGGTGCAGGCCACGACATGGGCGGCGACGGCGGCCGCGTCGAGGTAGGCGGTCCCGGTGTGGGGGGCGTCGGCGTACGGCGCGTGCAGACAGGCGGTGTGCGAGCCGATGGAGCCGTCGACGAAGAGGTCGCCGGCGGCGCCGAACGCCCCGAGCTCCCGTGCCTTGTCGGCGTCCTCCTCCGCCCAGTAGCCGACGACCCGGGGCCCCGGCTCCTCGGCGGCGAGCGCCAGCAGGCCCGTGAAGTCCTCCTCGGAGGAGATGCGCGGGCCGCCGCACTCGTGCACGGTCCCGATGCCCCGGGAGGCGGCGTGGGCGAGCGCGGCGCGCTGGGCCTCGGTGCGCTGGGCGGGGGTGACCGCGCCGAACGCGGCGGCGCGGACGGCGTGGTGGGCGTCGCCGGTCAGCGGGCCGTCCACGGGTCCCAGGTCCTCGGGCACCAGGTCGAGCAGGGCCGTGGTGACGACGGCGGAGTGGACGTCGATCCGGCTGAGGTAGAGGGGACGGCCGCCGGTGGCCTCGTCGAGCTCCGCGCGCGTGGGGGGACGGCCGCCGGGCCAGCGGGCCGCGTCCCAGCCGTGACCGAGCAGCACGCGGTCGCCGGGGCGGGCGGCGGCGAACTCCCGCACCCGGGTCAGTGCCGCCTCCAGGGAGGGGGCGTCGGACAGGTCCAGGCCGACGAGCGCGAGACCGGTCGCGGTGGTGTGCACATGGGCATCGGTGAACGCCGGGGTGACGAGGGCGCCGTCCAGGTCGATCACCTCGTCGACGCCGTCCGCGAACGCGTCCGCCGCGCCCTCCGAGCCGACCCACGCCACCTGTCCCGCCTCGACGACCATCGCGGTCGCGAACGGGTCGGCGGGGCTGTGGATCTGGCCCCGGCGAAGAAGTACGGTCCGGTCTTCAGCAGTGCGCTCGCTCATGGGCACCAGTCTCCCGCCCCCTCGGGGCACCGGCGCACCCACCCCGGCGGACGGGGGGCCGGCGGGTGACCCCGCGGGCGGACACGGGCCGGACCGGATGGACCGGACGGGCCGGAGGCGGACGCGGTCCGCGGTCCCGCCCGGCGGGTGATCAGATGCGAGGAGGCCGGGCCTCGTACGGGGTCGACAGGACCACCGTCGTACGGGTGGAGACGCCCGCCAGCGTGCGGACCCGTGCCAGGAGCTCCTCCAGCTCGTGCGGGGTGGCCACACGGACCTTGAGGATGTAGTTCTCGTCGCCGGCGACGCTGTGGCAGGCCTCGATCTCCGGGACGCAGGCCAGGCGGTCGGCGATGTCGTCGGGGGCGCTGGGGTCGAAGGGTTTGACCGAGATGAAGGCGGTCAGGGGCAGCCCCACGGCCTCGGGGTCGACGACCGCGGCGTATCCGCGGATGACGCCGCGCTGCTCCAGCCGCCGCACCCGCTGGTGCACGGCCGACGTGGACAGGCCCGTGGCCTTGCCCAGGTCGGTGTAGCTCATCCGCCCGTCCTTGACGAGCAGCTGCACGATCTGTCGGTCCAGCTCCTCCATGGCGCTAGAACCTACCGGGCGCCCGTTCCCCCGGACAGCTCAGCGCCCCGGTTCATGCACCCGTTCGTGAGGCCGCAAAGGTCCCTGCGACGGGCACCTGCGGGTGGCATGTGACGAACGCCACACACCCTGGAGGCTCTCCGTGATGTTCTCGTGATTACCGCCGGGACCGGACGGGAAGTGCTTGCTGTGGTCGAGGCCGCAGCGCCTTCACGGCCCAGTTCTAGGGGGAGAATCCCATGCAGAGTGTCAAGCGCCCTGGTCGTTCCATGTCCAAGCGGCGACAGCCGGCGCCCGGGATCCCGCCCCAGTGGCGGGAGTCCGACGCCGACGACGCCCTGGACGGCGAGGAGCCCGATCCCTACGACACCTTCGAGATGTACCGGGTGATCTGCCCGGAGTGCGCGCAGCCCATCGCCCTGCTCGCGGACGAGGAGGTTCTGCCGGAGCACGCGCTGTGCGCCTCCCCGTGGAACCCGTTCGGGCTCACGGTCTGCTCCGGTACCGGCCGCCGGGCGTCCGACGCCCGCCCCGCGGACGAGTCCTTCGCGCCCCAGGAGCAGGACACCGCCCTGCTGCTGACGCTTCCTCAGGGGTTCGACTGGCGCACCCAGCCCTTCTCGCACGTCGGCGGCCCGGGCTCGCGCCCGATGCGCGTCCCGCCGATGCGCCGTCACGCCGCCTGAGCGGCACCGCCCCGTTCCCGCGGACCCCGCTTCCGCGCCCCGTCCCGGCCCGCGTCACGGTGCGGGCCCACCGCGGGGCTCCGGCCGCCGGGCCTCCGTGGCGCCGGGTCCGTGTGCGGGCCCGGGGCGTCGTGGCCCGGGCCCGCCCGCACCGCCGCCGGCCCCGGACGCCCGCGAACCCGCTCCCGATTCCGCACAGGAGTGACCTGTCCGCCGGCAGTGCGTTGATACGGGTATGACCACCACCCAGACGGCAGTAGCGCATCGGCGCCGTGTGTTCGTGCCGCCGCCGCCCGTGGAGTCGCTCCCGCCCGCTTCCGCGCAGGCCCAGGACCCGCCGATCTACCGCGAGCTGGTGCGTGCCTGGGCCGACCGGGGCCGTACCCTCCCGGGACGCCACGACCCGGAGTGGGCACGGCTGGTGGCGCCCCCGGCCGGCCTCGGGCTGTTCAGCGGGTCTCGGGCCCCACGACGTGACGGGCGATGACCATCCGCTGGATCTGGTTGGTGCCCTCGACGATCTGCAGGACCTTGGCCTCGCGCATGTAGCGCTCGACCGGGAAGTCCGCGGTGTAGCCGTACCCGCCGAGCACCTGGACGGCGTCGGTGGTCACCTTCATCGCCGTGTCCGTGCAGAACAGCTTGGCCATGGCCGCCTGCCGTGCGAACGGCAGGCCGGCGTCCCGCAGCCGCGCCGCCGCCAGGTACATCGTGCGGCCCGCCTCGATCTGCGTCGCCATGTCGGCGAGCATGAAGCGCAGTCCCTGGAAGTCCGCTATCGGCCGTCCGAACTGCTTCCGCTCGGTGGCGTAGGCGACCGCCTCGTTCAGGGCCGCCTGGGCGAGCCCGATGGCGCAGGCCGCGATGCCGAGCCGGCCCGAGTCGAGCGCGGACAGGGCGATGGAGAAGCCCTGCCCCTCCTCCCCCAGACGCCGGCTGTCGGGGACCCTTACTCCGTCCAGGTGAATCTGGGCGGTGGGCGACCCCTTCAGGCCCATCTTCTTCTCCGGGGGCGCGGCGGTCAGGCCCTCGGCGTCACCGGGCACCAGGAAGGCCGTGATGCCGCGCGGGCCCTCCCCTCCGGTGCGGGCCATGACCGTGTAGAAGTCGGCGATCCCGCCGTGGGTGATCCAGGCCTTGGTCCCGGTGATCACCCAGTCGTCGCCGTCCCGGACCGCCCTGGTGCGCAGCGAGGCCGCGTCGGAGCCGGAGGCGGGCTCGGAGAGGGCGTACGCGCCGAGCAGACCGCCGCCGAGCATGGCGGGCAGATGCTCGACCTGCTGTTCCTTGGTGCCGTAGGTGGCGAGCCCGTACGAGGCGAGGGTGTGCACGCTCAGGCCCAGGCCGACGGTGAGACGGGCCGCGGCCAGCTCCTCGATCACCTGGAGGTACACCTCGTAGGGCTGGTCGCCGCCGCCGTACTCGGAGTCGTAGGGCAGGCCGAGCAGTCCCGAGCGGGACAGCAGGGTGAAGATCTCGCGCGGGAAGTGTCCCGCTTCCTCCTCCTCGGCCGCCTTGGGGGCGATCTCGTTCTGTGCGATGTCACGGACGAGCGAGATCAGGTCCCGGGCCTCGTCCGTGGGCAGTTGCCGGTCCACCGGCTGCAGGGCGCGGTCGGGCATGGCGACGCTCTCCTCCCTTATCGGGCACATCGGCGGATGTGCCCTTGGGTGAGGCCACTCCGCCGGGTCTTTCTCGGGCTCAGCCACAAGGCCGGTGTCCGGGTCACGGAAGCTGCTGACCTGCGGCTGTGCGCTGTGAGTATGCCCGATCGCAAAGATCCCGTCACCGGTTAACGATTGCTCACTTCAAGAAATCTTCCGGAGACGCATCCGGTCCGCGCCGCCGGCGGGCCGGGCGGCGAGCCCGCCCAGGGGCCGGGCAGGGGCGAGGGCGCGGGGCAGGGGGAAGGCCCCGGTCGCCCGGGGCCTCGTATTCCTCGTGTGCGCGGTATTCATGTGCGCGGTCCTCCTCGTACGCGCGGGTGCGTGTGCCGGGTCCGCGTCCCGCGGCACGGTCCCGGCGGCGCCCCGCCCCGGCCGCGCGGCCGGGGCGGGCCGTGGTGTCGCCGTCACCACGGCAGGCCGGGCGTTTCCGGCCGTCGTCCCGGGTCCCTCACGGGTGCCGGGCGCTTCCTGGTGGAGGCACTTCCTGGTGGAGGCGTAGCCCCGTCCGGGTGCCCGGGCGGGCCGGCGGCGAAAGGACGCCCGGTGTCTCAGGTCGGGCTCTGTGCGCGCTCCGGTGCGTCCTGGACGAGGGCTTCGGTGCGGGCCGTGGACGATGCCGGCTTCTTCATCCAGCGCAGGGCCAGGACACCGAGTCCCAGGTGCAGCAGGGCGGCGGCGATCGCGGCCGCGTGCAGGCCGGTGACGAAGGCCGACTTGGCCGTCTCGACGACGGAGGATGCCAGGTCGGGCAGCTGGAGCGTCTCGGGGAGCGTGGGTGCCAGGCCGGGTCCCTGGAGCCGGAAGATCAGGGCGGCCAGCGAGCCGAGGAGCGCGATGCCCAGGGCGTTGCCGATCTCGTTGCTGGTCTCGGCGATCGCTCCTGCCGAGCCCGCCCGCTCCGGGGGGACGGCGCCGACCGCGGTGTCGGCGACCACGGCGAAGGAGATGCCGTAGCCGACGCCCGCGACCATCGTCGAGGCGATGTACCAGCCGACACCGGCGGTGATCGTGACCGGCAGCAGCAGCACCAGACCCGCGGCGATGGAGAAGTGGCAGATGATCAGCGCGGTCCGCTTGCCGATGCGGTCGACCACCATCGGGGTGACGATGCAGGTGACGGTCAGCACCACGGCTCCCGGCAGCGCCAGAAGCGCGGCCTTGAGCACCGGCAGCGAGAGGACGGACTGAAGGTAGACGCCCGACAGGTAGGCGGTCGCCGACCACGCGGCCAGCGGCAGAAGACCGGTGATGATGGCGACGCTGAAGACGCGGTCCCGGAACAGCGAGAAGTCCATCAGCGGATGCTCCAGACCCCGCTGGCGCAGCGCGAACCACGTCAGCAGCACCGCGCCCACCAGCACCGCGACGACGGGGACGGCCGAGATGCCTTCGGCGGCGGCGTGCTTGAGACCGTAGATCACGCACAGCAGGCCGGCCGCGGAGGTCACGACGCTGAGCGCGTCCACACGCCCCGGCCGTGTCGCGCGCACCTCACGCAGCAGGATCGGCGCGAAGAGCAGGAACAGGGCGATGACGGGAAGGTTGACCAGGAAGACCGATCCCCACCAGAACTGCTCCAGCAGCAGGCCGCCGACGATCGGGCCGATGGCGAACCCCGCGGCGAACCCCGCGGCGAAGATGCCGATGGCCTGCGCGCGCCGGCGCGGGTCTTCGAACAGTTCACTGAGCACGGCCAGGGCCGAGGGCAGGAGGGTCGACCCCGCCACACCCATGAGCGCACGGGCGGCGATGAGGAACTCCGGGGTGGGGGCGAAGGCGGCCGCCGCGGATCCGATGCCGAAGACCGTGGCACCGATCATGAGCAGTTTCAGCCGGCCGTAGCGGTCGCCGATGCTGCCGAACGCGATGAGCAGGGATCCGACGGCGAACCCGTAGATGTCCAGGATCCACAGTGCCTGGTCCGCGGTCGGGGTGAGGGCCTTGCTGATCCGGGGCATCGCCAGGAACAGGATCGACCCGTCCATGGCGACCAGGAGCACGGGCCCGAGGATCACCAGCAGGCCGAGCCAGGCCCGTCGGCCCGGCGGGTTGTTCGTGAGCTGTTCAGACATGCCGCCCACGCTCCGGCACGGCCGGCGCAGCAGCCATCCCCTTGTGATGGGTATACCCAGCAGGTGTACCCACCGGGGCGCTCGGTCGGCCTACCCTCGCAAGGGTGGAGAGCCTCGGAACCTTTCTGAAGAGCCGTCGCGACCGGGTCAAGCCCGCCGAGATCGGGCTGCGCACCTATGGAACCCGCAGAGTTCCGGGCCTGCGGCGCGAGGAACTCGCCCAGCTCGCCGGAGTCAGTGCGGGCTACTACACGCGCCTGGAGCAGGGCCAGGTGGAGACCGCCTCCGAGCAGGTCCTCAACGCCCTCGCCCGTGTGCTGCAACTCGACGAGATCGAACGTGTCCACCTGCACAACCTCGCCCGCCAGCCCTCCAGCCCCGGTCTTTCCGAGCCGCCCCGGGAGGAGCCCCACCCACGGGTCCTGACGCTTCTGGAGTCCCTCGACGAGGCGACCCCGGCGATCGTGCTGGGCCGGCGCGGGGACGTGCTCGCCTGGAACCGCACGGGCCACGCCCTCATCGCAGAACACGTCGACTTCCACGCCCCGCAGGACCCGGAGCGCCGCCCCTCCGTCCCCCGGATGTTCTTCCTCGACCCGCTCACCCGCGACCTGTACCGCAACTGGGACGAGCTCGCCCGCATCCACGTCGCCTACCTCCGGCTCACCGCGGGCCGCTTCCCCACCGACGCGCGCCTGGCGGGACTGATCGGAGAACTCACCATGCGCAGCGACGACTTCGCCACGATGTGGGCGGCCAGGGAAGTCGCCGACTGCACCGTCGGAACCATGCACCTGCAGCACCCGACGGTCGGCGCCACCAGCGTCACCTACCAGGTCTGGCTCCAGCCCGACAGCCCCGACCACCGCCTGGAGGTCTACACCCCCAACGACCCCAGCTCCGCCGACGCCCTGCGCATCCTGACCCATCAGAGCCGCCCGGACACCAGGAAGACACAGCAGCTCGAGAACTGCCACACCCTCGAGCCCATGGATCCCTGACCGCACGGGCGCGGCGGGAATCGGCGGGCCCTTCGACGCGGGGTCAGGCCGGCGTCCCGTCCGCCACGGGGGCGCCGGCGTCCGCCGCCGGGCCGAGCAGCCGTTCCCCGCGGCACGGGGAGAGGTCCAGCTCGGCGAGGACGCCGGGACGGGCGACGGCCGGCAGGATCAACCGGTAGAGCCGGGAGATCTCCTCGGACAGGTCGCGGTTCTCCGGCAGCACCTCCGTCACCAGCTGCACTCCGGTCCAGGCGCCCACGGCCAGCCGGGCGATCTCCGCGGGGACGGCGTGCGGCAGCAGCTCGCCCCGCTTCCCGGCTTCGACGAGCAGGTCCTCGCCCACATCGATCCAGTCCGGCCAGCGTGTGCCGAACAGGCTGCGTGCCTTGGGATCGACGGACAGCTGGACCGCGGCGCGCAGCATCGGCTCCCGGGGCAGCCGGTGGGCGAGCAGAAGACCGAGGTCGACCCATTCCTGGAGTTTGTGCTTCTGGGGCCGGACGCCCTCGCGGGTCACCGCCCTCGCGAGCACACCGCGCGCCATCGCCTCCTTGGTCGGGAAGTGGAAGTACAGGGCTCCGCGGGTCAGTCCCGTGCGTTCGAGGAGGGCCGCGATGGTGGCGGCCTCGTAGCCGACCTCGACGAACAGACTCGCCATCGCCTCGAGGATGGATTCACGCGTGCGGATCGCACGCTCCTGCCGCGCCACTCGCTCTCCCCGTACGTCGTCGCCCCCGCCGGACCGCGGAGATGCCGCTCTTCTCGCGAGCATGACATTTTCGCAGGCTCGGCACCGTACCAAGTCCCGCCGGAGCGGGGGGCGGAGCCGGGAGGCGGGGGGGACTGCCCGGCTCCGCGTCCCCGGACCGTGGACGTCACTGGTTGACGAAACCGCCGTCCACGGGCACAACGGCCCCTGTCAGAAAGGGGCACCGGTCGCTCAGCAGCCAGGCGGCAGCGGCGGCGACCTCCTCCGGATCGGCCGTACGCCCTTGCGGGGTCATCGAGTTGACCTTCTGTTCCAGGCCGGGATTGCGCCGGAACCAGTCCTCGGTGATCTCGCTGCGCGTGGTGCCCGGGGCCACCGCGTTGACCCGGATGCCCTGCTGGGCGTATTCGTCGGCCGCGGCCCTGGTCAGGCCGATCACCGCATGCTTGGCCGCGATGTACGGGGCGGCGGCGGGTATCGCCACCAGCCCGGCGACACTGCTGTTGTTGACGACGGCGCCGCCGCCGTGCCGCAGCATGGCGGCGATCTCGGGACGCATGCAGTTCCAGACGCCGCGGACGTTGACGTCCATGACGGTGTCGTAGACGTCGTCGGACATGAGGTGCATCGGGGTGCGGTCACCGCCGATGCCGGCGTTGTTGAACGCCCCGTCCAGCCGTCCGTACTCGGACTCGGCGAACCGCACGGCGCGCGCCGCGTCGTCCGCGTCCGTGACGTCGCAGGCCACATGGGCCGCCTCGGCGCCCTTCGCCCGTAACTCCCCGGTGAGTTCCGCCAGACGTTCCACCCGGCGCGCGGCGAGCACCACCGTCGCGCCCTCCTGGCTGAACACCCTGGCCGCGGCGGCCCCTATCCCGCTGCTCGCTCCGGTGATCAGGACGACCTTGCCGGCAAGAAGGTCACTGTTCATGCCGTGTGCCTGCCCCGGGGGCCGCCAGAGCCTTCAGGTCCCTTCCGTACTTCACGACGAGTTCACGTGTGAGACTCGGAATGTCCTCATACCCGTCGACCGCGCCGGACCGGACGGCCGCGCGGAACCGCTCGGAGGGGAGGGGGGAGCCGGCCACGGGCTCCTCGGGCTCCTTGAAGGCGTGCAGGATGGGCAGCGCGGCGTACTGCCGCTGCTGCTCGGGCAGGGCGCGCATCGCCGTCTCGAACCGCGCGTACCAGTCGGCGTGGTCGTCGACCCGCTCGATGCGGTGGCCCGCCGCCGCCAGCCAGTCGACGACGGTGTCCAGGGACACCCCGTCGTCGTTCGGGTTCACCAGGCTGTAGGTCCTGTACCCGGCGGGGGTGCCGCCGCCTCCGCCCAGTCCCGCCACGGCCGCGGCGGTGAAGTCCACGGGCAGTCCGTCGTAGTGGGCCCGTGCCCCGTCGCCGCGGTAGAAGCTGCGCGGGGCGATGCCGGTGGCGAGGACGCTGAAGAGCAGACGGCTGAACATGTCGGGGACGTTCAGCTGTCCGCCGTAGGTGCTGTGGGCGAGGATCATGTTGGAGCGGAAGGTGGTGACCGGCAGTCCGCACAGGTCGTGCGCCTCTCGCAGCAGCACTTCGCCGGCCCACTTGCTGGTCGCGTACCCTCCGGCGTAGCCGCCGTCCACGGGCCGTACCGGCATCGCCGTGCGGATGTCGGAGTCCTCGTCCAGGGCCGGCCGATCCGGGTCGGCGGTGGCGACCGCGACGCTGGACATGAAGGTGAACGGCTTGATCCGGCGGATCAGGGCGAGCCGGATCAGTTCGGCGGTGCCGACGACGTTGGCGTCGAACAGGTGCGGGTAGGGCAGCACGTGGTTCACCAGCGCACCGGCGTGCACGATCAGGTCGACCTCGTCCGCCAGCCGGTTCCAGGTCCCCTCGTCGAGGCCGAGGCGCGGCTCGGCCATGTCGCCGGCCACCACCTCCAGACGGTCCGCGGCCAGTTCCTCGTACCTGCGCACCAGCTCCGGGTCGCCGCTGTCGAAGGCCGCGTCCAGTCGCCGGCGGGCCGCGGCGGCGTCCTTGCCGCGGACCACGGCGATCAGCCGGCCTCCCGCCGGGGCCAGCCGTTCCAGCCACTCCAGGGCGAGGAAACGGCCGAGGTAGCCGCTGGCTCCGGTGAGCAGCACGGTCCGCGGCTCCCCCTCGGTCCGGGGCAGCGCCGGGGCCTCGTCGAGCGTGCGTGCGTCGATGAACCTGTCCAGGGCGAGGTCCTTGGCGTGCACCTCGACGGCCCCCTCGCCGTGCACCGAGGCGAAGGTCGGCCGCTGCGGGGCGTCCCCGCGCCGGGTCTCGATGTAGCCGGCCACGTGCCGGAGGTCGTAGGCGGGGCTGACGAGCACGTCGACCGGGACGCGCACCCCGAAGGTGTCCCGCAGCAGGTCGGAGAACTGCACCGCCGACAGGGAGTCGCCGCCCAGGTCCCGGAACCGGGCCTCCGGCGTCACCTCGGCCGCCGAGCCGGCCAGCAGGGCCCGCGCGGCCCGCTGCACCGTCTCCAGTACGGGCTGGTCGGCGCCCGCGCGGCGGATGTCCGCCAGCTCCTCCGTCTCCCGGGCGGCAGTTTCGGCGTAGAGCTGTTCAAGACGCCTGCCGTAACGTTCCACCAGCTTGGGCCACAGCAGTTTGCGATGGTCCGAGAGCAGGCCGTTCGCCTGGCTGAACGGTTCGGTCTCGATCAGGAAGTCCCGCGGGATCTCGTAGGAGTTGAGCCCGACCTCCTTGGCGAGGGCCTGGAAGGACTGGCTCAGCCGCCGTTTCAGCTCCCGTTCGTCCCCCGCGGTCTCGCGCAGCGCGTCGGGCGTGGGGACGACCACCGCGAGCAGGTACGACCGCTCGCTGTTGCCGTACACGAAGATCTGCCGCACCAGCGGGCTCGCCGCGAAGACCGCCTCCAGCCGGGACGTGGCCACGAACTCGCCCTGGGAGAGCTTCAGTACGTTCTTGCGGCGGTCCACGATCGCGATCCGGTCGGGCTCGAGCTCCGCCACGATGTCGCCGGTCCGGTAGTAGCCGTCCTCGTCGAACAGCTCCGCCGTCAGTTCCGGCTGCTTGTAGTAGCCGGGGACGATGGCGTCGGTCTTGAGCAGGAGTTCGCCGCGCGGATGGGGGGAGTCGGTGCCGAAGTAGCCGAGTTCCGGCACGTCGACCAGCTTGTAGTCGACCACGGGCGGGCGCAGCAGCACACCGTCGACGGACACGCCTCCCGCCTCGGTGGAGCCGTAGACGTTGTGCAGTTCCAGGCCCAGCAAGGACTCGATGAACGCGGTCAGTTCGGCGGACAGCGGGGCGGAGCTGTTGCTGGCCCAGGTGACCCGGCCGCCGAGGACGTTGTTCCGGATGTCCTGCCGCACCTCCTCCTCGGCCGTCTCCCGGGGGGTGCCGGCGGCGACGCGCCGGTCGACCTCGCTGCGGAAGCGCTGGAAGAGCATCTCGCTCACACGGGGCACCAGCGACAGCTCGGTGGGCCGTGCCAGCGCGATGTCCTCGAAGAACGTCGACAGATCGCTGCTGGCGGTGAAGTAGCTGGTGCCGCCGCGGACCATGGTGGCCTTCAGCGAGGAGTGGCCGGCGACATGGCTCATCGGCATGTAGTGGAAGGTGACCGCGTAGTTCTCGTCGAACAGCTTGGCCCAGGACCCGCCCCACATGGCGCGGGCCAGCCGCTCGGTGTACATGGCGCCCTTGGGCGTGCCGGTGCTGCCGGAGGTGTAGATCAGCATCGCCAACGGGTCCTCGTCGTCGGCGGGCGTGAACAGGGGTGCGGGGGGCAGCGCGGAGCCTCGTTCGACGATGTCCGTCAGGGTGTCCACGACGATGCCGGGGCGGATACCGGCCAACCGCTCGCGCGCCGCGGCCAGCGCCTCCCGGTGGTCGTCGACCTCGGGGTGGTGGTCGAAGACCACCAGCCGCCGCACCGAGTCGCTGCCGCGTATCAGGTCGACCGCCGCCTCCAGGCGTTCGGTGCTGGCGGCCACAGTGAACGGCTCGGTCTCGGCGATGATCGCCCGTAACTGATCGGGCGCCGCGCTGGTCTGCAACGGCACCGTCACGGCCCCGAGATGGATGCACGCGAAGTCGAGCGTCGCATAGTCGCGGCTGGTGAAGCCGAGCAGTGCGACCCGTGCGCCGGCGTGCAGCGGCCGGTCCGGATGGTGGTGCCACTCGCTCGCCACCGCGCGGACGCGGTTCCACAGCTCGCGATAGCTGGTCGTCTCGTAGCGCGGCAGCAGCCGGATCGTGACCCGGCCCGTCTCGTCGCCCGGGACGAACTCCTTCGCGCGTTCACCGATGGCGGGCCGGTCCGCGTGGCGCTCCATGACGGATGCCATCACCTGCGCAAGTCGCATTCTGGGTCTCCGCGTCGCGTGTTTGGCCGAGTTCGGGGATGAGCCAGGCCACGGCGGGCAGCGCGGTGCGTCGGCGGCGACGCACCGCGGCACAGAGAGGCCGTGATACGAGGGAACGCCGCGCCGGGCCGGTTGTTTCACCGGATGCTAGGCACAGGTGTACAGAGCGCTTCGGAAAACAGTCGACGATCTGTCAGGTCCGGGCGGCGGGCCGTCGGCCAAGAGCGCGGCGGCATTTCTCCCGCAGGGCGGCGGAGCAGCGAAAACACCGGCGGCGACGGGCGCACCGTCGGGCGTCGCGGGCCCGGGCAAACGGCCGGACGTGCGGCGACCGCCGGGGTGATCGCGGCATGCGCGATATCGCGCCAGTGTCAGGAGCACCCCGACTGCCCGGTGGGGACGGTGTGGTAGGAGTGGATTCTGCCGAGGAACGCGCACCATCGCGTCCGCCGCCACGGCCGGACGCCCGCACCACCCGCGCCAGTTGTGCGCACCGGACGCTCCGCGTCCCTCAACTCGCTCCGCTTTCCGCCCTTTCCGTCTCCTCCTCTCTTCACCTCCCTCTTCCCTCCTCTCACTGGAGTGCGCATCGTCATGCAGGACCGTGCCGCGAGGACTCGTCGTCACCTGATCCGATCGGCCGCCGAGGTCTTCGACCGGGGTGGTTTCGCCGGATCCTCCATCGGGCAGATATGCGACCGCGCACGTGCCAGTCACGGCGCCTTGCACTTCCACTTCGGGAACAAGCAGGCACTGGGAAGGGCGGTCGAATCGACGGCGGCCGAGATTCTGCTGTGCATCACCGGACGGGTCCCGGACCAGCACCCCCAGCCGCTCCAGCTGCTCGTCGACACCTCGTACACACTCGCCGAGCACGTCGTGTGCGACCCGGTGCTCAGGGCGGGTTTCCGGCTGGCGCACGACGCGTCCTGGCACAGCGGGGTGAGCTTGTGGCAGCACTGGCAGGACTGGGTGCGGGGCCTGCTCGTGCTGGCCCGCCGGCAGGGCAGTCTGGCGCCGGGAGTCGACCTCGAGGACGCGGTCTTCGCCATCACGGCCATGATGGCGGGGCTGGAGAGCCTGGAGCGCGTTCCGGCACGTCCCTGTGGTGTCCCGCGGTCGGTGGCCCCGTTCTGGCGGCTGCTGCTGCCGCAGCTGACCGCGGAGGCGGTGCTCGGCTGGATCGACGCGGAGCGCAGTGCGTCCTCCGTGTCCTCCGCGTCCGCCGAACACCGCCGGAACGCCGGTGACCGGACGGCGGGTCAACGGCCGTACGAGTGCGGCGCCGCGCTGTCCGGCGAGCCGCTGTGCTGCTGTGCCGTACAGGCCCTACAGGGAGACGAGGGGTTCGGCCTCGTAGGCCCGGTGCAGCAGCTCCAGGAAGCCGGGTGCCTCGGGCAGGGGCACCGGGCCGATCCGGCGGACCGCGACACCCGGTGTCCATGAGTTCATGACGGCGGCGCCGGCCAGTTCCGGCAGATCGGCGAGTGTGATCTCACGGGTGTGCTGGGCGACACCGAGCCGGTCCAGCTGTCTGCGGACGACGCCCATGGTGACCCCGTCGAGCATGCCGGCCGACGGCCACACCACACCGGTGCCGTCCCAGAAGGCCAGGTTCCAGATGGACGCCTCGCTCAGCCGGCCGCGGCGGTCGGTGAACGCGACGTCGTCACAGCCCCGTTCGACCGCCTGGCGCAGGAAATAGGTCTTGGCCGGTTCGCCGGTGTGCTTCACCGACGGCAGGAACCGCTCGTGCTCGACGACGTCCAGCGTCAACGGTCCCGCGGGGCCGTGGGCCGGCGGGGAGGCGCGCACGAGGAGTTCCGGTTCCTCGTCGGGGCGGGCCACCGTGAACTCCCCCGACGGCAGGTAGGCGGTGGCCGTCAGCGACACGTCGGCCGCGGTTCCGTCCAGGGCGGCGCGCAGACATGTGAGCACCCGCTCGTCGGGCAGGGCTCGGCCGAACAGCTTCAGGGAGGCATGCCGCAGCCTGGCGAGGTGCAGATCGAGGCCGCGCACCCGGCCGCCCCGTACCTGCATCGCCGTGAAGTGGGCGTAGCCGGCGAAGGCAAGGGGGGCCAGGTCTGCCGCGTCCGCCTCGCGGCAGTTGCGCCTGGTGCTCATGAGTCGGGCTGTCGTTGTCACGCCGTGCCAAACGACCGAGCCCCGAAGCGGACACCCTGGCTCCTCCTGACCGGGCCTGCCGCCGAGGGGACGGCACGGCGGCAGGCCCGCTGCGCTGCCCGGCAGACCCGGTGCCCGGCAGGCGTCCGGCTGCCCGTCGCGCCGCCGAAGGCCCGGGGGCCGTCCGCCGGTTCGCACGGCGGCCGGCCCCGTCAGGGCGCCCGGCTCGTCAGCAGTGCGTGCGGAAGTCGACGCGGAAGACGGGCTCGTCCTCCTGCGTCCCGGTGACCCGGACCGAGCCCGGCTCCGGCAGCCGCTCGGCCTCGACGTGGCAGGGCCGGTCGAACTCCACGTACCGCAGGTACGTGGCCCGGACAACGGTGATCCGGGGCCGCTCCGGGCTGATCTCCCACGTACCGCAGGTACGTGGCCCGGACCCCGGCGGGACGGAAGGGCTCCGGAGCCAGCAGGGCACGTGCGGCCTGGTCGGCGGCCTCCAGCAGGGCCAGGCCCGGCACATGGTCGACGGGGTGGTCGAAGAGCAGATGGTTTCCGGGGTCGTTGCGCAGCAGCCATCGGCCGGGGCGATCCCCGGGGGACAGCATCACGTCCGTCGCGGACGGCCGGGACACCAGTCGGGCGTCGACGGGCTCCGGCACCGTCCAGGACGCCCAGTCGACATGCCGGCGCGCGCCCCGGAACCGGGCGTAGGCCCGCTCGGAGATCCAGGCGAACTCCGCCTCGGCGCGGGCCTTCTCGGTTCCGTCGAGCAGCACCTGGAAGGACATCCGCAGGGCGTTCGCCGTCCGCAGTCTGCCGCCGTTCTCCTCGACGACGATCCGCACGTCCAGCGCCGGACGGCGGTCACGCGGTACGCGCAGATCGGGCGAGAGGGCGAAGGACAGAGCACTCAGCATGGTCTGGTGCGTCAACGGCACGCCGCACTCGGCGTGCGCGACGACCAGCCCGGTCTGCCGGATGGTCTGGGCAAGGATCCGCGGGTCGTAGGGCAGGTCGCCGTGCACGGACGGCCACCTGACGGCGAGGGAGAACTCCCGGTCGGACAGCCGCTGCCAGCCGGTGACGAGTAAGTTCTCCTCGCGTCTGAGGTGCGTGTAGGCACCGAGGAGTGTCTGTGATGCCATGGACGGGCGAGGCACGAGGATGACGTCGGACAACGTTCCCCCCTGAGTCGCATCGGAACAAGCCGCTGTCGATGTGGCGTTGTTGTGTCGGAGCCATTCACTTGCGGTATGTGCTCATGCAGCGGACATGTCATGCGTAAAACGGTGCCGCCGATGTCCCGGAAGGCCACCCCCGTCGGCCCGACCAGCACCACCACCGGACCG
>NZ_MUME01000180.1 GCF_002155915.1 Streptomyces thermovulgaris | reverse complement strand
CGCCAAGAAGATAACGGGGGGCGGTGCGGTACTGGCAGGCGGCGCCCTCCTCGCCCTGGGACGGCGCGTCCCCGGCATCATGCAGCTGGTCCTCCTCGGGAGCGGGGCCCTGCTGGTCCCTTCCATGGTTTCCGGTTGACCGGACGGCGGACGACACGCGAGCGCACGCCGGCAAAACGCCCCGAGCACCGCCCCTGCGGTCTTCCGGTGTCCGAAAGACGCTGCCGGCGCTGCGGCTCTCCCCGGCGGACGGGCGGGGCTCCTCGCGGGAAGCCCCGTCACGGCGCCGCCGGGCGGGCACGCCGGGTACTCGTTCGCCTCGAACGGGCAGGCGTCCTACTCTCGGCTCATGAACAAGCCACTCGTCGCCATCCTCAGTGGTGCGGGTATCTCCACCGATTCCGGAATCCCCGATTACCGCGGCCCGAACGGGCTGTGGCGGAAGGATCCCGAGGCCGAGAAGCTCGTGACCTACGGCTACTACATGAACGACCCGGACATCCGGCGCCGTTCATGGCAGATGCGCCGCAAGAACCGCGCCCTCACGGCCGAACCGAACGCCGCACACCGGGCCGTGGCCGAGCTGGAACGCTCCGGTGTCCCGGTGCGGGTCATCACACAGAACGTGGACGGACTGCACCAGCTCGCCGGAATGCCCGCCCGCAAGGTCCTCGAACTGCACGGCAACGTACGCAGCGTGGTGTGCACGCGGTGCAAGGCGCGCGGCTCGATGGAGGACGCCCTCGCCCGGGTGGAGGCCGGCGAGGAGGACCCGCCGTGCCGGGACTGCGGCGGCATCCTGAAGTCGGCCACCGTCATGTTCGGCGAACGTCTCGGCCCCGAAGTCCTCGGCGAGGCCGTCGCCATCTCCAGGGCCTGTCAGATCTTCATCGCCGTCGGCACCAGCCTCCAGGTGCAGCCCGCCGCCGGTCTCGCCGGCATCGCCGCCGACCACGGCGCCCGGCTCATCATCGTCAACGCCGAGCCGACCCCCTACGACGACCTCGCCGACGAGGTCATCCGTGAACCCATCGGCACCGCACTGCCCGCACTGCTGCGCAGGATCAGCACCGGGAGCGACGCCTGACGCCCGCCGGTGCACGTGGGCGCGGGTTCAGGCGGATGCGGGCCGCACGCTCCCGACACCCCATGGAGGAGAGCGAGTTCACCGGCGTGCCCTTGAGGAAACGACCGTCCTTGGGGACATGACTCCGGCTCACCACCGGGAACTCGCCTCCCGCGGCAACGGTTGACACCGGTGGTCCGCACGGCAGGCCGACGGCGCCCGGGCGTACGAGCGTGCCTTCATGAACGGGTCTCAGAACGATCCGGACGGCGCAAGAAGCGCCGCCCTGTGCCGACGGCCGGCCCTTCCCCCGTGGACGACGGCCGCGGCCGTCTCCGCCTGGTTCCCGTCCGCCCAAAAGGTGAAGGTGTCCGGCCAAGGTCCGACGAGGGACGCCCATCGGCTCGCTCCGGCCCCTTCCCGGCCGCCGCCGAGAAGCCGTCCACCAGCCCGTCCACCGCCGTCCGGTCCGCAGGTCCACCGGCTCATCCCCCTCGATCCCCTCGGTCCACTGACCGTCCACGGGCCTGTCCTCCCCGGGACGGTCCGCGTCTGCCGGCAACCGGCCGTGCCCCGAAGAAGCGAAGAAGATCACTTGCGGAGCGGCTCCGTCCCTCTCATCCCCTATTGATCACGATCGGGTGAACATCCCGGACGCACGGAACCGCACAACATCCCCACATGTCGCTCATTCCGAACACGCGGACATTCCGAGAGGAACACATGAGCCAGCAGCACCCGCCCCGGCCCTACCCGCAGCAGCAGCCCCAGCCCGGATACGGCTACCCGGCGCCGCAGCCGCCGAAGAAGAGCAATGCCGGCAAGATCATCGGCTTCGGGTGTCTGGGAGTCGTCGGCCTGTCCGTTCTGCTGGGCGTCGTGGGCGCCGTCGTCAGCAGCGGCGGCCCCGATGACGGCAAGGGGACGTCAGCCGTCGCCGAGAAGATCCCGGGCGGCAAGAACGAGGGTTCCGACCAGAAGGCCCCTGCGGACGACACGTCCGGCAAGGAGAAGGAGGAGGCCGCCTCCGAGGGCCCGGTGAAGATCACCGCGAAGAAGACCGCCTTCTCCAAGGGCATCCTCGCCGACAGCAGCGACTACACCAGCGTGCTCATCACCATCACCAACAACGGCGACAAGCCGATCGACGTGAACCCGCTGTACTTCACCATCACCGACACCAACGGCACCAAGCACACCGCCGAACTCGGCGTCGACGACGAGCAGATCGACACGGTCGAGCTCGCCCCCGGCGAGAACACCACCGGCACCGTCACCGGCAAGGGCAGCTTCACCGCGAAGTACGTCACCTACACCGACGGCTTCCTCGGCGACCCGGTCCGCGCCGATGTCTCCTGACACCGCACCAGCACACGGCCACGGCCCCCGCTCGCCCAGGGCAGCGGGGGCCGCCGCCATCAACCACGCACCCCGAGGAGCCGTGCGACGCCGCACCGAGGGCGGTTCAGGCGCGGGACGCCCCGGTCCGACGGGGATCCGGCGCCGGCACCGAAGGACATACAGGGATGAAAGGGCATCCGGGTTGAAGGGTGGCGTATGGGTCAACATCCTTCTGTCATGTCTCTCGCTTCCCCTGCCTTCGACCTGTCCGGCCTGCGCGACTACGCCTTCGACTGGGCGTTGGTGGATGTGGAGACCTCGGGGCTGGTCGCACGCCGCGACCGGGTGCTGTCCGTGGCCGTGGTGACGCTGGGGCCGGACGGCAAGCAGACCGGGGAGTACTCGACACTGCTGAATCCCGGCTGCGATCCCGGTCCCGTGCGGGTGCACGGGCTGACTCCCGAACGGCTGCGCGGAGCGCCCCGCTTCGAGGAGGTGGCCGGGCGGATCGGCGCAATGCTCCAGGACCGGGTGCTGGTCGCGCACAACGCCCAGTTCGACTACGACTTCCTCGCGCACGAGTTCGCACGGGCAGGTCTACGGCTGCCCGTCACGCGACGACTGTGCACACTGGCGCTGAACCGGCGGATCGACCCGCCCACCCGCGATCTGAAGCTGGGGACGCTCGCCGCGCACTACGGCGTCACGCAGGTGAGGGCGCACGACGCACTCGACGACACCCGGGTCCTGGCCGGGGTGCTGCGGGCCTCGCTGCGGGAGGCGGCACGGCTGGAGCTGCCCCTGCCTCTGGTGGCCTGCCCGCCGCGGCAGGACGCCCGGTTCGCGCCGCGCCCGCCCAGGACGCCGTGCGCCTTCCGCAACCCCGGGCGTCTCACCGCGGGCGGGCCGCTGGTGCAGGGCATGAAAGTGGCCGTCACCGGAGAGACCCGGACCCCGCGGGCCGTGCTGGTGGAGCGGGCCGTCGCCGCCGGGTTGAACGTGGTGTCCTCCGTCAGCCGGCACACCAGCGTCCTGGTCGCCGACGACTCCTCCGCCGGCACCGCCAAGGCCCGGCGGGCACGGGCGGACGGCGTGCCCATCATCGACGAGCAGACCTTCCTGGAACTGCTGGACGACGTACGGCCGGGAACTCCGCACGAGGCGGCGGACCCCGCTCCCCCGAGCACGCCCGCGCCGCTGCCCGCTGTGCCCGCGCAGCGGTCCCCCGACCGTGCCGAGACCGCCGGTCCCCGGCCTCCAGCCACCGCTCCCACTCCTTCTCCCGCTCCTCCCACCCCTCTTTCTCCCGCCACGGGCTCAAGAACACGGCCCGGCCCCGACGAGCCGGAGCACCAACCGAGGCCCGCCCGGCGCCGTGCGCGGCCGAACGGTCCCCTGGCCGGGCGGCGTGTGCTCGTCCTGGGCGGCACGCACCCCCAGGCCGCAAAGGCCCGTGCGCGCATCGTCGAGCTCGGAGGCGCCGCCGCCATCAACCTGTCCGCGAGCGTCACCGACGTCGTCCTGCTCCCCGGCGGTGAGACCGACCGCCGTATGCGGCGCATCACCGCGCTCGCCGTGCCCACGCACGACGCCGCCTGGCTCGACGCCCCGGTCCTCGAGCAGGGCGCCGACGACCGGCGCCCGGCCCCTCGGGTGCTGCCGCGCGGCGGCGTCGTCGACCTTCCCGGCCCGGACGAGCGGACCCCGGCGTCCCCCTGGACCGTCACGGCCTCCTGGGCGCCGCAGACGACGTGCGAGATCGACGTGGTCGCGTTCGTGCTCGACGAGGACGAACAGGTGGCCTTCGACGAGGACTTCGTCTTCTACGGTGCCCCGGAGAACCCCGGTGGGACGGTACGGCTGCTCAGCGACGGACCGACCGAGCAGACCATCAGCATCGACCCCGCCACGCTGCCGCCGTCGGCCCGGCGCGTCGTCGTCGCGGCCGCCATCGACGGCACGCCCACCTTCGGCGACGTCGGCGCCATTCAGATCAGCTCCGGTCCCGGCACCAGCGCCGCGCCGTTCGTCCAGGCCACCGTGGACGCCGCGACCACCGAGCGCACCATGCTGCTCGCCGAGATCTACCGTCGCGGCCCCCGCTGGCGGCTTCGTGTCGTCGGCCAGGGCTACAACCACGGCCTGGACGCCCTCGCCCGTGGGTACGGCGTCGACGTCGTCGACTGATCCGGCCGGCCCGCGCGGCGGGCGCCTGGTGCCTCCGCGTCGCCGTCGAAGGACAGGAACCGCGCCTCCTCGACGGCGACGCGAAGGCGCGGCAGCGGGAAGGCCGACAGGTCCGGTGCGTCCGTGCGCTCTTCGGCCGTGCTTGTCAGCGCCTTCCGGCGGGCACTACGCTCACCATGCCTCGGTGAACGGGAAATCCGGTGTGATGCCGGTGCGGCCCTCGCCACTGTGATCGGGAAGTCCGGCTCCGGCCCTTCGTGGGCAGCCACTGGGCCTTCATGGGCCTGGGAAGGCGGAGTCCGGGCGCTTCACCCGTCAGCCAGGAGACCGGCCGAGGCGCGTCAACCATCCACGAGGTGTTGGAGAGGGTCTGCCGAGCCATGCACATAGCCGAGGGCTTTCTGCCCCCGGCGCACGCGGTCGCCTGGGGCGTCGCGTCCGCGCCGTTCGTCGTCCACGGAGTACGGTCGCTCACCCGTGAGGTCAGGAAGCACCCGGAGAGCACATTGCTCCTCGGCGCCTCCGGTGCCTTCACCTTCGTCCTGTCCGCTCTGAAACTGCCGTCGGTCACCGGCAGTTGCTCCCATCCGACCGGCACCGGGCTGGGCGCCATCCTGTTCCGGCCGCCGGTGATGGCGGTGCTGGGCACCATCACGCTGCTCTTCCAGGCGCTGCTGCTGGCCCACGGCGGGCTGACCACGCTCGGCGCCAATGTCTTCTCCATGGCGGTCGTCGGCCCCTGGGTGGGGTACGGCGCCTACCGGCTGCTGCGCCGCTGTGACGTGCCGCTGATGGTCGCGGTGTTCTTCGGTGCGTTCGCCGCCGATCTGTCCACCTACTGCGTCACCTCCGTGCAGCTGGCGCTCGCCTTCCCCGACCCGGCCGGCGGAGTCCTGGGAGCGCTCGGCAAGTTCGGTTCGGTCTTCGCCGTGACGCAGATCCCGCTGGCGGTGAGCGAGGGGCTGCTCACGGTGCTCGTGATGCGGCTGCTGGTGCAGTCCAGCAAGGGCGAGCTGACCCGGCTGGGCGTGCTCGTGGCCGGCGGGCGGACCGAGGCGAGGGCGACCGGCACCGGGGCGGTGGCGTGATGAGGAAGAACACGAGGATCAACCTCCTGCTGCTGCTCGCCGTGGTCGCGCTCGCCGTGCTGCCCCTGGCGCTCGGGCTCGGCGACCACAGGGAGGAGCCGTTCACCGGCGCCGACGCCGAGGCAGAGACCGTGATCACCGAGATCGAACCGGACTACGAGCCGTGGTTCTCCCCGCTGTACGAACCGCCCTCCGGGGAGATCGAGTCGGCGCTGTTCGCCGTGCAGGCCGCTCTCGGCGCGGGCGTGCTCGCCTACTACTTCGGGCTCCGCCGGGGCCGTCGGCAGGGCGAGCAGCGGGCCCGCGCACGGCAGGCCGCCACCGAGGACGCCGGGAGCACCGCCGGGGAGTCCGAGGTCCAGGGGTCCTGAGTCCGGTGCTGCCGATCGACGCGGCGGCGCACAGCAGTCGCTGGCGCCGCCGCCATCCCGTGGACAAGGCCGTGCTCGGACTGGGACTGACCGTCCTGGCGATCGCCCTGCCGCCCTGGCCGGGCGCGGCCCTGGTGCTCCTCACCGCACTCGTGGTGCTGCTGGGCCCGGCCGGGGTGCCGGCCCGGCGGCTGTGGCGTGCCTACCGGGTGCCCCTGGGCTTCTGCGTCACCGGAGCCGCCACCCTCCTCGTCCAGGTCGGCGGCCCCGAGGGGGTGCTGTCCCTCGCCGACGACGGGCCGCGCCGCGCCGGGGAGCTGCTGCTGCGCACCTCGGCCGCCTCCCTCGGCGTGCTGCTGTTCGCCTTCACCACCCCGATGTCCGACCTGCTGCCCCGGCTGATCAAGGCCGGGGTGCCCGGCCCGGTCGTGGACGTCGCCCTGGTGACCTACCGCATGAGCTCTCTGCTGCTGGACTCGGTGCGCCGGATCCGTGAGGCCCAGGCCGCCCGGCTCGGACACACCACCCGGGCCGCGGCCTGGCGCTCCCTGGCCGGACTCGGCGCCACCGCCTTCGTCCGCGCCTTCGACCGGGCCTCCCGGCTCCAGGCCGGACTCGCCGGGCGCGGCTACGACGGCACCCTGCGGGTGCTGGTGCCCGAGGCCCGGATCTCCGTCCGGTTCACCCTCGGCAGCGTGGTGCTCCTCGGTTGCGTCGCCGCTGTCACCTTCCTGCTGAAAGGGCCCCTGTCGTCATGAGTGAGCCGGGCAAGCCGGTGCTGGTCTCCCTGCGGGGGGCGTCCTTCGCCTACGAGGACGGCCCCACCGTCCTCGAGGACCTCGACTTCGACATCCGCGAGGGACGCGCGCTCGTTCTGCTCGGCCGCAACGGCAGCGGCAAGACCACCTTGCTGCGGCTGCTCAGCGGGGGGCTGCGGCCCCGCACCGGACGGCTGACCGTCGAGGGACGGCCGGTGACGTACGACCGCAAGGGGCTGACCCGGCTGCGGACCACCGTCCAGCTGGTCGTCCAGGATCCCGACGACCAGCTCTTCGCCGCCTCCGTCGCCCAGGACGTGTCGTTCGGGCCGCTCAACCTCGGCCTGCCAAAGACCGAGGTCCGGGCCCGGGTCGACGAGGCCCTCGACGCCCTCGGCATCACCCGTCTGGCCGACCGGCCCACCCATCTGCTCTCCTACGGGCAGCGCAAACGCGCCGCCATCGCCGGTGCGATCGCCATGCGGCCCCGTGTGCTCGTCCTCGACGAGCCGACCGCCGGTCTCGACCCGGACGGGCAGGAGCGGCTGCTCGCCACCCTCGACGAGCTGCGGGCGGGCGGCACCACGGTCGTCATGGCCACCCATGACGTCGATCTCGCCCTGCGCTGGGCCGACGACGCGGCCCTGCTCACCCCGGAGGGGGTGCGGACCGGGCCGGCGGCGGTGATGCTGGCCCGTACGGATCTGCTCCGGCAGGCGGGGCTGCGGCTGCCGTGGGGCGTCGCGGCGGCGGAACTGCTGCTCGCGCAGGGCCTGTTGACGGATGCCGCCGCCGCTCCACGCACCCCGGAGGAGCTGTCCGCGTTCCTGCGGGCCGACGCCGCCTCCCCGGTCCGCGCCGACGGCTGAGGCGCCCGGGACACGGGCGGCCGGGGTCAGCCGACCCGTGCGGCGAACGCCCGGTACGCCATGTCGTCGAAGAGCACGAACCGCACCTCCTCGACGGCGGTCCCGGTCCGCCGGACGGTCTCCACCGCGATCCGGCCGCGTCGTCCATCGGCCAGCGGTAGACGCCGGTGGAGATGGCCGGGAAGGCGACCGTCCGTGCGCCGAGTTCGTCGGCGACACGGAGGGACTCGCGGTAGCAGGAGGCCAGCAGGTGCGAGCGGTCCTCGGTGCGGCTGTGGACGGGGCCGACGGTGTGGATCACCCAGCGGGCGTCCAGTTCACCGGCCGTCGTGGCGACCGCCTGGCCGGTGGGCAGGCCCTTGCCGTAGCGGGAGGCGCGCAGGGCGCGGCACTCCTGGAGGATCGCGGGGCCGCCGCGGCGGTGGATGGCGCCGTCGACGCCTCCGCCGCCGAGGAGGGAGGAGTTGGCGGCGTTGACGATCGCGTCGACGCGCTGCCGGGTGATGTCGCCTCGGACGAGGGTGAGGGTGGGGGACGTCATGACTGCCGCAGCCTCCGCCAGACGGCCTTCGCCGCGTTGTGCCCCGACATGCCGTGCACTCCGGGGCCCGGCGGGGTGGCCGAGGAGCAGAGGAAGACGGCCGGGTGCGGGGTGCTGTACGGGAAGAGGGACGGCTTGGGACGCAGCAGGAGCTGGAGCCCGGAGGCCGCGCCGGAGGCGATGTCGCCGCCGACGTAGTTGGCGTTGCGGGCGGCGATCTCGGGCGGGCCGGCGACGGCACGGGCGAGGACACGGTCGCGGAAGCCGGGGGCGTAGCGCTCCAGCTGGCGTTCCACGGCGTCGGTGAGGTCTCCGGTCCAGCCGTTGGGGACATGGCCGTACACCCAGAAGACCTGTTTCCCGGCGGGTGCGCGGCCGGGGTCGGCGACGCTGGGCTGGACCGTGATGAGGAAGGGCCGGTCGGGTGCGCGGCCCTCGCGGGAGGCGGCGCGCAGCGCGGCGCCGATCTCGGCGCTGTTCGCGCCGATCTGCACGGTGCCGGCGCGGCGGGGTTCCTCCGCGGTCCACGGGACCGGCCCGTCCAGCGCATAGTCGATCTTGAAGACGGCGGCGCCGTAGCGGTAGCCGTCGTAGTACCGGCCGAGGCCGGCGATGCGGGCCAGCGCGGTGGGCGAGGTGTCGAAGACGTACGCCCGTGCGGGCGGCAGGTCGTCGAGGCGCTTGACCTCGTAGTCGGTGTGCAGGGCGCCGCCGAGGTCCTTCAGACAGGCGGCGAGCGCGTCGGAGATCGCCTGGGAGCCGCCGCGGGCGACCGGCCAGCCGCGGGCGTGCGCGGCCAGCGCGAAGACCAGGCCGATCGCGCTGGTGGCGAAGCCGCTGAGCGGGGAGATGACGTGCGCGACGAGACCGGCGAAGAGGGTCCTGGCGCGCTCGTCGCGGAAGCGTCGCATCAGCCAGGTGGACGGGGGCAGGCCGACCAGCCCGAAGCGGGCGAGGGTGACCGGGTCGCGGGGCAGCGCGGTCAGGGGCAGCGACATGAAGTCGCGGACCAGGGTGTCCCACCGGGGCAGGAACGGCTCGACCAGCCTGCGGTACGCCCCCGCGTCGCGCGGCCCGAAGGAGGCGGCCGTCTCGGCGACCGACCGGGACAGCACGGCCGCGGTGCCGTCCGGGAAGGGGTGGGCCATGGGCAGCGGGGCGTGCAGCCACTGCAGACCGTAGCGCTCCAGGGGCAGGGCGCGGAACGCGGGCGAGTTGATGCCGAGGGGGTGCGCGGCGGAGCACGGGTCGTGCCGGAAGCCGGGCAGGGTGAGCTCCTCGGTGCGGGCGCCGCCGCCGATGGTCTCACGCGCCTCGAACACGGCCACGGAGAAGCCGCGGCGGGCGAGTTCCACGGCGGCCGTCAGGCCGTTCGGTCCCGCACCCACCACGACCGCATCGAGCATCGACGGCACCTTCGGACCCCTTCGTCAGCCGATGGCCACTCGGGGCCAGGATATGCCGCGGGACCGGCACTCCGGAGGCCGGACGCCCGGACGGCCTCGGGGACGGCCTCAGACCGGCGTCCGGAGCCGGGTGGTCCGGCGCCGGACCAC
>NZ_MUME01000018.1:33987-34118 GCF_002155915.1 Streptomyces thermovulgaris | reverse complement strand
GGCCGGAGCCGCGGGGCCGGGGCCGGCTCGGCCGCGGGAGCCGGAGCCGCGGCGGGGGCCCCGGAGCCGTCGTCGATGACGGCCAGCTCGGCGCCGACCTCGACGGTCTCGTCCTCGGCCACCTTGATCGA
>NZ_MUME01000018.1:33775-33920 GCF_002155915.1 Streptomyces thermovulgaris | reverse complement strand
CTTCAGCCAGCGGGTGACAGTGCCCTCGGTCACGCTCTCGCCGAGCGCCGGAAGGGTTACGGAAACCGCCATGGTTTCGGTTGCTCCTTAACGAAGTGCGGAAGTCTGTGTCGTCGGGCCCGATGCCGAGGCGTCAGTCGTGGGA
>NZ_MUME01000018.1:0-33753 GCF_002155915.1 Streptomyces thermovulgaris | reverse complement strand
CGCCGACCATGTGGACGCCGACCACGGCACCGTCCTTGACCTGGACGAGCTTGATCTCGCCCGCGGTCTTCAGGATCTTGCTCCTGCCGTTGCCCGCCAGGTTGTACTTCAGAGTGACGATCTTGTCCGCGCCGTAGATCTCCTTGGCCTTGGCCTCGGTGAGGCCGACGGAGGCGACCTCCGGGTGGCAGTACGTCACCCGCGGAACGCCGTTGTAGTCGATCGGAACGGTCTTCAGACCGGCCAGACGCTCCGCCACCAGGATGCCCTCGGCGAAGCCGACGTGCGCGAGCTGAAGCGTGGGGACCAGGTCGCCGACGGCGGAGATGGTCGGGATGTTGGTGCGCATGTACTCGTCGACGAGGACGTAGCCGCGGTCCATGGCGACTCCGACCTCCTCGTAGCCCAGGCCCTGGGAGACCGGGGCGCGGCCGACGGCGACGAGCAGGATCTCGGCCTCGAACTCCTTGCCGTCGGCGAGGGTGACCTTGACCCCGTCCTGGGTGTACTCGGCCTTCTGGAAGAACGTGCCCAGGTTGAACTTGATGCCACGCTTGCGGAAGGCGCGCTCCAGCAGCTTGGAGGAGTTCTCGTCCTCGACCGGGACGAGGTGCTTGAGGCCCTCGATGATCGTGACGTCGGTGCCGAAGGACTTCCACGCGGAGGCGAACTCCACACCGATCACGCCGCCGCCCAGGATGATCGCGGACTTCGGCACACGGTCCAGGACGAGAGCGTGGTCGGAGGAGATGATGCGGTTGCCGTCGATCTCCAGACCCGGCAGGGACTTCGGCACGGAACCGGTCGCCAGGAGGATGTGACGGCCCTGGATCCGCTGTCCGTTGACGTCGATGGAGGTGGGGGAGGACAGACGGCCCTCGCCCTCGATGTAGGTGACCTTGCGGGAAGCGATCAGACCCTGCAGGCCCTTGTAGAGGCCGGCGATGACCTCGTCCTTGTACTTGTGGACGGCGGGAACGTCGATGCCCTCGAAAGAGGCCTTGACGCCGAACTGCTCGCTCTCGCGAGCCTGGTCGGCGATCTCGCCCGCGTGCAGCAGGGCCTTGGTGGGGATGCAGCCCCGGTGCAGGCAGGTGCCGCCGACCTTGTCCTTCTCGATCAGGGCGACGTTCAGGCCCAGCTGAGCTCCGCGCAGGGCTGCGGCGTAACCACCGCTGCCGCCGCCGAGGATCACTAGGTCGAAAACGGTGCTGGCGTCGTTCGCCACGTCACGTCCTCCATGCATGTGCGCCGTGCGCCGGTCGTCGGTGACCGGCAGGCGGCTGGTGTCCGGCCGCTTGATTTCCGGCCCTTCGGTGGGGGCCCTGTCCTGCCGACGCCCATCTTCGCATTTGTGGGGAGGGGAGGAGACGCCGGGCTGGAGTGTGAGACACGGCACGTCCGTGACGGACGCCAGGACCACCCGCCGAGGGCGAGGGCACGGGGCCGCGGGGGCGTGCGGCCCCGCCGTGCGGATGCGACCGGTTCGCACACGGCGGAGCCGCCGTACGACGGACGGCCCCGAGCCTGGGGGGCGGGTTCAGCCCAGGGTGCCGGAGGCGGCCCGCTCGGCGAGCCGCACCAGCGTCCGCACCGCGGCTCCCGTGCCGCCCTTCGGCGTGTACCCGAAGGGGCCCTGCTCATTGAACGCGGGCCCGGCGATGTCCAGGTGCGCCCAGGTGATCCCCTCGCCGACGAACTCCCGCAGGAACAGTCCCGCGACCAGTCCGCCGCCCATCCGCTCGCCCATGTTCGCGATGTCGGCGACGGCGGAGTCCATCCCCTTGCGCAGGTGCTCCGGCAGCGGCATCGGCCAGGCGTCCTCGCCGGCCTCCTGGGCCGTCTCGAACACCACGGAGCGGAACGCGTCGTCGTTCGCCATGATGCCGAAGGTCCGGTTGCCCAGCGCCAGCACCATCGCACCGGTCAGGGTCGCGACGTCCACCAGGGCGTCCGGCTTCTCCTGGGAGGCGGCCCACAGCGCGTCCGCGAGGACCAGCCGGCCCTCGGCGTCGGTGTTGAGCACCTCGACCGTCTTGCCGCTGTACATGCGCAGCACATCACCCGGACGGGTGGCGGACCCGGAGGGCATGTTTTCGGCCAGGGCCAGCCAGCCGGTGACATTGACCTCCAGGCCGAGCCGCGCGGCGGCGACGACCGCGGCGAACACGGCGGCGGCGCCGCTCATGTCGCACTTCATCGTCTCGTTGTGACCGGAGGGCTTGAGCGAGATGCCGCCCGAGTCGTAGGTGATGCCCTTGCCGACGAAGGCGAGGTGCTTCTTCGCCTTGGCGGAGGTGTACGACAGCTTGACCAGCCGCGGGGCGGAGGCCGAGCCGGAGCCGACGCCCAGGATGCCGCCGTAGCCGCCCTCGGCGAGCGCCTTCTCGTCGAGCACCTCCACCGTCAGGCCGTGCTCCCTGGCCGCCTGCTGCGCCAGGGCGGCGAACGCGGCCGGGTTGAGGTCGTTCGGCGGGGTGTTGATCAGGTCGCGGGCGCGGTTGAGCTCCTCGCAGACGGCGGTGGCACGCGCGACGGCCGCCTCGTACTCCTTGTCGCGGGGCTTGCCGCCGAGCAGCACGGCCTCGGCGAGCGGGGCCTTGGCGTCCTTGCCGTTGTCCTTGCTGTTCTTGTCGTCCTTGTCGTTCTTGCTGTTCTTGTTCTTGTAGGCGTCGAAGGAGTACGCACCGAGCAGGGCTCCTTCGCCGATCGCGGCGGCGTCGGCGGCGCTTGCGAGCGGCAGCGCGAAGCCGGCCTTCTTGCTCCCGGCGAGGGCGCGGGCGGCGGCGCCGGCGGCCCGGCGCAGCGCCTCGGCCCGGTGGGCGGCGTCCTCCTCGGGCTGCGGGCCGAGACCCACCGCGAGCAGGAGCGGGGCCTCGAAACCGGCCGGGGCCGGCAGTTTCGTCACCTCGCCCTCGGCACCGGAGGCGCCGAGGGTCTCCAGAACGCCGGCGAGCTTGCCGTCGTACGCCTGGTCGACGGCCTCGGCACCCGGTGCGAGGACCGGGCCGTCGTCGCCCTTGGCGACACCGATCACGATCGCGTCGGCCCGCAGGCCGGGGGCCGCGGCGGTGCTGAGAGTGAGAGCAGTCACGGTGGTGAAATCTCGCTTCCCTGTAAAGGTGTGTGGCCGAAAACAGGTGGGTCGACCGGGCCCGACCACCGACCCTAGAACTCCTCTGCGGCGCGGTCTTCACCCGGGCGGGCAAACACCCTCTCCGAGACTACGCGCGTCCCGCCACGGGCCCGCCCGGCGGGTGCGCGCGCACGGGGCGACGACGCCTCATCCTCCGGGCGGGAACGCCGGGTTCGCCCACGGCCGGGGACGGCGGCCGAACCCGCCGCGCCGGACCGCGGGTGCCGGGGCGGCCGTCTCAGCGCAGCGAGAGCACGACCAGGGCGGCCGTGGCCGCCGTCTCGGCGAGAGCGCCGAAGACGTCCCCGGTCACCCCCTGGAAACGGCGCCTGCAACGGCGCAGGAGGAGTTCGGCGGCGGCGAGGGCGGCAAGGACCGACAGAGCGGCAAGGACGCAGACGGACGGGCCGAGGAGGGCGCCCGCCGCCGTCGCCGCCAGCAGCACGGCGAGGGCCGTGCCGACCGCGCCCGGCACGGGCACCACTCCCGCGACCGCGGCGCCCAGCCCCGTCGGCCGGGCGGCCGGGACCCCGGTGCGGGCGGCCAGGGTCAGGGCCAGCCGGGCGACGGTCGCCGAGACGACGGCGGCCAGCGCCCCCCGGGCCCAGGAGCCGTCGTAGGCCCGGGTCAGGGCGGCCACCTGGGCGAGCAGGACGAGGACGAGGGTGATCACCCCGAAGGGACCGATGTCCGACTGCTTCATGATCCGCAGCGCGTCCTCGGCGGGCCTGCCGCTGCCCAGCCCGTCCGCGGTGTCGGCGAGCCCGTCCAGGTGCAGCCCGCGGGTCAGGACGGCGGGGACGGCGACGGTGGCGACGGCGGCGAGCACCGGGCCGGAGCCGAGGAGGAGCAGCACCAGCCCCGCGGCCGCCGCCGCCCCTCCGACCACGAGCCCGGCGAGCGGCGCGCAGAGCATCCCCGCACGTGCGGCCTCGCGGTCCCAGCGGCCGACCCGGACCGGAAGCACGGTGAGGGTGCCGAAGGCGAACCGCAGCCCGTGCGGCGGGGGAACCTGCTGAGGAGTCGTGGTCACCCGGGCAGACTACGGGACCGCCGGCGGGCCCCAGGAGGGCGTCGTGCGAACGGGCGGCGCACCGGGAGGAGCGGCACACTACCCCTATGGGGCACTGGCTGGAGCGCAACATCGTCGAACCCGGGAAACTGCCCCTGCTGCTCGCCCTCACCGCATTCGTCCTGACCTTCGTGGTCACCCGGGTCGTCACCCGGATGATCCGGGCCGGCAAGGGTCCCTTCGGCAATGTCGAGACGGGCGGTCTGCACATCCACCACGTCGTGCCCGGCGTGGTCCTGACCGTCTTCGGCGGGTTCGGGGCGGTCGCCAGCAGCCGGCACGGGTTCGGGGCGGCCGCCTTCGCGGTGGTCTTCGGCATCGGCGCGGGCCTGGTGCTGGACGAGTTCGCACTGATCCTGCACCTGCACGACGTCTACTGGAGCGAGGCCGGCCGCAAGAGCGTCGAGGTCGTCGTCATCACCGCGGCGCTGGTCGGGCTGATGCTCGCCGGGTTCTCCCCGTTCGGCGTCGACGACATGACCGAGGGCGAGCTGCAGAGCCGCGGGACGGTCATCGCCACGGTGGCCGTGAACTTCCTGCTCTCCCTGATGGCCCTCAGCAAGGGAAAGATCCGTATCGCCCTGTTCGGTGTGATCGTCCCGTTCGTCGCGCTGATCGGGGCGGTCCGCCTGGCCCGCCCCGACTCCTGCTGGGCCAGGCGCTTCTACCGCCACCGCCCCCGCGCCCTGTCCCGTGCCGGGCTGCGCGCCCGCCGCCACGACCGCCGCTGGTCCGGTCCCCTTCGGGCCTTCCAGGACTGGATCGGCGGCAGGCCGGACCCGCAGCCGGCCCGCCTCCCGGAACACCAGGAACCCGCGTCACCGCCCCCGCCGCGCCGGCCGCGACCGCCGTGACGGGCCTCTCCCGGCACCGTCCCGGGAGGGCGGGGGAGCAAGGAGGCGGCGGCCGGTCCTCGTCCCCGCCCGGCGCCCTGCTTCTCCTCTACTTCTCGTCCGTTCCGCCTTCCTCCTCCTTCTTCTCCCCCTCTTCCGTCTCCTCCGCCTTTTCCTCTGCCTCCTCCGGCCCGTCCCAGTCCTGCGGGACCTCGGGAAGCTCCGCGGCCAGGGCGGCGGCGGACTGGACCAGGGGGAGGGCCAGCAGGGCGCCCGCCCCCTCGCCGACGGTCACCCCGTGGTCGAGGAGGGGCTCCAGGGCCATCCGGTCCAGGGCCTTGGCCTGGCCGGGCTCGCCGCTGCTGTGACCGGCCAGCCACCAGTCCGGGGCCCGGAACGCCACCCGCTGCCCCACCAGGGCGCACGCGGCCGACACCACGCCGTCCAGGACGACCGGCAGCTTCCGTACCGCGCACTGCAGCAGAAAGCCCGTCGTCGCGGTCAGGTCGGCACCGCCCACCGTGGCCAGCAGCCGCAGCTGGTCGCCGAGCACGGGCCGCGCCCGGCGCAGCGCGTCCCGGATCGCCGCGCACTTGCGCATCCACGTCAGGTCGTCGATGGGCTCGCCGCCGCGCCCGGTCACCACGGAGGCGTCCGTCCCGCACAGCGCGGCGATCAGCACGGCGGCCGGTGTCGTCCCGCCCACGCTGATGTCGCCGAGCACCACCAGGTCGGTGCCGGAGTCGGCCTCCTCGTCGGCCACCGCCATCCCGGCCCGGAAGGCCGCCTCCGCCTCCTGGAGGGTCAGCGCGTCCTCCACGTCGATGCAGCCGCTGCCGCGCCGCACCCGGTGCCGCACGACCTCCGCGGGCAGTGTCTCGGGCGGGCAGTCCAGCGCCATGTCGACCACCCGCACCGGCACGCCGAGCCGCCGGGCCAGCACCGAGACCGGCCGGTCGCCCTCCAGCACCGCCCGCACCAACCGCTCGGCGCCGCCCGCGGGCCGGGCCGAGACGCCCCGCTCGGCGATCCCGTGATCGCCGGCGAACAGCACCACCCGCGGCCGTTCCACCGGCCGCACCGGAACGGCGCCCTGGGCCGCGGCCAGCCACTCACCCAGTTCGTCGAGGCGGCCCAGCGCCCCGGGCGGCACGTTCTGACGCTCCCGGCGTGCCTCCGCGGCATGGCGCACACCGCCGTCGGGACGCTCGATCAGATCGGTGAAGTCGTCGAGATTCAGCGAGCTCATTCGCCGAACAGTACCGGCCCCGGCCGGACGGGGAGACGCCCTGTCGGGGGCACACCCGTACGGAGTCTTTCCACCCGGAACCCCGATCCCCTGCATCCCTCCATGCCTCTTTTGCGGTGAAATGTCCCGCACACCGTTCTCGCTCCGGGAGCCGCCCATGCCGCCCCTGCCGTACGCCCCGCGGTTCTACGACCCGCGCCGCATCGCGTACGCCTCCGAACTCGCCCAGGGCACGCACCGCTTCCAGGAACCGCCCCGCGAGGACTGCCCCTGGTGCGGCTCCCGGCGGCTGCGCACCCGGCTGCGCGCACCGGACCTGCTCCAGCACAAGCCGGGCACCTTCGTGCTCGCCCAGTGCCGGGACTGCGGCCACGCCTTCCAGAACCCCCGGCTCACCCCGGCCGGACTGGCCTTCTACCACCGGGACTTCGACGAGACCGACCCGGAGGGGTTCGCCGACCCGGCGCTCGCGGTCCGCCGCAGCCGCCGGCGGCACCGCTGGGACGCGCACCTGATGCGGGGGGTGGGGGAGCCGGAGGCCTGGCTGGACGTCGGCACCGGCCACGGCCGCTTCCCCGGGGCCGCGCAGGAGGTGTTCCCGTACACCTCCTTCGACGGCCTGGACCCCACCCCGCGCGTGGAACAGGCCCGCGCGGCCGGGCGGGTGGAGGAGGCCCACATCGGCCACCTCGCCGACCCGCACATCGCCGAGCGCCTGCGCGGCCGCTACGACGTGGTCAGCATCTTCCACCACCTGGCCCATGTGCCGGACCCGCGCGCCGAGTTGCGCGGTGCCCTGACCGTGCTGCGCCCCGGCGGCCATCTGCTGGTCGAACTCCCCGACCCGCGCTGCCTGTTCGCCCGGATGCTGGGCAAGTGGTGGCTGCCGCACGGCCAGCCGCGCCATCTGCATCTGCTGCCCCTGCGCAATCTGTGCGCGGAACTGGAGGCCCAGGGCTGCACGGTCCTGGTCACCGACCGCCGGACCCCGCACACCCCCGGCGACCTGTCCGCGGCCGTCGCCCTGGCCCTCGCCCGCGTCCTGCCCGCCGCCGACGCCCCCTGGCGCGAGGTTCCGCCGACCGCCCTCCAGCACACCCTGCGGACCGTCCTGTCCGCCGTGACCAGCCCCCTGGTGGACGTGGCCGCCGCCCTGGACGTCCTGCTGTCCCCCCTGCTGCGCCGGGTCCCCGGCCTGTCCAACGCCTATCGCGTCATCGCCCGCGCAGCGTGACGGCCTGGCCCGCCACCACCAGCAGCACCTGTTCGCACTCCGCCGCGAACGCGGCGTTCAGACGGCCCAGTTCGTCGCGGTAGCGGCGGCCGGAGGCGGTGGCCGGCACGATGCCCGAGCCCACCTCGTTGGAGACGGCGACCACCGTGCGCCGGGTCGTGCGCACGGCCCGGGTCAGCGCGGCCACCCGCTCGCGCAGGGCGCGTTCGCCGCCGCCCGCCCACTCGGCGTCGTCCCAGGCGCCGACGGAGTCCATCGCGTCCGTCAGCCACAGCGACAGGCAGTCGACGAGCAGCGGCGGCCCGTCCTCCTCGAGCAGCGGCACCAGGTCGCACGTCTCCGCGGTGCGCCAGGAGCCCGGCCGCCGCTCCCGGTGCGCGGCGACCCGGGCGGCCCACTCGGGGTCCCCGCCCCGGGACCCGCCGGTGGCGACGTACAGCACGTCCGGGAAGGTCTCCAGCCGCCGCTCGGCCTCCACCGACTTCCCCGAACGCGCCCCGCCGAGCACCAGCGTGCGCCGGGGCACGTCCGGGACCTCCTCGTACGACCCGACCACCAGCGTCGTCCCGTCCGGCACCGCCCGTGCCCCGGCCGCCGCCAGCCGCCGGCGCAGCTCCGCCCCCGGCGGCACGTCGTGGTCCAGGTGGACGGCCACGACGTCCGTGGTCGGCCCCACCGCCCCCGCCGCCCGCAGCCTGGCCAGGGAGTCGGGGCGCCCCACGACGTCCAGGAGGACCAGGTCGTACGGCGTGCCCGGACCCTCCTCCGGGCCGGCCGGTGCCCCGCCCGGCGGCAGATACAGCAGCCGCAGCCCGTCCGGGCCGGTCACCGCGTACCCGGTGCCGGGGGAGTCCAGGGCCACCGCCCGCACCCGGTGCCCCGTCAGCAGCGCCAGTTCCCGCCCGTCCGGCACCCGTCCCGGCTGCGGCAGCCCGGCCGGGACCTCGATGGCCGGCCCGTTGTGCGGGTGGGACAGCAGCACCTGGGCCACACCGCTCAGCGAATGCCCGGCCCGCGCCGCCGCGAGCGCCGCGCCCGGGGTCAGGTCCACCAGCAGCGAGTCGTCCACCAGCAGCGAGGTCGCCGCCCGTGCGTCCGCGCCCAGCGCCGTCGTGCAGGCCGCACAGGGACAGTTAGGGCGGGGCAGTCCCGCGGGGGCACCGGTGCCGAGCAGAGTCACGTCCACGGACCCGATTGTCCAAGGTGCCCGCAGGTCATGCGCGCCCGGCTAGGCTCTGTGCGGGAGCCGGACCGCGAGCCGGCCGACGCTGTGCAGTGTGCTCACCCAGGGAGGCGTACATGGCGGCATGGACGTGGCGGTTCGAGACGGCCGACGGAACGGAGGTCCGGCCCGCGGTGCAGCCCGAGGAGTTCACCACGCAGAGCGACGCGGAGTCCTGGATCGGGGAGCACTGGAGGGAGCTGCGCGACGGCGGCGCGGACCAGGTGCGGCTGTTCGAGGACGGCACGGAGGTCTACGGCCCGATGAGCCTGCACGCCGACCAGTCCTGACGAAGACCCTCGGGGCCGTCCGGAACCGGGGCGGCCCGGCCGGCCCTCCCCGCTCACTGCTCGCCCAGGGTCACCTCCACCGTCCTTCGGGCGCCGTCCCGGGTGAAGGTCACCTGGACCCGCTGGCCCGGCTTGTACGCGGCCAGCGCCTCGGACAGCGAGGTGATGGTGGTGATCTCCCTGCCGCCGAGGCCGACGATGGTGTCCCCGGCCCGGATGCCCGCCTTCTCCGCCGCGCCGCCCGTCTGCACCTCGACGACGGCGACGCCCGCGGGCCGGTAGGCGGCGTCGACGACCGTGCGCCCGGTGATGTCGAGCGCGGCCCGGCCGGAGTCGACGACCCTGCCGTAGCGGATGATCTGGTCGGCGACCGTCTTCACCATCGACGCCGGGATCGCGAAGCCGATGCCGGGCGCCGCGGAGCCGAGCCGGGGATCGGTGGCGGCGAGTGTCGGGATGCCGATGACCTCGCCGTCGAGGTTCACCAGCGCGCCCCCGCTGTTGCCCGGATTGATCGCGGCCGAGGTCTGCACCATGTTGGGGATCGTCGCCCCCGTGCCGCCGCCCTCCCGTCCCTCGCTGACGGTGCGCCCGATCGCCGACACGATGCCCTGGGTCACGCTCGACGACAGCCCCAGCGGCGACCCCATGGCCAGCACGATCTGCCCCACCTGGACCTTCTCGGAGTCGCCGAAGGCGGCGGGCCGCAGCCCCGGGGGCACCTCGTCCAGCTTCACCAGGGCGAGGTCCTGCTCGGGATAGGAGGAGACCAGACGCGCGGTCAGCGTCGCCTCGCTGTTGGCGGTGGTCACCTCGAAGGTGCTCGCACCGCCCACCACGTGCGCGTTGGTGACGATGTGCCCCTTGTCGTCGTACACGACCCCCGACCCGAGCTCCCGGCCGGTCTGGATCTGCACCACCGACGGCAGCACGTCCCTGATCACCTGCAGATAGTCGTTCTGCAGTTCGACGGCCGCCGGGGAGACACCGGCCCGCCGCCCGGCGTCCTCGGCGGCGGAGACGTCCCCGGTGCCGCGGGTCTGCCGGGGACCGGACGAGCCGGTGCATCCGAACAGCAGCACGGCACAGCAGAGCCATGCGAGAAGGGAACCGGCCGACCGGAGAACACGAGCACAGCGACAGGTGCAGTCATGGGCACGGCTGGGGGAGACATCCATGATCCGAGTCTTCCCTCGGGCCGAACGCCCGGCGTGCGGTGTTCACCCGAAAGAGCAGCGGGACGCGCACCGGGACAGGCCCGGCCGCACGGCCGCGCACCCGCACGGCCGGAAGGCGCTCAGCCGCGCACCCCGCACAGATGCAGCAGCGCCGCCACCGCACGGTAGGGATCCGTGCGCCCCGCCAGCTCCTCGGCCGCCAGCAGCACCTCGAGATCCTCCGGCGGCCCGGCGTCGTGCGCCGCCGTGTCCGTGAAGACCCGCACCCCGTACCAGGCGCGCAGCGGCGCCCCGATCCCGGCGAGCGTCGCTCTCAGGTCCGCCAGCCGGTCCGCCCGTGCGTCCGTCTCCGGCAGGGCGTCCGCCTCCGGCCGGGCGGGAGCCGTTCTGCCCGGGGCCGTCCGGGGACGGGGGAGACGGGCCGTCGCCCCGAGGGCGCTCAGCGCCGCCGCCCAGTCCCCCCGCAGCCCCGGGCGCAGCGCCAGTGCGTCGCCGTTGCGCACCAGCAGCGACAGCAGCCCGCCCGGCGCGAGCATCCGCGCCAGCGCCGCCAGCAGCGGGTCCGGTTCCTCGACGTGCATCAGGACGCCGTGGCACAGCACGACGTCGAAGGCGCCCGGAGGGAAGTGCACCCCGGTGTCCCGGCCGTCGCCCTCGACGATCCGCAGCCGTGCCCGTACCTCCTCCGGCTCGGCGGCCAGCGCCCGACGGGCCCGAAGGACCGCCGTCCGGTCCCGCTCCAGCACGGTCACCCGGTGCCCGGCGCGGGCCAGCCGCAGCGCCCGCGCGCCCTGCCCCAGGCCCACGTCGAGCACCCGCAGCCGCTTCCCGGCCGGGAAGCGCTCGGCCAGCTGCTCCTGAAGCTGCCGGGCCACCAGCTCTCGCCGTACGACGTCGCGCAGCCCGCCCGGCCGGTGCAGCCGCGCGTGCGCGGCATCCCCGGGGAAAGCGGCTGTGCTCAGGGCCGCTCCCCGCGCTTGACCTGCGGCTTGGGCAGCCGAAGCCGGCGCATCTGCAGGGAGCGCATCAGGGCGTAGGCGACCGCGCCCCGCTTGTTCTGGTCGGGGAAGCGCTCGTTCAGGGCCTTCCTCAGCCGGAAGCCGGTGACGATCCAGTCCAGGACGATGAGGACGATCACCGCGAGCCACAGCAGCATCACGACGGCCTGCACCGCGGGGTCCCGGACCATGCTCAGCACCAGGATGACCACGGCCAGCGGCAGGAAGAACTCCGCGAGGTTGAACCGCGCGTCGATGAAGTCCCGGGCGAACCGGCGCACCGGGCCCTTGTCGCGCGGCGGCAGATAGCGCTCGTCGCCGGTCGCCAGCGCCTGGCGCTGCCGCTCCAGCTGGGCACGGCGCTCCTCGCGCCGCCGCCGGGCGGCCTCCTTGCGCGTCATCGGCGTGTTGGCGACGCTGCGGCGCCTGCGCTGGGCCTCACTGCGCTTGGGTGTGGGCCGGCCCTTGGGGGCCTGCGGATCACGGGGCTGCTTGGAGACGGTCACCGGCGCCTTCTCGGCGACCGGGGCCTTCTCTTCCTTGGCACGGCTACGGAACACGGAATCCAAGGGTACGGGCTCGTCCCGCATGGACATGCGTCAGGTGGGGAACGATCCGGCAACACCGGTCGTCCATAAAGGAGGGGAGGATGCGCCCGCCGTGGTCCGACGGACCTCAGGGATGAGATCCTCCTTGCGCCGGAGAGGAAGCGGACACAGTCGTTCTTGGGGATGATCGCGTCCGTTCCCGAACAGTGCGGTAATGGATGCAGGGCCCGTACTGTGGGTTCTGTCGCAAGCTGTGTGAGCTGGAGTCCGTCAGAAGGGGGCGCGCGAAGCCCATGAGCGGTGTCATGAAGCGTATGGGGATGATCTTCCGCGCGAAGGCGAACAAGGCCCTTGACCGGGCCGAGGACCCGCGCGAGACCCTCGACTACTCGTACCAGAAGCAGCTGGAGCTGCTGCAGAAGGTGCGGCGCGGTGTCGCGGACGTGGCGACCAGCCGCAAGCGTCTGGAGCTCCAGCTCAACCAGCTGCGGCAGCAGTCCGACAAGCTGCAGGACCAGGGCCGCAAGGCGCTCGCGCTGGGCCGCGAGGACCTGGCCCGCGAGGCGCTCTCCCGCCGCGCCGCCCTCCAGCAGCAGGTGACGGACCTGGAGACCCAGCACGCCACCCTCCAGGGCGAGGAGGAGAAGCTCACCCTGGCGGCCCAGCGTCTGCAGGCCAAGGTCGACGCCTTCCGCACGAAGAAGGAGACCATCAAGGCGACCTACACCGCCGCCCAGGCGCAGACCCGGATCGGCGAGGCGTTCTCCGGCCTTTCCGAGGAGATGGGCGACGTCGGGCTCGCCATCCAGCGCGCCGAGGACAGGACCGCACAGCTGCAGGCCCGGGCCGGTGCGATCGACGAGCTGCTCGCCTCCGGCGCCCTGGACGACCCCTCCGGCATGGCCAAGGACGACATCCAGGCCGAGCTGGACCGGCTCTCCGGCGGTACGGACGTGGAGCTGGAGCTGCAGCGCATGAAGGCCGAGCTGGCCGGCGGGACCTCCGCCGAACGGCAGGCGATCGAGGGCGGCGAGAGCCGGCAGCAGTCCCAGCAGCAGCCGCAGGACACCCCCCGCTTCGACAAGCAGTAGGCCGCGTCGAGGCACACCACGTCACCGACAGCCGGGGCCACGCCGAGGAGGGCGGACATGATCGTACGGATCATGGGAGAGGGACAGGTGAGGCTGTCCGACAGCCATCTTGCCGAGCTCGACAGACTGGACGACGAACTCCTGGCCGAGATGGAGAACGGCGACGGCCCCGGCTTCCGCCGCACCCTCTCGGCCCTGCTGGCCAAGGTCCGCGAGGTGGGCGAGCCCGTGCCGGACGACTCCCTGGAGCCGTCCGAGCTGATCCTCCCGGCTCCGGACGCGACGCTGGAGGAGGTGCGGGCGCTGCTGAGCGACGACGGCCTGATCCCCGGATGAGGAACAGGACGAGGAACACCCGGCAGGCCCCGGTGTTCCGGCGCCCCGCGGCAGCCCCCCACCGGACGCAGACGTGACCACCGCCCTGGACCGCGCCCGCCGCCTGCTGAGAGCACATCCCCTCGCACTGGACGCGGCCCTGGCGGCCGGGGTGCTGGCGTGCATGGTGGCCGGCTCCTTCGTCGACCCCCACGGGGAGCACGGCGTCACCTGGGCCGTCCGCCGGCCCGCACCGCTCAGCCTGGTCCTCATGGCCCTCGGCGCCGCCGCGCTCGTCCTGCGCCGCCGCGCCCCGCGCACGGTCCTCGCCGTCACCGGCACCCTCTCCCTCACGGAATGCGTCACCGGGGACCCCCGCACCCCCGTCGCCATGTCCGCCGTGATCGCCCTGTACACCGTGGCGGTCCGCACCGACCGCCCCACCACCTGGCGCCTGGGTCTGATCACCATGACCGTGCTGACCGGCGCCGCCATGCTCGCCGGATCCCTGCCCTGGTACGCACAGGAGAACGTCGCCATCTTCGCCTGGACCGGCATGGCCGCCGCCGCCGGCGACGCCGTCCGCAGCCACCGCGCCTTCGTGCACGCCATCAGGGAGCGCGCCGAACGCGCCGAACGCACCCGCGAGGAGGAGGCCCGCCGCCGCGTCGCCGAGGAACGCCTGCGCATCGCCCGCGACCTGCACGACGTCGTCGCCCACCGCATCGCCCTGGTCAATGTGCAGGCCGGAGTCGCCTCCCACGTCATGGACAAGCGGCCCGACCAGGCCAGGGAGGCCCTCGCCCACGTCCGGGAGGCCGCCCGCTCCGCACTGGACGAGCTGCGCACCACCGTCGGACTGCTGCGGCAGTCCGGCGATCCCGAGGCCCCCACCGAACCGGCCCCCGGCCTGGACCGCCTCGACGAACTCGTCGACTCCTTCCGCAGCGCCGGCCTGCACGTCGAGGTCGCCCGCACCGACCAGGACACCACCCTGCCCGCCGCCGTCGGCCTGGCCGCCTACCGGATCGTCCAGGAGGCCCTGACCAATGTGCACAAGCACGCCGGTACGGCGGCGAAGGCCGAGGTCAGCATCGTCCGGGTCGGACCGGACATCGAGATCACCGTCCTGGACGACGGAGCCGGCGCGGCCGGCGGCCCGCAGCAGGGCGGCGGACACGGGCTGATCGGCATGCGCGAACGGGTCACCGCCCTGGGCGGCACCCTCACCACCGGCCCCCGCTACGGCGGCGGCTTTCGCGTCCATGCCATCCTGCCGGTCGACAGCCGCACCAGCGCCCCGGGGGACCCCGCATGACGATCCGTGTCCTGCTCGCCGACGACCAGGCGCTGCTGCGCAGTGCCTTCAAGGTGCTCGTCGACTCCGAGCCGGACATGGAAGTGGTCGGCGAGGCCTCCGACGGCGCCCAGGCGGTACGGCTGGCCAAGGAGCGGCGGGCCGACGTGGTGCTGATGGACATCCGCATGCCCGGCACCGACGGCCTCGCGGCCACCCGCATGATCAGCGACGACCCCGACCTCGGCCAGGTGCGCGTGGTCATCCTCACCACCTTCGAGGTCGACGACTACGTGGTGCAGGCGCTGCGCGCGGGCGCCTCCGGCTTCCTCGGCAAGGGCAGCGAGCCCGAGGAACTGCTCAACGCCATCCGTGTCGCCGTCCGGGGAGAGGCCCTGCTGTCCCCGGCCGCCACCAAGGGACTGATCGCCCGCTTCCTCGCGCAGAGCGCCCCGGAGGAGACCGCCGGCGGCCACGGCCCGTCCCGGCTGGACGCGCTGACCGTACGGGAGCGCGAAGTGCTCGTCCAGGTCGCCGGCGGACACTCCAACGACGAGATCGCCAAGCGCCTGGGAGTCAGCCCGCTGACGGTGAAGACCCACGTCAACCGGGCCATGTCCAAACTGGGCGCCCGCGACCGGGCACAGCTCGTCGTCATCGCCTACGAGTCGGGACTGGTACGGCCCAGGGCGGAGTGAACGTACTGCGCTCGGAGTAGGGGCCGGACGCGGAAATGGACCCCAGGGCTACGGAACGCGGCCCTCCCATGGCCCAGGGTGTAAGGGTGCGCCCACTGTGCGTCCGCACGGCCGGCGCCCCTTATCGTTCGTACCGTTTGTTGCTTGCACCGCTCAAAGAATCGAGACCCTCACCCATGTCCTGGCTGTCCAGATTCAGCCTCGCGCAACGAGCCCTGATCGGACTGGTGTCGATCATCGCGCTCGTCTTCGGGGCGATCTCCATACCGCAGCTCAAGCAGCAGCTGTTCCCCAGCATCGACCTTCCCGTGGTCTCCGTGCTGGCGCCCTACCAGGGCGCGTCCCCGGACGTGGTGGAGAAGCAGGTCGTCGAGCCCATCGAGAACCACCTCAAGGCCGTCGACGGCATCACCGGCGTCACCTCCACGGCGAGCGAGGGCAACGCCGTGATCATGGCGTCCTTCGACTACGGCAACAACACCAAGCAGCTCGTCGCCGACGTCCAGCAGGCCGTCAACCGGGCCCGCGCCCAGCTCCCCGGCGAGGTCGACCCGCAGGTGGTGGCCGGCTCCACGGACGACATCCCCACCGTGGTCCTCGCCGTCACCTCCGACAAGGACCAGCAGGCCCTCGCCGACCAGCTGGACAAGACGGTCGTCCCCGAGCTGAAGAACATCGAGGGCGTCGGCCAGGTCACCGTCGACGGCGTACGGGACCTGCAGGTCACCGTCACCCCGGACGACAGGAAGCTCGCCGCGGCCGGGCTCACTCCCGCCGCCCTGGGCGAGGCCCTGAGGGCGGGCGGCGCCACCGTTCCGGCCGGCTCCTTCGACGAGGACGGCGCCAACCGCACCGTCCAGGTCGGCGGAGGCTTCACCTCGCTGAAGCAGATCCGGGACCTGAGGGTCACCGGCGAGGGCGTGAAGAAGCCGGTGCGCCTCGGCGACGTCGCCACCGTCAAGCAGGAGCCGGCCCCCTCCGACTCCATCACCCGCACCAACGGCAGGCCCAGCCTGGCCGTCGTCGTCACCATGGACCACGACGGCAGCGCGGTCTCCATCTCCGAAGCGGTCGAGGACAAGCTGCCGGACCTGCGCGAGGCCCTCGGCTCCGACGCGCAGATCACCGTCGTCAGCGACCAGGGCCCGGCCGTGGCCCGGGCCATCGAGGGACTGACCAACGAGGGTCTGCTCGGTCTGTTCTTCGCGGTCCTCGTCATCCTGGTCTTCCTGGCCTCGGTCCGCTCCACCCTGGTGACGGCGGTGTCGATCCCGCTGTCCGTCGTGCTCGCGCTGATCGTGCTGTGGACCCGCGACCTGTCGCTGAACATGCTGACGCTGGGCGGGCTGACCATCGCCATCGGCCGGGTCGTCGACGACTCGATCGTGGTCCTGGAGAACATCAAGCGCCACCTCGGCTACGGCGAGGAGCGCCACGCGGCCATCATGACCGCGGTGCGCGAGGTGGCCGGCGCGGTGACCGCCTCCACGCTCACCACCGTCGCCGTGTTCCTGCCGATCGGCCTGGTCGGCGGCATGGTGGGCGAGCTGTTCGGCCCGTTCAGCCTCACCGTCACCGTGGCCCTGCTGGCCTCGCTGCTGGTGTCGCTGACGGTCGTGCCGGTGCTGTCGTACTGGTTCCTGAGCACGCCCAAGGACACGCCCGCCGAGGCGGAGGAGGCCCGCCGCCTGGCCGAGGAGAAGGAGGCCAGGAGCCTTCTGCAGCGCCTCTACGTGCCCGTCCTGCGCTTCGCCACCCGGCGGCGCCTGACCAGCGTGCTGATCGCGGTCGCCGTCCTGGTCGTCACCCTCGGCATGACCCCGCTGCTGAAGACGAACTTCTTCCACCCCGGCGACCAGCAGGTCCTCACCATCAAGCAGCAGCTGAAGCCGGGCGCCAGCCTGGCGACGACGAACGCCGCGGCCCGGAAGATCGAGGACGTGCTCGCCGACGTCGAGGGCGTCAGGGACTACCAGGTCACCGTCGGCTCCTCCGGCTTCATGGCGGCCTTCGGCGGCGGTACGGACACCAACCGGGCCTCCTACCAGGTGATGCTCGAGGACTCGGCGTCCGCCGACGACGTGCGCGCCCGTATCGAGGACCGCCTGGGCAAGCTGTCCGGCATCGGCACCACCACGATCGGCGTCGGGGACGGCTTCGGCTCCCAGGACCTGAAGGTGATCGTCAAGGCGAGCGACCCCGATGTGCTGCGCCGTGCCGCGGAGCAGGTCCACAGGACGGTCGCCGGCCTCGACGACGTCACCGACGTCACCAACGACCTGTCGCAGAGCGTGCCGCGCATCTCGGTGCGGGCGAACGCCAAGGCGGCAGCGGCGGGCTTCACCGACCAGACCCTCGGCATGGCGGTCGCCCAGTCCGTCAAGGGCACCCCCGCGGCGAAGGCGGTGCTGGACAACGCCGAGCGGAACGTGGTCATCAGGTCGGCGAAGCCGGTGCGGACGCTGAACCAGCTGAGGAACCTGCGGCTCGGCCCGGTGAAGCTGGGGGACATCGCGACCGTCGAACTGGTCGACGGGCCGGTGTCGATGACCCGGATCGACGGTCAGCGCGCCGCCACGATCACGGCCAGGCCGGTCGGGGACAACACCGGCGCGGTCGGCGCGGCCCTCCAGGCCGAGCTCGACAAGCTGAAGCTGCCCGCGGGCGCGCGGGCCGAGATCGGCGGTGTCACCGCCGACCAGGACGAGGCCTTCGAGAAGCTGGGCCTGGCCATGCTGGCGGCCGTCGCGATCGTCTTCATGCTGCTGGTGGCGACCTTCCGCTCGCTGGCCCAGCCGCTGATCCTGCTGGTCTCCATCCCGTTCGCGGCGACCGGCGCCCTGGGGCTGCTGATCGCCACCGGAACGCCGATGGGCGTGCCCGCGATGATCGGCATGCTGATGCTGATCGGCATCGTGGTGACCAACGCGATCGTGCTGATCGACCTCATCAACCAGTACCGCGAGCGGGGTTACGGCATCGTCGAGGCGATCGTGGAGGGTGGCCGCCACCGGCTGCGTCCCATCCTCATGACGGCCCTGGCGACCATCTTCGCCCTGATCCCGATGGCCCTGGGGATCACCGGCGAGGGCGGCTTCATCGCCCAGCCGCTGGCGGTGGTCGTGATCGGCGGTCTGCTCACCTCGACCCTGCTGACCCTGCTGCTGGTCCCGACGCTCTACGCGATGCTGGAGCTCCGCAAGGAGCGCCGCGCGAAGAAGCGGGCGGCGAAGCGGGAGGCGAAGGCGGCGAAGGAGGAGCTGGAGCCCGCGGGCGTGTGACCCGCACGACGGCCGGGCCCGTACACCGTGTACGGGCCCGGCCCCTGTCACCGGGTCACATCCCGGGGCGCCCCTTCGGGATCACGCCTTCAGCGAGGCGACGAACACGCCCCGGACGGACACCGGGACGACGCTCACAGGGCCGTGGGGCGCCTCGCTGTCACGGACGGGGCGGCACCGGGGAAGTCCTCGGCGACCTCGGCGCACTCGCCCCCGTTGGCATTGCCGGAGCCGCTCCGGCGCCGGCGGGCAGAGTCCGGCTCGGAGCCGTGTCGCACGGCCCGCAGTCCTCCCTCGCCTGCCGGATCGGCTTTGCCGAGGCGGCAGGCGAGGGAGCCCCGGCGCGCAGCACCCCGTAGTGCCGTCGCCGCTTCCCCACCGAATCCCGATCCTCGTGGAGGCGACCGGCCTCGACGCCCTCCTCGCAGGCCACGGTTGAGCCGTCGGGAAGGGCCGGCGGGGTCGGGGCGCCCCCATCGGACAGTGCGCACCGGAACTGAAGGGCATCGCCTGGACCTTGCCGTCCGGAGCGTCCGGCTGCTCGAGCAGCCGGACCAGTTGCCGGTGCATGCCTTCCCGGCGGCCGAAGGGCCGCCGGAGCACGGACTCGTCGACGATCGCCCACCGCATCGGAGGGTGGGGCGAACGGATCCTCTCCTGCCGGGACATCCGGGCGCGGGCCTCCCGTCGAGAGGTGCGCCGGGAACCGGCCGGAACAGGGCCGAGGACAGGGCTCCGCCCTGTCCTCACGTCCTCACCCGTGGAAGCCCCCGAAGACTTCCGGGCCGGGTCCGGAGCGGGCGCCTCGGTCACCGAAGCCCTCGGCGGCAGACCGGAGCCCCCGTCAGAACCGTCTGCGACGGGGGCTTCTGCGTGTCCTTCGACGGCGATGTCGCCGGCGGGTGCGTCGTCTACGGCAGTGCCAGCATCCGTTCCAGGGCCAGCTTCGCGTACTCCTCCGTCTCCTTGTCCACCTGGATGCGGTTGACCACGTTGCCCTCGGCCAGGGACTCCAGGGCCCAGACCAGGTGGGGCAGGTCGATGCGGTTCATGGTGGAGCAGAAGCAGACCGTGCGGTCGAGGAAGACGACGTCCTTGCCCTCGGGGGCGAAACGGTTCGCCAGACGGCGGACCAGGTTCAGCTCCGTGCCGATGGCCCACTTGGAGCCGGCCGGGGCGGCCTCCAGGGTCTTGATGATGTACTCGGTCGAGCCGACGTAGTCCGCCGCGGTCACCACCTCGTGCCTGCACTCGGGGTGGACCAGGACGTTCACCCCGGGGATGCGCTCGCGGACCTCGTTGACCGAGTCCAGGTTGAAGCGGCCGTGCACCGAGCAGTGACCCCGCCACAGGATCATCTTCGCCGCGCGCAGTTCCTCGGCGGTCAGACCGCCGTTCGGCCTGTGCGGGTTGTAGACGACGCAGTCGTCCAGGGACATGCCCATGTCCCGCACCGCCGTGTTGCGGCCCAGGTGCTGGTCGGGCAGGAACAGGACCTTCTCGCCCTGCTGGAAGGCCCACTCCAGGGCCCGCTTGGCGTTCGACGACGTGCAGATCGTGCCGCCGTGCCGGCCCGTGAAGGCCTTGATGTCGGCGGAGGAGTTCATGTACGACACCGGGACGACCTGCTCGGCGATCCCCGCCTCGGTCAGCACGTCCCAGCACTCGGCGACCTGCTCGGCCGTCGCCATGTCGGCCATGGAGCAGCCGGCCGCCAGGTCCGGCAGGACCACCTTCTGGTCGTCGGACGTCAGGATGTCCGCGGACTCCGCCATGAAGTGCACACCGCAGAACACGATGTACTCGGCCTCCGGGCGTGCCGCCGCGTCCCGCGCCAGCTTGAAGGAGTCGCCCGTGACGTCGGCGAACTGGATGACCTCGTCGCGCTGGTAGTGGTGGCCGAGCACGAAGACCTTGTCCCCGAGCTTCTCCTTGGCCGCACGAGCGCGTTCCACCAGGTCCGGGTCGGACGGGGAGGGCAGCTCACCGGGGCACTCGACGCCGCGCTCGCTCCTCGGGTCGGCTTCACGGCCGAGCAGCAGCAGGGCGAGCGGCGTCGGCTGGACGTCGAGGTCCTGGGTCTGGGCGGTGGTCACGACACGCACCCTTTCTACTTTTCGTCGAACTGACGCTATCTATCATAGCGGCTTCACGTCACTTTGACGATGGTCATAGCGTCGATGTGACGTGAATCCTGGACACCGGCCGGCGGCCCGACCGGTGACCCCCTCCCCCTCTCTCCACAGGCCGCTGTCCGTCCTCCCGCGCGTGTGCGAGCATGATGAGGACGAGCCTGGAGAAGAGAAAAAGCACGACCCCGGCCCGGAATGAATCCGCGGCCCCGCCGGTTGGACTCGTCGGCAAGCAGTCTCCGTACAACCCGGGAGAGATCTAGATGTCCGTATCGGACGAGACCACCACCGTCACCGACGGCATCATCCTGACCGACGCCGCCACGGCCAAGGTCAAGGCCCTGCTCGACCAGGAAGGCCGTGACGACCTCGCCCTGCGCGTCGCCGTCCAGCCCGGTGGCTGCTCCGGCCTGCGCTACCAGCTCTTCTTCGACGAGCGGTCCCTCGACGGCGACGTGGTGAAGGAATTCGACGGCGTCAAGGTCGTCACCGACCGCATGAGCGCCCCCTACCTCGGCGGCGCCACCATCGACTTCGTGGACACGATCGAGAAGCAGGGCTTCACGATCGACAACCCGAACGCGACGGGCTCCTGCGCCTGCGGCGACTCCTTCAGCTGAGCAACCGGTCCCGGCAGGACGCCGAGGACATGAAAGGCGGCAGCCCCTGCCAGGGGCCGCCGCCTTCCGGCGCGTTCCGCACTGTCCCGCCGCTCAGCGGGCGGCCGACGGCTCCGGCAGCCGCGCGCCCGGCCTCTCCCGGGGGATCTCCCGCCCGTTCGAGCCGACCACCTTCCGGTCACCGAGCGGCCGGTCCAGACGCACGCTCTCGTGGTGCACCTTGGCGACCAGGATGCAGATCCGGTCCCGCCGCGAGGTCTCGGTCACCGTGACCGTCACCCGGTCGGACTCCTCCTTCACGGACGCCCGGTAGTCCGCGCACACCCCGCCCTCGAAGCGGACGGTCAGCTCGTCGCCCTCGGTGCTGTAGCCGGTCACCTCCACGTCCCGCGTCACCGTGGCGCCGTCCGAGCCGCCCGACGCCTTCGGCGAGGTCAGGTACTTCGGGTCGACGGCCGGGTGCGTCACCGTGAAGGGCACCCCCTGCCCGTCCGACGCCCGCACCCGGAACAGCCAGGACGGCACGAGCGCCCGCCGGCCGTCGGAGGAGTGCGAGGCCAGCCCGAACACGGCCCTGTCGACGGTGAAGGCGTTCCCGGCGAAGGACTTCGTGGACTCCTTGCGGGGCGGGGCCGGGGCCTTCGCCTCGCACGGCACCTCCGGGCGGTCCTTCGGCGGGTGGTCCTCCGGCGAGCGGTCCTTCAGCGGTACGGGAGCGGCGCAGCCGCCGATGCCCGCGCGGCCGGTCCGCGGGACCGCGTTCATCAGCTCCAGCGTCCTGCGTGCGCTCAGCACGGGATACGTGTCGCCCTTCACCGGCTTCTTCAGCCGGCCGCTGCCGCTGACCACCTCGCCCTGCGGGCCGATGCTCAGACCCGTGGTCCAGCCGTACGTGGGCAGCCCGCCGACGCGCGGATCGGCGTTGACGATCCGCTGAGCACCCACGGTCCGGCTCGCGTCCACCTTGGCGTCGTCCTGGCCCAGCGCCTTGAGCACCGGAGCCGCCGCCTTCCGCGCCGCCGCCACGCTCACCGGGCGGACGGACGAGGTCCCGGGAACCCCGGGGACCGCCGCGCACACCGCGCCCTTGCAGTTGTCGGTGCCCGGCGCGTACCGGCTGAACGTCCATGTCCCGGGTGCCTGCCTGCTCACCCGCAGCATCGGGCCGGAGCCGTCCTTTCCCGACCCCACCCTCCAGGCCTGGGCGTCGGCCGCCGGCGTGCCCTCCACACCGAGCGCCTCGGCGAGCCGGGCCACCTCCTCCCGGGTGACCTCGCCCCGGGCCCGGTACACCGGTGCCGAACCGGGTCCGTCGGGCAGCGTGCCGCCGGCCCGGTAGGTCGCGCCGTAGGGGTTGGGCTCACCGGGGGCGATCTCGTTCGCGGCGGCGGCGGCGCCCGCGGCGCCGGGGGCGGCGTACCCGTCGAGGGCCAGCGGCGGGGGAGTGCCGCGCCCGTCGGACGCCGCCGTCCCCGGACGCTCGCCCGTCCCCGCGGCGAGAAGCGCCCCGCCGCCGCCCACCAGCAGCACCGTGGCGGCGACCGAGGCGATGACCACCGGCGACCGCCCGCGCATCCGCCACCCACCGGAGCGCCCGCCCCCGTCCGGGACCGCGGTGACGTCCGGGACCTCCTGGTCGCCCTCGGAGGTCTTGCGGCCCTCGGGGGTCTCGGCGGCCTCCGGGGGCCCCTGGTCCTCCTCCGGGGACCTTTGGTCCTCGGAGGTCCCGGTGGCCTCCGGAATCCGCTGTTCCTCGGCGGTCTCGGAGGACCCGGCGGGCCGGGCGGTCTCGGAGGTCTCCGCGACCTTCTGCCTCTCCTTCTGCTCCTCGAAGGGGCCGGCCTTCCGCGCCTCGGGGGTCTCGGCGGTTTCCGAGGGCTTCCGGTCCTCGGGGGGCGTCCGGTCCTCGGAGGTCTCCGGGGCCTTCCGTTCCCCGGTGGTCTCGGCGGCCTCGCTGGTTTCCGGGGTCCGCCGGTCCTCGGCGTTCTCCGAGGGCGCCTGCTCCTCGGAGGTCCTGGCGGTCTCGGAGGGCTTGGCGGCCTTGGTGGTTTCAGCGGCCCCCGGGGCGCCGGCACCGTCCTGTGAAGCCGTCGAGGCCCCGCCACCGTCCCCCGAAGCCTTCCGCTCCGGCGTCCCCGCCTGCTTTGGGGCTTCCCCGGCGGTGCCCGCAGCCGCGTCGTCGTGGTCGGGTCGCTCGGTGTTCACCGCATCGCTCCTTCGGCTGGGTCGTGTCCCGCACCCCCCAGAGGGGGGACAGCGGTGGGACGCGGTGAAGGAGCAGGCGGTTCCCCCTCGGCACACCGCTCAGGCCGGCCGGCCTCCGAAGTCCCGGTCCTCGGCCCTCAGTTCCCGTAGTCCGGCATCGCGTCCAGCAGCCGGGCGGAGGAGACGGGCACCCTCACCCCGTGGATGCGGGACGGCGGCACCGGCGGCTCGGCGGTCCGGTCGGGCACCGCCCACTGGGGGGCCATCCGGGCGCAGTCCTCGCGCAATGCGGCCAGATCGCCCTCGAGGTCCGCCGGAGCGGGGGCAGCATGGACGGTGTGGGCCCTGTTGTTCGTCATGGGCGAACCGTAGGCACGGAGAAGCTGCCCGCGATAGATCTACTATCAGGTAGTTTTTCCGTTTCCCCTCACCCGCCGACCAGGTGGCGCGCGCCGCGACACCGGGTAGCGTGAACTGTCATTCCCCCGGACTCCAGGAGCAATCACGCCGTGCGTATCGCAGTCACCGGCTCCATCGCCACCGACCACCTCATGACCTTCCCCGGCCGGTTCGCCGATCAGCTCGTCGCGGACCGGCTGCACACGGTCTCGCTCTCCTTCCTGGTCGACCAGCTGGACGTACGGCGCGGCGGAGTCGGCGCCAACATCGCCTTCGGCATGGGACAGCTCGGCACCCGGCCGATCCTGGTCGGCGCCGCGGGTCCCGACTTCGACGAGTACCGCGCCTGGCTGGACCGGCACGGCGTCGACACCGCCTCGGTCCGCATCTCCGAGACCCTGCACACCGCCCGCTTCGTGTGCACCACCGACGCCGACCACAACCAGATCGGCTCCTTCTACACGGGTGCCATGAGCGAGGCCCGTCTCATCGAGCTCAAGACCGTCGCCGACCGCGTCGGCGGTCTCGACCTGGTGCTGATCGGCGCGGACGACCCGGAGGCGATGCTCCGGCACACCGAGGAGTGCCGGGCGCGCAGGATCCCGTTCGCCGCGGACTTCTCCCAGCAGATCGCCCGGATGGACGGCGAGGAGATCCGGATACTGCTGGACGGGGCGCAGTACCTGTTCTCCAACGAGTACGAGAAGGGCCTCATCGAGTCCAAGACCGGCTGGAGCGACGCCGAGATCCTCTCCCGTGTCGGCCACCGGGTCACCACCCTCGGCTCGCGCGGTGTGCGCATCGAGCGCGCCGGCGAGGAGCCGATCGAGGTCGGCTGCCCGGAGGAGGAGCGCAAGGTGGACCCGACGGGCGTCGGCGACGCCTTCCGCGCCGGCTTCCTCTCCGGCCTGGTCTGGGGCGTCAGCCTGGAGCGCGCCGCCCAGGTCGGCTGCATGCTCGCCACCCTGGTCATCGAGACGGTCGGCACCCAGGAGTACCAGCTGCGCCGCGCCCACTTCATGGAGCGCTTCGCCAAGGCGTACGGCGACGAGGCGGCCGACGAGGTCCGCGCCCACCTCTCCTGACGGAACGGCAGCGGCGGCCCCGCCGACGGTTCCCGCCCGACGGTTCCTACGAGAGCCGGCGGACGACGTAGGCCGAACCTTCGTCCGCCGGCTCCTCGCCGACGTACTCCTGGCCCCGCATCTCGCACCACGCCGGGATGTCCAGACGCGCCGCCTCGTCGTCGGCCAGCACCCGGACCGTGCCGCCGACGGGCACGTCCCCGAACACCTTCGCCAGCTCGATCACCGGGATCGGGCAGCGCCTGCCGAGGGCGTTCACGACCACCGCGTCCTCGCGCACGGCGGCCGGCTCCCCGGCCGGCGCCCCGAGCTCGGCCCGGACCCGCGCCACCGCGTCCGGCAGGATCCCGAGGAACCGTTCGACGTCCTCCCCGGAGGTTCCGGGCGGCAGCGACACCCGTACGTTGCCGCTGCTCAGCACGCCCATCGCCTTCAGGACATGGCTCGGCGTCAGGGTGCTGCTGGTGCACGACGAGCCGGAGGAGACGGAGAAGCCCTCACGGTTCAGCTCGTGCAGCAGCGCCTCCCCGTCGACATAGAGACACGAGAAGGTGACGATCCCGGGCAGCCGGCGGACCGGGTCGCCCACCACCTCCACGTCCGGCACGAGCCGCGGCACCCGCGTCCGGATCCGCTCCGTCAGCTCCCGCAGCCGTGCCGCCTCCGCGGCCGCCTCGGCCCGGACCGCCCGCAGCGACGCCGCCGCCGCCACGATCGCCGGGATGTTCTCGAAGCCGGGCGCCCGTCCCGACTCCCGCTCGTCCGCCGGCCTCCGGGGCGCGAACCGCACCCCCTTGCGCACCACGAGCAGCCCGACCCCGGGCGGCCCGCCCCACTTGTGCGCACTCGCCGTCAGCAGCGACCAGTCCCCCTCCACCGGGCCCCAGCCCAGCGACTGCGCCGCGTCCACCAGCAGCGGCACACCCGCCGCCCGGCACACCTCGGCCACCTCGGCGACCGGCTGCTCGGTCCCCACCTCGTGGTTGGCCGACTGCAGACAGGCCAGCGCGGTGTCCTCGCGCAGCGCGGCCTCGTACGCGGCGGCGGCCACCGCGCCCCCGCGGTCCACCGCAACCCGTGTGACCGCTCCGCCGTCCGCCTCGTGCGCCTCGGCGGAATGGAGGACGCAGGAGTGCTCGACCGCTGACACGATCAGGTGACGTCCGGCGCGTCGCCGCCCCGCCAGCGCACCCGCGATGCCGCTGTGCACGGCCAGGGTCCCCGACGGGGTGAACGTCACCTCGTCCGGCCGGCACCCCACCGCCTCCGCGGTCGTCTCCCGGGCCGCGTCCAGCAGCAACCGGGCACGCCGCCCCTCCTTGTGGAGCCGGGCGGGATCGGCCCACCCCTCGTCGAGGGCGGCGAGCAGAGCCTGCCGGGCGACGGGATGAAGAGGAACACCGGAAGCAGCGTCGAAGTAGGCCACACAGCAACGCTACGACCCGCAGAGGGGCGGGGAGGACGCGGCCCGGTACCGGTGCGGTCCCGCCGGGCGGGCGACCGGCCGCGCCGTTCTCCCGCACCGTCCCTCCCGGTTGCCGCACAGGCCGCGCAGCCGCCCTCCCGGAGGGCCTCAAACCCCTGTACGAAGCCGGGCATATGGGTCTATCCCACCCCTTCGGTCCGACCCGCGACGCGTAAGCCACCCTCCCCGCGCTCCGCCGGAGGGCGTCCAGTAGGGTTTGGTCCGCATAAACATCCAAACCCCTGCCCGACGCAGGGCGGCGACCGACCAGCGAGAAGGCAGGCCGCAGCCAAACGCGCGGGCGAGACTCTCGGGAAGGCGCTACGTGAGTCCCAACGGCTCCGACCGCTCGCCGCGGCGCCCGATGCGGCGGAAGCTGCTGCAGGCACTGACCGCGGGCCTGGTCCTGTTGACTGCTACTGGTTGCACATACAAGGACTTTCCCCGGCTGGGCATGCCCACCCCGGCCACGGAAGAGGCTCCGATCATCCTCTCCCTGTGGCAGGGCTCCTGGGCGGCCGCACTCGCCATCGGCTGCCTGGTGTGGGGTCTGATCCTGTGGTGCGCTTTCTTCTACCGGCGCAGCCGCACCAAGGTGGAGGTGCCTCCGCAGACCCGCTACAACATGCCCATCGAGGCCCTGTACACCGTGGTCCCGCTCCTCATCGTCTCGGTGCTCTTCTACTTCACGGCGCGTGACGAGTCGAAGCTCCTGAGCGAGTCCAAGAAGCCGGACGTCACGGTGAACGTCGTCGGCTACCAGTGGAGCTGGGCCTTCAACTACATCGAGTCCGTCCCCGGCTCGACCGGTGACGCGAAGACCGACAAGAACCTGGCCGCCATCCCGGACCGGTACAAGAAGGACTTCCCGGCCAACGCCGGCGGCGTCTACGACTACGGCATCCCGGGCACGCGGAACCCGCAGAACGGCAACCCCGGCCCGACCCTGTGGCTGCCCAAGGGCAAGACCGTCCGCTTCATCCTCACCTCGCGCGACGTCATCCACTCCTACTGGGTGCTGCCGTTCCTGATGAAGCGTGACGTCATCCCCGGCCACACCAACTCCTTCCAGGTGACCCCCACCCAGGAGGGCACCTTCCGGGGCAAGTGCGCCGAGCTCTGCGGCCAGGACCACGCGCGGATGCTGTTCAACGTCAAGGTCGTCTCGCCTGAGCGCTACGAGCAGCACCTGAAGGAACTCGCCAAGAAGGGGCAGACCGGTTACGTTCCCGCCGGTATCGCGCAGACGAGCCACGAGAAGAACCGGGAGGTGAACGAGCTGTGAGCATCCTCAACGAACCTCAGGGTGCTGTGGCAGCCGAGAGCTCTCAGAAGAGCGCGCTGCCGGCCCGGCGCAAGCAGCCGGGCAGCGTGGTGGTGAAGTGGCTGACGAGCACGGACCACAAGACGATCGGGACGCTGTACCTGGTGTCGTCGTTCGTCTTCTTCTGCATCGGCGGCGTCCTGGCGCTCGTCATGCGCGCCGAGCTGGCCCGTCCGGGCCTGCAGATCATGTCGAACGAACAGTTCAACCAGGCGTTCACGATGCACGGCACGCTCATGCTGCTGATGTTCGCGACGCCTCTGTTCGCCGGCTTCGCCAACTGGATCATGCCGCTGCAGATCGGCGCCCCGGACGTCGCCTTTCCGCGGCTGAACATGCTGGCCTACTGGCTGTACCTGATCGGCTCGATCATCGCGATCTCCGGGTTCTTCACCCCGCAGGGTGCGCCGGACTTCGGCTGGACGGGCTACGCGCCGCTGTCGGACGCGACGCACACCCCGGGCATGGGCGCCGACCTGTGGATCATGGGTCTGACCCTGCAGGGCTTCGGCACCATCCTCGGTGCGGTCAACTTCATCACCACGATCATCTGCATGCGCGCTCCGGGCATGACCATGTTCCGCATGCCGATCTTCACGTGGAACGTGCTGCTGACCGGTGTGCTGGTGCTGCTGGCCTTCCCGGTGCTGGCCGCCGCACTGCTCACGCTCGAGTACGACCGCAAGTTCGGCGGTCAGATCTTCGCCTCGTCCAACGGCGGTGCGCTGCTGTGGCAGCACCTGTTCTGGTTCTTCGGTCACCCCGAGGTGTACATCATCGCGCTGCCGTTCTTCGGCATCGTCAGTGAGATCATCCCGGTGTTCTCCCGCAAGCCGATGTTCGGCTACATGGGGCTGATCGGCGCGACCATCGCCATCGCGGGCCTGTCGGTGACCGTGTGGGCGCACCACATGTACACCACGGGCGGGATCCTGCTGCCGTTCTTCTCCTTCATGACCTTCCTGATCGCGGTCCCGACCGGTGTGAAGTTCTTCAACTGGATCGGCACCATGTGGAGGGGCTCGCTCTCCTTCGAGACGCCGATGCTGTGGACGATCGGCTTCATGGTGACCTTCCTCTTCGGCGGTCTGACCGGTGTCATCCTGGCCGCGCCGCCGCTGGACTTCCACGTCACCGACAGCTACTTCGTGGTGGCCCACTTCCACTACGTGGTCTTCGGCACGGTCGTCTTCGCGATGTTCGCCGGCTTCCACTTCTGGTGGCCGAAGTGGACGGGCAAGATGCTCGACGAGCGCCTGGGCAAGATCACGTTCTGGACGCTGTTCATCGGCTTCCACGGCACCTTCCTGGTGCAGCACTGGCTGGGTGTCGAGGGCTTCCCGCGCCGCTACTCCGACTACCTGGCGGCCGACGGCTTCACCACCCTGAACACGATCTCCACGATCTCCTCGTTCGTGCTCGGCCTGTCGCTCCTGCCGTTCTTCTACAACGTCTGGAAGACGGCCAAGTACGGCAAGCCGGTCGGTGTCAACGACCCGTGGGGCTACGGCCGCTCCCTGGAGTGGACCACCTCCTGCCCGCCGCCGCGGCACAACTTCCTCTCCCTGCCGCGCATCCGCAGTGAATCCCCCGCGTTCGACCTGCAGCACCCCGAGATCGCCGCGCTCGAGCAGCTCGAGCACGCCGGCCACGGCGAGAAGGCCCTCGTCGGTGGAAAGGAGGCCGGCAAGTGAAGATCCAGGGCAAGATGTTCATGTGGCTGAGCGTCTTCCTGCTCATCATGGCCATCCTCTATGGCCTGTGGGCGAAGGAGCCGATCGGCATCACGACGCTCTTCATGGCCTTCGGCCTGGCCATCATGGTCGGCTTCTACCTGGGCTTCACCGCCCGGCGGGTCGACCCGGGCGCCCAGGACGACAAGGAGGCCGATGTCGCGGACGGCGCCGGCGAGCTGGGCTTCTTCAGCCCGCACAGCTGGCAGCCGCTCGGGCTCGCCATCGGCTGGGCGCTGGGCTTCCTCGGCGTCGCGGTCGGCTGGTGGCTGCTGTACTTCTCGGTTCCGATCATCCTGCTCAGCGTGTTCGGCTGGGTCTTCGAGTACTACCGCGGTGAGAACCGCACCCAGTAACGGTCCCGCCGACCGGCGTTGAACACCGGCAGCCCGGCTCCTTCCCGGAAAGGAGCCGGGCTGCCGCGTCTTCCGCCGAAGAGGGGGTCACCCGCATGGACGATTCATCGTGCCGGAGTCGGCGAAGCTTCCTAGCGTGACCTCATGAGCACCACTCCGTACACCGCCGGCACCGTCTGCGTGCTGCTGGCAGCCGCTCTGGGGGCGACCGTCACCGCCTGTGACGCCGACGGCAATCCCCTGGCCGCCACCCCGTACGACGCGACGGACCAGATCTCGTTCAGCGGTTCGGGGAAACGCGGCGAGAAGGTCGACCCGGACAAGCCTCTCGAGATCACCGCCGACGGTTCGGACAGCCGGATCACGGACGTCACCGCCGTGGACTCCACGGGCCGTTACGTCTCCGGCGAACTCGCCGCCGACGGCAGCCGCTGGCACAGCACCTCACCGCTGGCCGCGGGCGCCCACTACACGGTGACCGTGCGCACGGAGGACGGCAGCGGCAGGCCCGGCCGCAAGGTGCTCACCTTCGACACCAGCGCGCCCACCGGCCTCAAGCGGCTGAATGTGAAGTTCGGGCCGGAGGCGGGCACCTACGGCGTGGGCCAGCCCATCACGGCCGAACTGGACCAGCCGATCACGGACCCGGCGCAACGGGCCGTCGTGGAGCGCGCCCTGAAGGTCGACTCGGTGCCCGCCGTGGAGGGCTCCTGGTACTGGGTGGACGACAAGAAGCTCCATTACCGCCCCCGCTCCTACTGGCCCGCCAACACCACCGTCGAGGTGCGCAGCAACCTGGAGAACATCAAGATCGGCGACCGGCTGTGGGGCGGTACCGCCAAACCGCTGAAGCTCACCATCGGTGACCGCATCGTCGCTGTCGCGGACGTCGCCAAGCACCGGATGACGGTCTACAAGAACGACGAGAAGATCAAGGAGATCCCCATCACCGCGGGCAAGGCCGGCTTCGAGACCCGCAACGGCGTCAAGGTCGTCCTGGCCAAGGAGTACCGCGTGCAGATGAGGAGCACCACCGTGGGCATCCCCGCCGGGTCCCCGGACTCCTACGACCTGCCCGTGTACTACGCCGTCCGGGTGACGTGGAGCGGTGAGTACGTCCATGCCGCCCCCTGGTCCGTCGGCTCCCACGGCGTCTCCAACGTCAGCCACGGCTGCGTCGGCATGAGCAACACCAACGCCGCGTGGTTCTTCGAGACCGTCAAGGAGGGAGACCTCGTCGAGGTCGTCAACTCCACCGGCAAGTCGATGGAACACTTCGACAACGGCTTCGGCGACTGGAACATCCCCTGGCAGGAGTGGCTCCAGGGCAGCGCCCTGACCGCGGCGAAGGCCCCGGGAACGGACGACGGCCGGCCCCGGCTGAGCCCCCAGAGCCTGTAGCGGGCCTCGCGCGGAGACGGTGAGCGGACGATGCGCGACGAGGGGACCGCCCGAAGGAGCGGCAAGAGGAACGACGAGGAGAGCGACAGGGGGAGCGGCGAGGAGAGGGACGAGGAAACCGGCGAAAGGGCCGGCAAAAGGACACGGAGCCGTACCGAGGGACGGCTCCGTGCGGACGCGTCGCCCGGGACGGCCCGCACCCGCAGGACGAACGGCCCGCCCCGAGTTCCCCGGAACAGCCGGAGGTCAGACGCCGCTCAGTTCCTTCTTCCGCAGCAGGGAGGCCAGCGCACGGGCGAACTCCACCGGCTCCACCGGCAGGGTGACCGCCGCGTCGGCCCGGCTCCACGTCGCCAGCCACGCGTCCTGCGGCCGGGCGATCAGCAGCAGCACCGGCGGGCAGCCGAAGATCTCGTCCTTGATCTGCCGGCACATCCCCATGCCGCCCAGCGGCACGGCCTCGCCGTCCAGGACGCAGACGTCGATCCCGCCCTTGTCCAGTTCCTTGAGCACCGCGGCGGGCGTGGCGCACTCCAGGATCCTCACCACGGGGGAGTCCGGAGCCGGCCGGCGTCCGCAGGCCAGCCGCACCTGCTCCCGGGTGTTGGCGTCGTCGCTGTAGACCAGCACCGTGGCGGTCGCCTGCATGGTTCCTCCGCGTCGTCGATCGGGAACTCGTCGGGAACTTACGGGTACCGATGGCGCGGATGCTACTCCTTCCCACCCCTGGTCGGCAGCGGTTGGAACAGCTCTTCGACGGGCCGTACGAGCAGCACACGACCCCGGACACTCCGAACAGCACCCCCCGGAGTGAGGGCGAGATAAGCGACCGACATAATGTCGGCGTGGCGACAGCAACGACAGTAGATACCGGGCACGCGCACCCGTCGGTCAACCGACCGAACCTCACCAGCGTCGGAACCATCATCTGGCTGAGTTCCGAGCTGATGTTCTTCGCGGCCCTCTTCGCGATGTACTTCACCCTGCGCTCGGTGACGGGTCCGGCGTATTGGAATGAGATGGCGGGCGGCCTGGACGTCCCGTTCTCCTCGGTGAACACCACGATCCTGGTGCTCTCCTCGCTCACCTGTCAGCTCGGCGTCTTCGCCGCCGAGCGCGGGGACGTGAAGAAGCTCCGGTTGTGGTTCATCATCACCTTCATCATGGGCGCGATCTTCATCGGCGGCCAGGTGTACGAGTACACCGCCCTGGTGGAGGAGCACGGAATCTCCATTTCCTCCGGCCCCTACGGCTCGGTGTTCTACCTGACCACCGGCTTCCACGGCCTGCACGTGCTGGGCGGCCTCTTCGCCTTCCTGCTGGTGCTCGGCCGTACCTACGCGGCCCGGAGGTTCACCCACGAGCAGGCGACCGCAGCCATCGTCGTGTCCTACTACTGGCACTTCGTCGATGTCGTCTGGATCGGTCTCTTCGCCACGATCTATTTGATCCAGTAGCCGACGAGCCGACCCAAGTCCGCAAAACATCGACGCAGAAGATCCTGACACCGGGGTAATCGTGAAAAAGCTCTCCGCACGACGACGCCATCCTTTGGCGGCGGTCGTCGTCCTACTCCTCGCGCTGGCGGCCACGGGGGGGCTGTACACCGCGTTCGCGCCCGCGAGCAAGGCGAAGGCCGAGGACACCGCCCAGTCCCTCGCCATCGAAGAGGGCAAGAAGCTCTACACGGTCGGCTGCGCCAGCTGCCACGGCACCGAGGGCGAGGGCACCACTGACGGTCCCAGCCTGGTGGGCGTGGGCGCCGCGGCGGTCGACTTCCAGGTGGGCACCGGCCGTATGCCGGCCCAGCAGCCGGGCGCCCAGGCTCCGCGCAAGCGGGTGAAGTACACCCAGGCCGAGATCGACCAGATGGCCGCGTACATCGCCTCGCTCGGCGCCGGCCCGGCCATTCCGACGAAGAACCAGTACGACCCCGCGGGTGCGGACGCGGCCAAGGGCGGTGAGCTGTTCCGCAACAACTGCGCCCAGTGCCACAACTTCACCGGTCAGGGCGGTGCGCTGACGCACGGAAAGTACGCCCCGAACCTCGGCGGTGTGAGCAACAAGCACATCTACGAGGCCATGCTGACCGGCCCGCAGAACATGCCCGCCTTCCCCGACGGCGTGCTGTCGGAGCAGAACAAGAAGGACATCGTCGCGTACCTCAACGAGGTCAACGGTCCTGAGACCGAGACCCCGGGCGGTGCGCAGCTGGGCGGTCTCGGACCGGTCGTCGAGGGCCTGTTCGCCTGGATCTTCGGGCTGGGCGCCCTGATCGCGGTCACCGTTTGGGTCACCGCTCGGACCGCAAAGGCCAAGAGGTCATGAGTAGCCACGACATTCCAGAACAGAACCTGCCTGCCGAGCAGGCCGCCGATGAGCGCGGGCGCGGGGCGGTCTCGGTCGCGGACGAGCGCAATCCGTTCGCCGACCCGGGCCTGCCGCCGCACGAGCCCCGGGTCCAGGACATCGACGAGCGGGCGGCCAAGCGGTCCGAGCGCACCGTGGCCCTGCTGTTCACGGTGTCGATGCTGGCCACCATCGGTTTCATCGCCTCCTATGTGGCGATCCCGATCGACACGTCGGTCTAC
>NZ_MUME01000179.1 GCF_002155915.1 Streptomyces thermovulgaris | reverse complement strand
TTCGGGGACGGTGACCGGCCGACGGCCGGTCACCGTCCCCGAACAGCTCCGGTCACCGTCCCCGAACAGCTGTGGACAGGCCCGCGTTCTGCGCACAGGACACGCCCCCGATCGGCCTATCAGACCTTGCGATCGAACCATGGGGACATAGCGTGCGGGATATGACAAAACGCCACTCCGCTCTTCTCCTGTGCGCCGCCGTGCTGACCGCCTCGGGGGTCGCCGCCGGCCTGCCGCACTCGCACCCCAGAACCCTTCTGGTGTCCCCGGGAGAGTCGATCCAGAAGGCAGTGGACTCCGCGAGGACCGGCGACACCGTCCTCCTGGCGCCCGGCGTGTACCACGAGAGCGTCAAGGTGACCAAGCCCGGCCTGACCCTGCGCGGCGCGGGCCGCGACACCGTCCTGGAGCCGGCCGCCAAGGCCACCGGCGACTGCGGCGAACGCGGCAACGGCATCTGTGTGGAAGGAAGCAAGGACAAGCGCCTGCAGGGCGTCACCATCGCCGATCTGACCGTGGCGGGCTTCTCCCGCGCCGGCGTGATGGCGCTCGACACCGACCGGCTGACCGTACGCAATGTGACCGCCGAGAAGAACGGAGTGTGGGGCATCGCCGAGGAGCGCTCCGTCCGCAGCCAGTACCTGCACAACACCGCCCGGGGCAACGGCGACGCGGGCCTCTTCCTCGCCAACACCGTCACGGCCGAGGAGGGCTCCTTCTACACCGGCGGAACCAAGGTCGCCCACAACCGGCTCGAGAACAACCGGATCGGCGTCACCGTCCGCCGGCTGCGCGACCTCACCGTCGCCGCCAACGAGATCACCGGCAACTGCGCCGGCGTGTTCGTCGTCGGCGACGAGAACAAGCCGAAGGCCGGCGCCCTGACCGTGAGCGACAACCAGGTCGTGGAGAACAACAAGTACTGCGCCGAGACCGCCCGGCTGCCCCATCTGCAGGGCTCGGGCATCGTCCTGACCGGCGCCGAGGAGACCCTCGTGACCCGCAACACGGTCGTCGGCAACTCGGGCAAGTCCCCGCTGTCGGGCGGCATCGTGCTCTTCAAGAGCATGGTCGGCGCCACCAGCGAGAACAACCGGATCCACCACAACACGCTGCGGGGCAACTCCCCCGCCGACCTGGTCAACCAGGAAAGCACCCAGCACAACAACACCTTCCGGGGCAACGTCTGCCGGGCCTCCGAGCCCGAGGGACTGTGCTGAGACCGTCGCTCCACCCGAACCCCACCAAGCCCCCCGCGGGGGACCGACCAGGAAGGAAAGGCGGCACATGACGACCGCTCAGTCCGCCCCACCACCGTCCATGCGGCTCAGGGAGCTCGCGTTCGGGGCGGCATGTGCCGCCGCCCTCCGCGCAGCCGCCCGGCTGGGCGTGGCCGACGCGCTCGGCGACACCCCCATGTCCGCGGAGGACCTCGCCTCCGCGGTGAAGGCCGAACCGAAGCCGCTGCGCCGTCTGCTGCGCGCCCTGACCTGCTACGGCGTCTTCACCGAACGGCCCGACGGCACCTTCGCGCACACCGACATGTCCCGGCTGCTGCGCGAGGACGACCCGAACAGCCTGCGCTACATCACCCTGTGGTGCACCGAGCCCTGGACCTGGGACGCCTGGCCCAGGCTGGACGAGGCGGTGCGCACCGGCCGCAACGTCATCCAGGACCTGTACGGCAAGGAGTTCTTCGTCCACCTCAACGAGGACGCCCCCGAGTCGGCGGACGTCTTCAACCGGGCCATGACCACCTCCAGCAGGCAGTCCGCCGAGGACGTCGCCGCGCTCCTCGACCTGTCCGGCGCCTCCTCCGTCGCCGACATCGGCGGCGGCCAGGGCCATGTGGTGGCCAGCCTGCTGGAGAAGCACCCGCATCTGCACGGCACCCTGCTGGACCTGCCGCGCGTGGTGGAGAACGCCGACCCCCGGCTGCTCGAGGGCGGCTCGCTCGCGGACCGGGTGCGGATCGTGCCCGGCGACTGCCGCGAGGCCATCCCCGTCAAGGCCGACGTCTACATCATCAAGAACATCCTGGAGTGGGACGACGACTCCACCGCCCGCTGCCTGCGCAACGTCATCGACGCCGGCGGGCCCGGGGCGCGTGTCGTCGTCATCGAGAACCTCGTCGACGACACCCCGTCCATGCGGTTCAGCACCGCCATGGACCTGCTGCTCCTGCTGAACGTCGGCGGGGCCAAGCACACCACCGACAGCATGGTCGAGCGGCTGAAGGCGGCCGGCCTGACCATCGACGACATCAGTCCCGTCAACCCCTATCTGCACGCCTTCGACTGCACGGTGCCCGCCTGACGGAAACCGGACGGGCTGGAGAAGACCCCCCCTCTTCTCCAGCCCCTTTCCTCCTCCCCTTTCCTCCTCCCCTTTCCTCCTCTTTCTTCTTCTCCCTCCTCCTCCGCACGTCTCTTCTTCACTCTCCCCCTTCACCCGCCGGCCGCCGGACCCGCTGCACCACGGGTCCGGCGGCCGGAGACCGTCCGTGAGGGAACCGGACGGCGATCGGGCGAGTGGCTCAGTCGCGCTCCCACAGGTAGAAGCGGTGCGCCATCGCGTCCTTCGGCGAACGCCAGGTCTTGGGGTCGTACGCGCTGACGTACGCCGACAGCTGCTCGCTGATCCTCCGGAACTCCGGATGGTCCGCCACCGCGGCGACGGCCGGCCCCGGCTCCCGGTCCGCCTCGATCAGATGCAGGTACACGTCGTGGAACTGGAAGAGGCTGCGCCGGGTGACACCGACCAGGTGCGGCAGCTCCCCCCGGTCGGACTCCTCGAAGATCTTCGCGATGTCGGGGGCCGATCCCGGAGCCATCCGGGCGACGATCAGGGCCTGGTGCACGGTGGGTCCTCCGTCCGGCTCAGTCGGAGCTCAGGGCCGGCTCGGCCCGTCGTTCGGCTGCGGCCTTCTCGATCTTGTCGCGGATCAGCGCCATCTGGATCTTGGAGTTCTTGTTGATGTTGTCGGTCATCCAGGCGTCGTCGACCGGGGCGTCCGGCTTCATCTCGAAGTCCTGCGTCCAGATCATCCGCGTGCCGCCGGGCACCTCCTCGTACCGCCAGTGGATGTTCATGTAGGCGAACGGCCCGGTCTCCACCCGGCGGGCCCGGACCGTGAGCGTCTCCCGGTCAGGCTCGCGCTCGGAGACCCAGCTCCAGACCTTGCCGTTCTCATCGGGGTGCATCGTCAGCCGGAAGGTGCACTTGTCCCCCTCCCGCGACAGGATCTCCGCGGAGGCGTACTCGCTGAACAGCTGCGGCCAGCTCTCCACGTCGTTGGTCATCTCCCACACCAGGTCCACCGGTGCGGCGATGGTGATCTCGTTCTCCGTGTGGCCGGCCATCTCACGCTCCTGCCAGAAAGGTGCTGTTGACGAGGTCGAGGAACTTCCGGGGCGTCTTGCAGCGCTCCGCGTCGGGCGGCATCGGCACACCGTGCCGGTTCTCCAGCTCGCCCACGATGCCGAGCAGGCCCAGCGAGTCGATGCCCAACTCCTCGAAGGGGACATCGGGCCGCTCCGCCAGCTCCTGCGGACTGACGGCGACACCGGCCGTCTTCTTCATGAGTTCGGACAGTTCTTCCACGGTGATGCGGTCACTCATGCGGTTCCTCTCCTTGTTGCTCCATTGCTCCCGCTGATTGCTCCCGCGCCCGGTCAGGTCGCGTCGGCGGCTCCGCGCCGCAGAACCAGCGCCGAGTTCGAGCCCATGAGTCCCCGGCTGAGGACCAGCGCCGTCCCCACCTGCGCGGGACGGGCACATCCGGTCACCAGATCGAGGTCATGGCAGATGTCGAAGACATTCGGGGTGGGCGGGATCAGCCCGTGCTCCATCGCCAGGACCGCCGCCACCGTGTCCAGCACCGGCGCCGCGCAGTACGCCCGTCCCGTGCCGGTCTTCGGTGCCGTCACCGGCACCCGCCGCCCGTGCGCGCCCAGCGCGTCGCCGATGGCGAGGGCCTCGGCCCGGTCCGCCTCGGGCACCCCGAGCGCATCGGCGAAGACGACGTCGATCTCCTCCGGGGCGCATCCGGCCTCGGCCAGCGCCCCGCGGATCGCCTCCGCCAGCCCTTCCCGGGACCGCTCCCAGCAGGAGGCCCCGGTGAACGTCGCCGCGTGCCCGGCCAGGGTGGCCCGGACCGGCACTCCCCGCTCCCGGGCCGCGCCCAGCTCCTCGACGGTGAACATCGCACCGCCCTCGGCCGGGACGAATCCGCACGCCCCCTCGGTGAACGGCCGGTACGCCCGCGCCGGATCGTCCACCAGGCTCAGCTCGCGGTACCCGAGCTGGCAGACCATCGAGTACGGGGCCAGCGGCGCCTCCGTCGAGCCCGCCACGATCACGTCCGTGCCGCGCTGCACGGCCCGCACCGCGTGCGCCAGCGCGTCCAGACCGCCGGCCTCGTCGGCGGCGACCACCGAGCACGGCCCCTTGAAGCCGCGGCGGATCGAGATCTGACCGGTGCTGGCCGCGTAGAACCAGGCGATCGACTGCCAGGGGCCGACATAGCGGCTGCCCTTGCCCCACAGCTTCTGCAGTTCCCCCTGGCCGAACTCGCCCCCGCCGGAGCCGGCCGCGGTGACCACGCCCGCCGAGAACGGCCTGTCCTCGGTGTCCGCCCGGCCCAGCCGGGCGTCCTCGAGAGCGGCGTCGGCCGCGGCCATCGCGAAATGCGTGAACCGGTCCGTCTGGACGATGTACCGCTCCTCGATCACCGCCGACGGATCGAAGGACCGGACCTCACCGGCCACCTTCAGCGGCAGGTGCGTGCAGCCCTCGCGGGTCACACGGTCCAGGACGCTCACACCCTCCTGGGTGGACTTCCAGAAGGCCTCGGTGCTCGTTCCATTGGGCGCGATCACACCGATACCGGTGACGACGGCCCTCCGCCTGGGGGGTGCGCTCATCGTGTCCTCTCCCTCTGCCGGGTCAGGATCACCGCCGACTGGAAACCGCCGAACCCGCTGCCCACGGAGAGCACGCTGTTCATCTTCCGCTCGCGGGCCTCCCGCGGGACGTAGTCCAGATCGCACTCGGGGTCCGGGGTCTCGTAGTTGGCAGTCGGCGGAACGACCTGGTGGGCCAGCGCCAGCACACAGGCCACCACCTCGATCGCCCCGATCGCCCCCAGTGAGTGCCCCACCATCGACTTGATGGAGCTCATCGGCGTGTCGTAGGCGTGAGGGCCCAGCACCCGCTTCACCGCGGCCGTCTCGTGCCGGTCGTTCTGGCGTGTGCCGGAGCCGTGCGCATTCACGTAGTCGATCTCCGTGGGGTCCAGCCGGGCGTGGTCCAGGGCGATCTCGATCGCCTTCGCCATCTCCAGGCCCTCACGGGTCAGACCGGTCATGTGGTAGGCGTTGCCGAAGGTGGCGTAGCCGGTCAGTTCGCAGTACACATGCGCGCCGCGGGCCCTGGCGTGCTCCAGCTCCTCCAGGACCAGCACCGCGCCGCCCTCGCCCATGACGAATCCGTCGCGGTCGTTGTCGAAGGGACGGGAGGCGTGGGCGGGATCGTCGTTGTTCGGCGACGTGGCCTTGATCGCGTCGAAGCACGCCATCGTGATCGGCGATATCGGCGAGTCCGACGCCCCGGCTATGCAGATGTCCGCCCGGCCCTCCTCCACGGTGTGGAAGGCGTAGCCGACGGCGTCCAGCCCGGAGGTGCAGCCCGTGGAGACCGTCTGCACCGGGCCGCGGGCCCCGAACCGCTCCGCCACCGTCGAGGCCAGCGTGCTCGGGGTGAACGCCCGCTCCAGATACGGCTGGGCCCGGCTGTGGTCCACGTCCCAGCGCTCACCGCGGTGGCTGACCAGGACGTAGTCGTGCTCCAGGCGGGTCGTGCCGCCCACCGCCGTGCCCAGGGAGACCGCGACCCGCCACGGGTTCTCCCGCTCCAGGTCGAGGCCCGAGTCCCGTATCGCCTCCTCGCCGGCCACCAGCGCGAACTGGATGTACCGGTCGCAGCGCGCCACCTGCTCCTCGTCCAGCCCCGCGGCCAGCGGATCGAAGTCGCACTCGGCGGCGATCCGGGACCGCAGGCCGGTCGGGTCGAAGAAGGTGATGCCCCGCGTCGCCGTCCGTCCGTCGGCCAGCAGGTCCCAGAACGCGGGGGCGCCGATGCCGCCCGGCGCCACCACGCCTATGCCGGTGACCGCCACCCGCCGGGTCATGACCGTGTCTCCGCCGCGCCGGCTTCCGCGGCGGCCGCCGCCGGCACGGCCTCGACGCCCTCCGTGTCGACATGGCCGAGCTCCGGGCGCGGCGCCAGCGGCCCCAGATGGAAGACGATCCGCGCCTCCACCTTGCCCACATTGCGGAACCGGTGCCGCATGTAGGCGGGGATCAGCAGCGCCTGCTCCGGCCGCAGCGGATGCGGCTCGCCGTCCAGGTCCACCTCCAGGTCGCCGCAGACGACGTACACGAACTCCTCGGAGTACGGGTGGTAGTGCTCGCCGATGCGGTCGCCGGGCTGCACGATGGCCACGCCCATGAAACCGCTGGTGGAACCGACCGTGGTCGGCGTGAGCATGGCACGCAGATCGCCTCCGCGCTTGACGTTGGGCTCGATCTCGCTGAGATCCACGATTCGGGGTCGGGGTTTGGTCACGTCGTTCCTCCGGTGTGTGCTGCGTCGACTTGGGGGTGCCTCAGGCGTCCGGTGCGGACCGGCGGTCGGTGATGAGTTCCATGCGGGTCAGGGAGAGCAGCCGCTCCAGGTCGACGTCGCTTCCGGTGGCGCCCCCGTCGAGCAGGGTGGTCAGTTCCGACACCTGCGCGGAGTCCGGCAGCCCCAGGGCCAGGGCCGGGTCGGCGGCCTTCAGCCCGCCCCGGACGTCGATCAGCCGTACGACCACGTCGTCCCGCTCGAAGACGGTGCTGCGCAGCACCGGGCTGCGCGGATCGTCCGCCGCCCGCTCGTCGTGCAGGGAGAGCTGTTCGGCCAGCTTCATGCCCATGCCGGGCCGCGCCGGGTAGAACAGCGCGTGCCGCTCGGCCCGCTCGTCCTCCTGACCGAGCGTCACGTGGTGCACCGCGGGCAGCGCCGCCCGGGTGAAGAACACCCGCGCGGACTCCGGGTCGTTCAGGTCGCGGTCCTGCTCGAGATACGGGTTGATGGCCTCCTCCACCTCCCGGATCTCCGGCTGCCGGGCCACGTGCCGCAGCGCCGCCAGCAGGTCCCCGCGCACCTCGATCGCCCGCACCACCCGGTTGCCGTGCATGAACAGCGAGGTCCGGCACAGCCGGGTCGTGTCGTCGACCCGCGCCCTGGGCGACCTGTAGTTCGCGAGGATCTCGGCGACCCTCCGCTCGCTGCCCGGCTTCACCGTGAAGGTGAGCGCATGCCGGATCACGCCGTCACCGATCCGCGGCTGAGCCTGCAGCCGCCGTCCGGCGGCCGCCGCCGCGGCGGCCTTCTCGCCGCCGGTCTCCCGCACGATGTGGAACCGCAGCGACCGGGTGTCCCGGATGCAGCTGTGCATCGGCTCCACCATCCGCACGTGCTCCTCGCTGTTCACCCAGGCGAGGAATGGCGGGGCGCTCTCCCACTCGCTGGTGATCAGCCACTGGGAGGGGTTCTCGATCGACTGGCACAGCTGGTCGCTGATGTGCCCCGGAACCGAGGCGACCTGGTTGCACAGCTGTTCGTACGCCTCCAGAAACTGCTGCTGGGCGCCGTCGTAGACGTCCACCAGCAGCACCACCCGGAGCCGGGATCCGTCGAAGACGGACTGGGACACGGTTTTCGAGGCCTGCTGACTGCTCGGGTCTGAAACACGCTCAGAGATGGCGGTCATCTGCGTACGTCTCCTTGGCGGGGGCTCGTCCTGGGCGGGGCTTGGCGGGGCTTGACGGGACAGGGAGAACGCCGGCCGCGGATGACGCGACGTCAGCGTGATCCCGATCCTGAGCCGGTACGGGACGGTCCGCGACTCGTGTGCACCACCCGGGTGATCACGGGGGTGATTGATCCCGCCGACGCACGCGAACCGGCCCCGGACCGGGCATGGAAACTCCGATGCGCCCCACAGGCCGCGCCCCCACCCGCACCCCGCTCCTGGAGGCATCGATGCACCACAGAGCCGACCACCAGGTACCCGTCCTCATCGTCGGCGGTTCCCTCGTGGGCCTGTCCACCTCGCTCTTCCTCGGCCGCCTCGGCGTTCCGCACATGCTGGTCGAGCGGCACTCCGGCACCTCCATCCACCCCCGTGGACGCGGCAACAACGTGCGCACCATGGAGCTGTTCCGGGTCGCCGGCATCGAGCCCGACATCAAGACGGCCGCCTCACTGCTCGCGGACAACCACGGCATCCTGCAGACCCCGACCCTGGTCGGCGACGCCGGCGAATGGCTCTTCCGGCACATCGACCCGGACGGCGCCCTGGCCCGGTTCAGCCCCACCGCCTGGTGCCTGTGCAGCCAGAACGACCTCGAGCCCGTCCTGCTCGCCGGCGCCCGCCGGCTCGGCGGCGACCTGCGCTACTCCCACGAGATGGAGACCTTCGAGCAGGACGGCGACGGGGTCACCGCGGTCGTACGGGACCGGGCCACCGACGAGCGCTACACCGTCCGCGCGTCCTACCTCGTCGCCGCCGACGGCCCCCGCAGCCCCGTCCGCAACCGCCTCGGCATCGGCCAGAGCGGCCCCGGCGACCTGTTCGCCAACGTCAGTGTCACCTTCCGCTCCAAGCTCCTGGCCGACGTCGTCGGCGACCGCCTCTTCATCTGCTGCTACCTCACCAACCCGGAGGCCGACGGAGCCCTCCTGCCCATCGACAACAAGGAGCACTGGGTCTTCCACGCCCCCTGGCACCCGGAACGCGGCGAAACCCTCGACGCGTTCACCGAGGAGCGCCTCACCCGGCACATCCGTCTCGCCGTCGGCGTCCCCGACCTCGACGTCGAAATCACCGGAAAGGCATCCTGGCGAGCCGCCGAACGAGTGGCCGACACCTACGCGGTCGGGCGTGTGTTCCTCGCCGGGGACTCGGCCCACGAAATGTCCCCCACCGGGGCCTTCGGCTCCAACACCGGCATCCAGGACGCCCACAACCTCGCCTGGAAGCTGGCCGCCGTCCTCGACGGCTGGGCCGGTCCCGCGCTGCTCGAGACCTACGACACCGAGCGACGCCCGGTCGCCAGGGCCACCAGCGCCCGTGCCTCCGCCCGTTCCGTCGAGCACAGCCACCCCGGCTTCGCCCCCGCCCCCGGCGTCGGCGGTGCCAAGCGCGGCAGCATCCTCAACGTCGTCCTCGGCTACCGCTACCTCCACGGCGCCGTCCTGGGCGCCGACCCGGACCAGGAGGTCGTCCCCGACGCCCTGCGCCTGAACGGCGACCCCGGCACCCGGGCCCCCCACCTGTGGATCCGGCGCGGGGGCGAGCGGATCTCGACCCTCGACCTGTACGAACGCTCCCTGGTCCTGCTGAGCGACGCCCGGTCGGCGACGGACTGGCACACGGCGGCCCGGCGCATCGCCGACGCCGACGGCACACGCCTGGTCTCGTACCGCTTCGGCACCGAGCTGACGTACGCCCCGCAGGACGACGGGCCGGACGCCGCACCGGACTGGGCCCGGGCCCATGGCACGACCGCCGACGGAGCGGTGCTGGTCCGCCCGGACGGCTTCGTCGCCTGGCGCGCGGCGGGCGCCGTACCGGACGCCGAGGCGACGCTGCGCCAGGTCGTACGGACGCTGCTCAGAACCGCCTGAACCGCGCAGGCGGACGACGGGCCGGACGCGACGCGAGGGCGGCGCGGGCGGCCCGCCCCGCCGTGCCCGGCCCGGACGGCGGACGTCCGCCGTCCGGGCCGG
>NZ_MUME01000178.1 GCF_002155915.1 Streptomyces thermovulgaris | reverse complement strand
GCGCAGGGGAATGCGGGCACCCCGGAGTGCCGGGCCGGGGGCCCGCGGGGTGCCCGCGCCGGGCGGCGTCCCGCACACCCGACTCACACGCCGATGGCGCCCCCGTCCGCCCGCCACACCGCGACCACGGCCGGCCGGGTGTAGGTGCCGGGACCGTCGGGCCAGGTGCTGGCCGGCCTCTCCACCGACGCCCCGTCCACCTCGCCCGGGTGCTGCACGGCGATCAGCACACGCCGGTCCTGGATGACCGGCCCGCAGGTCTCCGCGCCCCTGGGCACGGTCAGGAACTGCCTCAGCTCACCGCGCCGGTCCCCGCGTGTGGCGACGCCGAACAGGCCGTCGTGGGAGCCGAGGGCGTTGCCGTCGGTGGCGATCCACAGATTGCCGTGGGCGTCGAAGGCGACGTTGTCCGGGCAGGAGATGGGGCTGACGGAGTCCTTCGGGAACCCGGCGAAGTAGGTCGACGGGTCCTTCGGGTCGCCCGCGACCAGGAACAGCGACCAGGCGAACCTCGTGCTCTCCGGCCGGTTCCAGCGCTCGGTCAGCTCCAGGACGTGGCCGTGCTTGTTGGCGTTGCGCGGGTTGGCCTCGTCCGCCGCGGGGTTGGAGTCGACACCGCGGCGGGAGTTGTTGGTCAGCGCGACATAGACCTTGCCGGTGACCGGGTTGGGCTCGACGTCCTCGGGCCGGTCCATCTTCGTGGCGCCCACCTTGTCGGCGGCGAGGCGGGTGAAGACGAAGACCTCCTCGGCGGTCATGCCCTCGACGTGCGAGACGGCGCCGTCGGCGGTGGCGGTGGCCAGCGGGATCCACTCGCCGCTGCCGTCGAACTCGCCGTCCTCCGGGAGCCTGCCGCTGCCGTCGATCTCGAGGGCGGGCGAGTCGCCGGTGAGCCTGGCGACGTACAGCGTGCCCTCGTCGAGCAGCGTCAGGTTGTGCTCCCGCGCGGAGCGGCTGGTGCCGTGCCGCATCCGCTTGCTGCCGACGAACTTGTAGAAGTACTCGAACCGCTCGTCGTCCCCGGAGTACACGACCGGCCGCCCGTCGTGCGTCAGCCGCACGGTCGCCCCCTCGTGCTTGAACCGTCCGAGCGCGGTGTGCTTGCGCGGCGTGGAGGTCGGGTCGTACGGGTCGAGCTCGACCACGTACCCGAACCGGTGCACCTCGTTCGGCTCCTGCGCGAGGTCGAACCGCTTGTCGAACCGCTCCCACTTGCGCTCGGTGGAGCCGCTTCCGACGCCGTACCGCCGGTCGGTCGCCCGGCTGCCGTTCGCGAAGTACTGGTTGAAGTTCTCCTCGCCGTGCAGGGTCGTGCCCCACGGCGTCGTGCCGCCGGCGCAGTTGTTGAGCGTGCCGAGCACCCTGGTGCCGCCCGGGTCGGCGGAGGTCCTCACCAGGTCCGACCCGGCGACGGGCCCGGTGAGCCGGAACTCGGTGGTGGCGGTGAGGCGCCGGTTGAGCGGGTGCCGCGGGACGGGGGTCAGCCTCCCGCTCCCGCGGTCCTCCTCGACGACGACCACGGACAGCCCGTGCGCGGCCCAGGAGATCTCGACCTGTTCGCGGGTGGGGTTCTCGGAGTCGTACCCGCGGAACATCAGGATCTCGTTGGTGTACTCGTGATTGGCGACGAGCAGCTGACGGCCCCGCTCGCCCTTGAGGGGCAGCAGCGCCAGGAAGTCGCAGTTGTACCCGAACTGCCCGGCCTGCGCCGTGGCGCTCTGTCTCTCCGGGTCGAAGGCGGGCGCCCCGCGCAGAATGGGGTCTCCCCAGCGGATGACGACGTTCTGGCGGTACCCCTCGGGGACGGTGACGGTGTCGGCCGTGTTGGGCGGGACCGGCGCGAACCGCAGTCCGCGTGCCGCGGAGGGCTTCTTCCGGGCGGACGCGGGAGCCGCCGGGCGGTGGGCCGCGGCCCCGGCCGGAGGGGCTCCGGCGGCGGCCGCCGTGCCGGTCGCGGCGGCGACGGTGACGACCGCGGCGGCCCGCAGCATCGAACGGCGCGCGAGCGCACCGGCGATGACATCGCCGGCGTACTCGTTGGAGCTGGTGTTGGGCACCTCGTGGAAACAGGCGTCACCACACCGGAAACGACAGGTCAGGGCGGACCGTCCGCCGGGGTGTGCGGCGGAGGGCGTTCCGATCAACGGCAGCAGCTTGCGCATGGGTTCTCTCCTTGGGTGCCCGGGGTGCCGATGCGAACCGTAGGAGTGCGTATGTGCGACAACCGGGCGCCAGGATGAACGACGGGTGAAGAACCCGCGGCATCATCGGGGAAGTTGGCCGGAGAGCGTCGTACGGCGCCGTACGAGGGCCGGATGCCGCTCTTGACAGCTGCAGCACCAAACACCCCACCCTGCCCAAGATCGCCCATGAGGGCAGCTAACCTTACGTGTCCGTCCTGGCCAGGGATTGACGGGCTTCAACTCATGCGAAGGGTTGCGCACATGGGCATTCTCACTCTCTTGCGGAACGCGTTCGGGCGGTCACGTAGAGCGAGGGCCGCCGAGGCGGAGGGTGCGGCGCAGGCCGCCGAGACGCGCGATGCGGCCGAGGCCACCCCGGCGCCGCCCGAGCCGGCCCCGGAGCCGACCACGGCCGCGACCCCGTCCCCGAAGCTCCCGTCGCCGTCCTCCCCCTCCTCGCCTTCTTCCCCGTCCTCGTCCTCTTCCCCCTCTTCCTCGTCCTCGCCCTCCGAGGCCGCGCCGAAGCCCACGCCCTCCGTCCCGGAACCCCGTGAGGAGCACGACCTCGTCTCGGAGGCCTTCGACAAGGTGAGGGTGCCGGAGCCCGCCCGCTCGACGGAGCAGCCGGCACCAAAGGCACCGGCTGAGGCATCGCCCGGGACGCCGTCCAAGGCGTCGGCCGAGGCGTCGG
>NZ_MUME01000177.1 GCF_002155915.1 Streptomyces thermovulgaris | reverse complement strand
CTCACCCGGTGCCCGGTGTGCGGGGCTGTCCCGTGCGGCACACCGGGCACCGGGTGAGTGCCGAGGTCGGCCAGCCGGCAGCCGTTCGGATAGCTCTTGATCTCCCGGTTCTGGCGTGCGAAGTGAGGGGTGCGGCGCGGCGGCAGCAGACGCACGACACGTCCCCGGGCACGGACCGCGCGGCGGACCAGGGTGCGGGTGAGGGCACTCGGGGGCTCGTAGCGGAAGGCCCGCAGCAGCGGGTCGTCGAGCAGGGAGAGAGCCGCGGTGCGCAGCAGGGGCGCGAGCGGACGCGGGTACCAGGAGGCCATCAGGTCGAGGGTGGCGTCGGAGACCTTCCGGGCCTGCTCGTCCCAGCCGAAGTGGTCCTTCTCGTAGGCGTCGAGGCAGGCCTCGAACTCCTCGTAGGACTCGGGGACGTCCTTGATGCCCATGTGCCGGCCGAGCGTTCGGTAGTGGACGGCGGACGCGACGATCTCGTGCCGGGACAGCCTGCGCCAGCCGTACGCGTCGATCCAGCGCCTGGGCATGACGACGAATGTGCACAGCACGTACCGCATGTCGTCGTTGCTGATGTCGTAGCTGCGGTGCATCTGGTTGATGCGCCGGATCGCGGTGCGGCCCTGTTCGCTCGCGAAGCCGTGCTCGACCACGGCGTCGAGGAGCAGGGAGGTGTCGTCGTAGCGCTTCTGTGCGCGGTCGGTGAATTCCGCCGTCTCGGCCAGCAGCCGGCCGATGCTCGGAACCGCGTAGGTGCGGTAGAGCGCGAGCTCCAGGGCACGGGTGTAGTCCCAGGGGAACTCGTAGGCGACACTGAGCCGGTAGATCTCGGTCGCGTCCGCCACCGGGTCCATGCTGCGGATCTGTTCCAGCCGCTCGAAGCGTTTTGTCACGTCGTCCCCCTTCTGCCTGTTGTCCCGGCTCCTACCCGTTGAGCCCTTCGGGCAGACGAACGACCGGCGTCGGAGGGCGTACGGAGGAAGACGCACGGACGAGACGTGCGGAGAAAAAAGATGTCCGTGTCCTTGACGGCCCCTGTCGGCCCTTGCCGATTCTCGCAGACCCGCGCCGGTCCTCGCCGGAGGCGTCTCGTCCGAGGAGCCGCCCGAAGCGGCGGCCCGGCAACTGGCCGGGTCCTTTGGCGGCCCGCGCCGTGGACGGCCGGCGGCCGTGTCGCCCCCTCCGGAGGGCACGAGTCGCCCTCTCCGACTGGAAGGCCGCAGGTCCAGAAAGCGTGCAGAAGTCGTGACAACCGTCTTCCGCTCGCATTAGGGTGCGCGCCGTTGGACGGACCGATGGGGAGGCCGGGATGGCCGGGACGGACGAGGGCGCCGTCGCCGCCGGGGACGACGCGCTCTATGTGCTCACAGCGGTGCTGCTGACACCGGCGCAGTTCCCGAGTGTGCTGGGCGACGACTATCCGGAGGCCTGTGCGGCCCTCGGCCTGGCTCCCCTCGCCGACGGATACGGGCTGGTGCTCGGTCAGGACGGCGACGGAGCGCGGTGGACGGTGGTCGTCGACGACGTGTCGCTGGTCGCCGTGGCCATCGCCTCCTGGGACTGCGGCATGGAGTACGACCTGTCGCCCGACGAGCGCACGGTCGTCGCCGCACTGCCGGGCTGGCCCCTCGACGTCGCCGTGGCCGCTCCCGGCCTGCCCGCGCCGCACGACCCGGACCCGGAGCTCTCGGACGCACCCCTGCTGTCCCCGCCGGACACCGCCACCTGGGGGCCCGCCCAGCGCCGGCTGGGCGCCGACGAGGTCGCGCTGCAGTGGGCGATGTGGCGTGAGCAGGTCGACGACACCGGCTTCCGGGCCCCGGCCGGCGGAACGCCGGACGGCACCGGCGGGAAGGCGTTCCCGGGCCACAGCGGTGTCCGCCGGGCCCTGGCGGAGGCCCGTGCGTACGTGGACTCGCCGCCGCCGCTGGGCCGCGTCCGCTCGTCCTATGCGACGGGGGACGCACGCCTCCTGCGGGCGGACGGCCCCGGCTGGTCGATGGTGGCCCGCACCGACGACATCGCCTTCGTGCTCCTCGACGACGAGCCCGGCAAGGTGCTGCCGGTCGGCCGGGGTCCCGAGCTGCCGGGCCTGCTGGAGGCCCTCGACAAGCTGGCGGTACGTCCCCTCTGACTCCGGCGTCCCCTCCGGCCCCGCGTGCTCCTGCCGCGTTCCCCTGCGGACGCACCGGGTGTCACGGCCTGCTCCCACCGTGCCCGGCGCACCGGCGCGCGGCGCAGGGGGCACCGTGCCCGGCCGCTCGCGGGCCGGGCCGTCGGCAGGCCCGCGGGCGGCGTCGCGGCCGGTCCCCGTGCCCCGGACGGCGCCGGTGCGCCGGGGTCATGACACTTCTGGTGCTTCCGGTCCAGTGCTTCCGCCGCTTCAGCGGCCGAGTTCCTTGCGGCCGACGTGGCGCAGTCGGCGCCGCTGGGAGGGGTCCAGCGCCAGGTACGCGGCAGCCGGGACTCCCAGGATGATCAGGAGGGCGGCCCACCAGGGCAGCCAGATCAGCAGGACGAGTCCGACCGCCACTCCTCCCACGGCGATCTTCGTGTTCTTCGACATCTGTCGCCTCCTTCGCGGCCACTGCCGCTCTCTGCCGGGAGAACGGCCGCACCGCTCCCGGCGGTTCCGGACCGCGCCCCTGAAACATCCCTGAGACGCGCCCCCTACTGGTCGTACCGGGCCCTGCCGGCCGTACCGGGCCCCGGAAGGGGCACCCCCCTCGCGCTCTTCCCTCCGCTTTCCCCTTCACCGCTCCTCGACCCTCTTCTGCTCCCCCTTTCCCCCG
>NZ_MUME01000176.1 GCF_002155915.1 Streptomyces thermovulgaris | reverse complement strand
CCGCCGCACCCTTCCGCCGGCCGTCCCCGGACCGCCCCTCCTGCCGCCTCCCTTACCCCAACTTCCCAGCGGTTGCGGTGCGTTCCGACTGCCGATGAGCAACACGCCTGTACCGCACACCAGTTGGCCTTCCTGGCCTGTCCGCCAGGTGTCCGGCCTCCGTACGAGCCGCTCCGGCGGCGGTGGACGACGGCTGCTGCCCGCCGGATCCCCACGCCCGCACGACGGCCGCCCCGCCCTTTGTGATCCACTCCACAGCGCCCCCCTGTGGGGGAGCCGATCAGGCGTGGCACACTGGGCCTGTACCAGTAGCAGCGCACTCCGGGGTCGGTGAAACTCCGAACCGGCGGTTAAAGTCCGCGACCCGGTCGCTTTCCAGCGAACGGTTGACCAGGTGGAATTCCTGGACCGACGGTCAAAGTCCGGATGGGAGGCAGTGCGCGGCGAGCGGGCACGCACCTGTGCGTGGCGCCGTGTCCGGGTCCGCCCTTCGGGTGGCCCCGTCCGGTGTCGCCCCGTGTGCTCTCGTTCGCACAGTCTGTCGTCGGCGGCAGCCCCGGAGTCCGTGCCCGAAGAGGCAGGAGGACCCGGGAAGTGTTCACCGGAATCGTCGAAGAGCTGGGCGAGGTCACCGCCGTCGAGAACCTCGGCGACGCCGCCCGCTTCCGGCTCCGCGGCCCCGTCGTGACCCAGGGTGCGCGGCACGGCGACTCCATCGCCGTGAACGGGGTCTGTCTCACCGTCGTCGAGCACGAGGGCGACGAGTTCACCGCCGACGTCATGGCGGAGACCCTCAAGCGCTCCAGCCTCGGGGCCCTCGCCGTCGGCTCCCGTGTCAATCTCGAACGCCCCACCGCGGTGGGCGCCCGCCTGGGCGGGCACATCGTGCAGGGACACGTCGACGGCACCGGCACGATCCTGGAGCGCACCCCCTCCGAGCACTGGGAGATCGTGAAGATCTCGCTCCCGGCGGACCTCGCGCGCTATGTCGTCGAGAAGGGCTCCATCGCCGTCGACGGCATCAGCCTCACCGTCGTCGAGGCCGGCGACGAGCACTTCACCGTCAGCCTCATCCCCACCACCCTGGAGCTGACCACGCTGGGCCTCAAGCAGCCCGGTGACCCGGTCAACCTCGAGGTGGACGTCGTCGCCAAGTACGTCGAACGGCTGCTCGGCGACCGGGTCCGGGGGGATGCACGGTGAACTGGCTCAACTCCGAGGCCTTCACCGTCCTCGGCCAGCACATCAAGTGGTCGGACATGATCGGCAACGTCATCGGCCTGATCGCCCTGGCGTTGGGCTGGCGGCGCTCCCTGTGGACCTGGCCCACCCAGTTCCTCTCGGGTCTGATCCTCTTCACCGCGTTCGCCACCGCCCATCTGTCCGGCAGCGCCGGCAAGCAGATCATCGTCATGGCCGTCGCCGTCTACGGCTGGTGGCAGTGGAACCGCGGCAGGAACCGGGCGGAGGACGGCCACGTCGCCGTACGGTTCGCCACCTGGCGCGAACGGGCCGTCCTGCTCGGCGCCGCCGCCGGCGGCACCGTCGCCGTCGCCGGTCTCTTCCACGCCTACCCGTCGCTGTCCTGGGACCCCTGGCCCGACGCCTACATCTTCGTCGGCACCCTCATCGCCATGTACGCCCAGGCACGCGGCATGGTCGAGTTCTGGTTCGCCTGGCTGCTCGTCGACGTCGTCGGCGTCCCGCTCAACTTCGCCAACGGCTTCGCCTTCTCCGGCCTCGTCTACATCGTCTACGGCGCACTCGTCCTGTGGGGCATGCGCGACTGGTGGCTGCGCACCCGCGAGAAGGCGCAGCCGGTCCTGGAAGGAGCGCCCGCATGACCGCGGCACCCGTCCTCTGCGGCACGGACAACGCCGAGGACTTCTCCCTCGACCCGATCGAGCAGGCGATCGCCGACATGGCGGCCGGCCGGCCGGTCGTGGTCGTCGACGACGAGGACCGCGAGAACGAGGGCGACCTCGTGATCGCCGCCGAGAAGGTGACCCCCGAGATCGTCGCCTTCATGATGAGCGAGTGCCGCGGACTGATCTGCGCCCCCATGGAGGGCGAGGAGCTGGACCGGCTCGAACTGCCGCAGATGGTGGAGGAGAACACCGAGTCGATGAAGACCGCGTTCACGGTCTCCGTCGACGCCTCCGCCGAGCACGGCGTCACCACCGGCATCTCCGCCGCCGACCGCGCCACCACCCTCCGGCTGCTGGCGAGCGGCACCGCCGGGCCCGCCGACTTCGTCCGCCCCGGCCATGTCTTCCCGCTGCGCGCCCGCCCCGGCGGGGTGCTCGTCCGCAACGGGCACACCGAGGCCGCCGTGGACCTCGCCCGGCTCGCGGGACTGCGCCCGGCCGGAGCGATCGTGGAGATCGCCGGCGAGGACGGCCGGATGCTCCGCCTGCCCGAGCTGATCGTCTTCGCCCGCAAGCACGGCCTGACGATCATCTCCATCGAGGACCTGATCGCCTACCGCCGCTCCCGGGAGCTCCCGGCCTCCGCCCCGCTCCCGGCCGCACCGCCGAAGCAGGAGCAGCCCCGCGGGGCGGAGGGATCCCCGCACGAGCCCGTCGTCCGCCGCGAGGCCGAGGTCCACCTGCCCACCACGCACGGCACCTTCACGGCGTACGGCTACCGCTCCGCCGTCGACGGCGTCGAGCACGTCGCCCTCGTCCACGGCGAGATCGGCGAGGGCGAGGACGTCCTGGTCCGGGTCCACTCCGAATGCCTGACCGGGGACGTCTTCGCCTCCCAGCGCTGCGACTGCGGCCCCCAGCTGGACGCCTCCCTGCGGCGCATCCAGGACGAGGGCAGGGGAGTGGTGGTCTATCTGCGCGGCCACGAGGGACGCGGCATCGGGCTGATGTCCAAGCTCCGCGCCTACGAGCTCCAGGAACGCGGCCGGGACACCCTCGACGCCAACCTCGAACTCGGCCTGCCCGCCGACGCCCGCGACTACGGCGCCGGCGCACGGATCCTGCGGGACCTCGGTGTCAGGAGCGTCCGCCTGATGACCAACAACCCCGACAAGACCGAGGCCCTGCTCCGGCACGGCCTGAAGGTCACCCGGCGGGAGCCGATGCCCGTCCAGGCCGGTGAGCACAACCTCCGCTATCTGCGGACCAAGCGGGACCGGATGGGCCACGATCTGCCGTGGCTGGACACCACCGCCGTGTCCACCTGCGGCAACCAGTAAGCACACGAACACCGAGGAGACACGTGAGCGGCAAGGGTGCACCGGAACTGGCCATCCGCGACGTCGGGGACCTCAGGGTCGCCGTCATCGCGGCGCAGTGGCACGAGCAGGTGATGGACGGGCTGGTGGACGGCGCCCTGCGCGCCCTGCACGAACTGGGGATCGACGAGCCGACCCTGCTCCGTGTCCCCGGCAGCTTCGAGCTTCCCGTGGTGGCCAAGGTGCTGGCCGGCCGCGGCTACGACGCGATCGTCGCCCTCGGCGTCGTCATCCGCGGCGGCACCCCCCACTTCGACTATGTGTGCCAGGGGGTCACCCAGGGCCTCACCCAGGTGGCGGTCGAGACCGGTGTGCCCGTCGGCTTCGGCGTCCTCACCTGCGACACCGAGGAGCAGGCCCTGGACCGGGCGGGCCTCGAGGGCTCCAGCGAGGACAAGGGCTACGAGGCGGTCACCGCGGCGGTGGCGACCGCGGCCACGCTCCGCTCGGTATCCGAACCATGGCGGTGAGCCGCCGCCCGGAGCGCGTAGGGTGGGGATCACCATGTCCAAGAAGACGTTCGAGGAGCTCTTCGCCGAGCTTCAGCACAAGGCCGCCCACGGTGACCCCGCCACCTCCCGCACCGCCGAACTCGTCGGCAAGGGAGTCCATGCCATCGGCAAGAAGGTCGTCGAGGAGGCCGCCGAGGTCTGGATGGCAGCCGAGTACGAGAGCAAGGAGGCGGCCGCCGAGGAGATCTCGCAGCTGCTGTACCACGTTCAGGTGATGATGGTCGCCCGCGGCATCTCCCTGGACGACGTCTACGCTCGTCTCTGAGCACCGGCCTCACACTCTTTCCCGCACACTTTTCCCTGCACAATTCAGCACGAAGCACCGAGACGAACGAAGGAAGCCGACCTCATGCTGCGCATCGCCGTCCCCAACAAGGGTTCACTCGCCGGCCCTGCGGCGGAGATGCTGCATGAGGCCGGCTACCGGCAGCGGCGCGAGTCCAAGGAGCTGCGGATCGTCGACCCGGTCAACGAGGTCGAGTTCTTCTACCTCCGCCCGCGCGACATCGCGATCTACGTCGCCACCGGCCGTCTCGACATCGGTATCACCGGCCGTGACCTGCTCGTCGACTCCGGAGCGGGCGCCGAGGAGATCCTGCCGCTCGGCTTCGCCCGCTCCACCTTCCGCTACGCGGCCAAGCCCGGCACCGTCGGCGACATCACCGATCTCAACGGCAAGACGGTCGCCACGTCCTACGAGGGCATCGTCGCCAAGCACCTCGCCGACGCCGGCATCGACGCCTCCGTCGTCCACCTGGACGGCGCCGTCGAGACCGCCATCGAACTCGGCGTCGCCGAGGTCATCGCGGACGTCGTCGAGACCGGGACCTCGCTGCGCAACGCCGGACTGGAGGTCGTCGGCGAACCGATCATGAAGTCGGAGGCGGTCGTCGTCCGCCGCACCGGCGCGGACGCCGAGGAGCCCGAGGTGCAGCGGTTCCTGCGCCGCCTCCAGGGCGTCCTGGTGGCCCGGACGTACGTGATGATGGACTACGACTGCCGGGTCGAGCAGCTGGAGAAGGCCGTCGCGCTCACCCCGGGCCTGGAGTCCCCGACCGTCTCCCCGCTGCACAACGAGGGCTGGGTCGCCGTACGCGCCATGGTCCCGGCCGACGAGGCCCAGCGGGTCATGGACGACCTGTACGCGATCGGCGCCCGCGCCATCCTGACCACGGCCATCCACGCCTGCCGTCTCTGACGGGCAAAGGAGGCCCGCGGGGCCGGAAGGAAGAGGCCCACAAGGCGGAAAAAGAGAAGAAGAGGCGCAAGGGGCGGAAGAGGGCGAAAGTGATGAAAGGCGCACATGGCGATGTCTGATCTGTCCGACGACCTGCCCGACCTGCCCGTCACCTTCCGGCCGGGCCGCACCCGGGCCGTCCTGCTCACCGCCGCGGCCGCCCTGTTCACGGCGATCTCGACCGTCTCCCTGCTGCTGGAGCGGATCGGCCCCGCCGAGCGCCTCAGCTTCGTCCTCACCGGGGCCCTGCTCGCCGGGGTCCCGGTCCTGCTCGCCCGGCCGAAGGCGGTCGCCGACGACTCCGGTCTCACCGTCGTCAACATCATCAGCCGGCGCCGGCTGGACTGGGCGGAGATCCTGCGGGTGAACCTGCGCCCCGGCGACCCCTGGGTGTTCCTGGACCTCAGCGACGGCACCGTCCTGCCCGTGCTCGCCATCCAGCCGGGCATCGCCAGGCAGCGGGCCCTCGCCGACGCACGCACCCTGCGCGCGCTCGTCGAGGCCCGGTCCGCCCCGGACCCCGAGCGGTCCGAGGGGGAGCCCCGGGGCTGAGAGGGAAAGCCCCGGGCCGGACCGGACGAGCCGGACCGGAAGACGTCCGCTCTGATGCGGGAAGCGCTGTCTTGAATATTCTGTTGGGCGGAGGCGACGTCCACCGTGCCTCCGCCCCTGAGCTCCGCCCGGTGCCAGGGGCTCCTGCTACCCGAGGAGTGACTCCCTCCGGCAATGGACGGATCGTCCTGCAGTACCTGCGCCGCCCCCTGCCGACATAGCGCCCACCGCCCGACCGCGGTGCGCGGACACACGGAGGCGGCGGCATCGTGATCATCCCCCTGCTGCTCCTGACAGCGGCATTCCTGCTGATCCTGGCCAATGGTTTCTTCGTCGCGGCCGAGTTCGGTCTGGTGACCGTCGAACGCCCGGACGTCGAGAAGGCCGCCTCCGAAGGCGATCCACGGGCCCGCAGGGTCGTCGCATGTCTCAAGGAGCTGTCGTTCCAGCTCTCCGGCACCCAGCTCGGCATCACCCTCACCTCCCTGGTGGTCGGCATGCTCGCCGAACCGTCGCTGGCCCGGCTGCTGCACGGGCCGTTCACGGCGGCCGGCATACCCGAGGGAGCCGTCCCCGGAGCCGCCGTGGCCGTCGGTGTGCTGCTGGCCTCGGCGGTCCAGATGGTGATCGGCGAGCTCGTGCCCAAGAACTGGGCGGTCTCCCGCCCCCTGCAGGTCGCGCGCTTCGTGGCCGGCCCGCAGTACGTCTTCTCCCGTCTGTTCCGCCCGGTGATCGCCGCGCTGAACGCGATCGCCAACCGGCTGGTGCGCGCCCTGGGCGTCGAGCCCACCGAGGAACTGGCCTCCGCCCGCACCCCCGACGAGCTGGTCTCGCTGGCCCGCCACTCGGCCCGGGCCGGCGCCCTCGAACCGGACACCGCGGACCTCTTCGTGCGCACCCTGTCCCTGGGCGAACTGACCGCACAGCACGTCATGACCCCCCGTGTGAGGGTCAGCGCCCTGCAGGCCTCGGCGACCGCCGAGGACGTGGTCAACCTGACCCGCGCCACCGGCCTGTCCCGCTTCCCCGTCCACCGCGGGAGGATCGACGAGATCGTCGGCATGGTCCACCTCAAGGACGCCCTCGCGGTGCCGGCGCACGAACGGCTGCGCACCCCCGTGAGCCGCATCGCCCGCCCGGCGCTGCTGGTCCCCGAGACCCTGCCGGTGCGGCTCCTGCTCACCCGGCTGCGCAGCGAGCAGCCCATCGCCGTCGTGGTCGACGAGTACGGCGGCACGGCGGGCGTCGTCACCCTGGAGGACATCGTCGAGGAGCTCGTCGGCGAGGTCCGTGACGAGCACGACGCCACGGACGTGCCCGAACTCGCCCCCGCCCCGCCGGAGGACGGCCGGCCCGCCTGGGACGTCGACGGCGGCTGCCGTGTCGACCTGCTCGAGCGCATCGGCCTGGACGTGCCCGAAGGGCCGTACGAGACCGTCGCGGGCCTGGTCGCCGACCTGCTCGGCCGCATCCCGGCCCCCGGCGACCAGGCGGAGCTGCCCGGCTGGAGGCTGGTCGTGCACCGGGTCGGGCACTATCGCGCGGAGCGGGTGCGGCTGATCCGCACCGCCCCCGCGGCGGGCACGGACGCGGCCGTGGCGGAGGCCGCCCGATGAGCGCGCTCCAACTGGTTCTCGCCGCACTGCTGGTCCTCGGCAACGGCTTCTTCGTCGGCGCCGAGTTCGCCCTGGTCTCCGTCCGCCGCAGCCAGATCGAACCGCTGGGCACCGCACGGGCCCGCCAGGTGCTGCACGGCCTGGAGCGGCTGCCGCAGATGATGGCCGCCGCCCAGTTCGGCATCACCGTCTGCTCGCTGACCCTGGGCGCCGTCGCCGAACCGACGGTGGCCCGTCTGCTGGAGCCGGTGTTCACCTGGCTGCACCTGCCCCACGGACTGGTCCATCCGCTCGGCTTCGTCGTCGCCCTCGTGGCCGTGGTCTTCCTCCATCTCGTCATCGGCGAGATGGTGCCGAAGAACCTCGCCCTGGCCGCGCCGGAGAGGACCGCGCTGTGGCTCGGCCCCGGCCTGGTCGCCTTCGCCCGGCTGTGCGGGCCGGTCACGGCCGTGCTCGGCGCCTGCGCCGAGTGGGTGCTGCGCCTGTTCCGCGTCGAGCCCAAGGACGAGCTCGAGGCCGCCTTCAACCGGGCGCAGCTCAACCGGCTGGTGGAGGACTCCCGCCAGGCGGGGCTGCTGGACCCCGAGGAGCAGGAGCGCCTGGAGGACGCGCTGGAGCTGGGCTCCCGCCCGGTGACCGACGTCCTGCTGGAACGTGCCTCGCTGGTGACGGTCGGCCCGTCGGTCACCCCCGGCGAGGTCGTCGAGCTCACCGCCCGCACCGGCTACTCCCGCTTCCCGGTCGTCGACGGCGACGGCGCCTTCCTGGGCTACCTCCACGTCAAGGACGTGCTGGACCTGGAGGACTTCGACCGGCCCGTGCCCCGGCGGACCTGGCGCCCGATGACCACCCTGCGTGCCGAGCTGCCGCTCGACGACGCACTGACGGTCATGCGCCGGGCGGCCACCCATCTGGCCCAGGTGGCGGACGCCTCCGGCAGGGTGCTGGGCCTGGTCGCCCTGGAGGACGTCCTGGAACTCCTGGTGGGCGAGGTGCGGGACCCCGCGCACCGGGTGACGGCGCAGACGCCTCCGGCCGGACCGGAGAAGACGCCGCCGGCCGGGCCGGAGAAGAGCGGGGAGCCGGAGGAGGCGCTGGCGCCGTAGCGTCCGGCCGTGTCCGGCCGCCGGTTCCGGCCGGGGCGCCACGCCCCGCCGGAGCCGGCGGGGGCACCCGGAGCGACGGGACCGGCGGCCGTCACAACGCCGACGGGTCCTGCGGACCCCGGCCCGACAGAACCTCCCCGTACGCCTGCATCAGATCCGGCAGCCGCAGCGTCGCCAGGTCCTCCCGGGACAGCTTCCCCGGGTACGCCGACAGCCGCAGGTCCCGGTAGGCACAGCTCTTCTCGTACAGCGTCCGCAGGAACCGCCCGTTCCCGAGTTCGTCGATCCATCCCTGCTCGACCACGTGCTCGGCGATCGAGCGCAGTTCCTCCAGGGCCTCCTCGTCCCACAGATCGCCGTTCTCCGCGGCGAGCACCTTGCCGATCTCGGTGAGCTCCGAGGGCCGGTACGAGGGGAAGTCCACCCGGGTCGTGAAACGGGACGACAGCCCGGGGTTGGCGGCGAGCAGCCGGTCCATGCCCTCGGGATAGCCGGCGAGTATCACCACCAGCTGATCGCGGTTGTCCTCGGCCCGCTTGAGCAGCACCTGCAACGCCTCGTCGCCGTAGGCGTCCCCCTTGCCGTAGCCGGAGTTGGACAGCGAGTACGCCTCGTCGACGAAGAGGACGCCCCCGAGGGCGGAGTCGATGAGCTCATTGGCCTTGACGGCGGTCTGCCCCAGGTACTCGCCGACCAGGTCGGCCCGCTGGGCCTCCACCAGATGGTCGCCGCCGAGCAGCCCCAGCGCGTAGAACACGCGACCGAGGATGCGGGCGACGGTGGTCTTCCCGGTGCCGGAGGGACCGGAGAAGACGAAGTGACGCTTGGGCGGCTGCACGGGCAACCCCTGCTCGGCCCGCAGCCGTGCCATGTTCAACTGTGCGGACAGGGCCTTGACCTGGCGTTTCACCGGCTCCAGCCCCACCATGCGCTCGAGTTCGGCGAGCGCCTCCTCGAGCAGCGCGGGATCGGCCGGCCCCGGCGGCGGCGCCCCTCCGCCCCCCGCGGTCCGCCGGCGCACCGCCGGACCGGCCGCCGGCGGCAGACCGGAACCGGACGGCTTCGGATCGCGCCCCTCCGTGCCGAAGAGCGGGTCCAGCGTGTCCGGGCCGTCCACCGTGTCCGGCCCGGCATCGGTCAGCGTGACCGCGGAGAGCCCGGACGCGTCGTCGTAGCCGTCGCTCTCGGCGATCGCCGCCAGCCGCGCCGAGGTGTCCATGAAGGCCGGGTCGACCCGGTGCACCGCCCGGTACAGCGGGAGCGCGGCGGCGCTGCGCCCGGTGCCCTCGTGCGCCCGTGCCAGCCAGTACCGCAGCTCCTTGCGCTGCGGCTGCTCGCTGCGGCAGCGCATCAGCGCGGCCGTGAGCAGCGGCTCGGCCTGCCCGTACATCTCCAGCCGGACCCGGGCCATGCCGCCGAACAGCCCGGCCTCGATGCCGAGCAGAGGGTCGTCGAGCAGCGGGTCGGTGTGCCGGATCAGCTGCTCCCAGTCCTTGACGAGATAGGCGCGGCAGGCGTGCAGAAAGCGGACCTGGGGGTCGGTGTCCACCGGGGGCAGGCAGGCCAGCGCCCGGTCCAGCTCGGGGACATGGCGGCCGTCCAGCCAGTGCGAGGCGTGCGCGAGCAGCAGATCACGGGGCTTCTCCAGCACGGGCTGCACCCACCAGCCCAGCCAGTACCAGGAGTTGAGGGTGCGGCGGTGCCGGGCGCGCTGCTCGCCGAAACGGTCCCGGTGCCGGAACATCCGCAGCAGCGCGGTCGTCGTGTCCACCCGCAGGGCGTGCAGCCCGAGCCAGGCGTCGGCCATTCCGGGGTCCAGCCGTACCGCGGTGCGGAACTCCTCCTCCGCCTGCGCATAGGCGCCCATGGTGTAGGCGTCCACGCCTCGCAGCCACGCGAGGTCGGCCGGGGCGTCGGGGCCCTGTGCGCCGAAGTCCATCACGTCCCCCACAAACCGTGCCCCCAAGGGTCGCCCGCCCGGCATCCACCGGACGGCCTCCTGTGGTCGAACTGCTGTACCGCGGACCGGAGTTGCCGTGTGCTGAGCGGCCGTCCTAGGTCGCACCGAGGGCATCGTACCCGTGGGGCCGCCGCGCGCCGAAGAGTGCCGTACGGGCCGTTCGACGAGGTGGGGCGGACCGGGTGCACCGCATGCGGTGACCGAGGGTGATCACATGGCGCCGGACGGCGTCCGGAAAACAGCCGGAGGGCAGAACGAAGCCCCCGATCACGGGGGAACAACCGGGGGCTTCGTGTCCGTCGGCGGCCGTCGACGGCCGCACAGTGAGAACGTAAGTCCTGTACGGCCCCTGGGTCAAGCGGAGTTGAGACAGTCGGGGAAGTTCACGCGCGACGATCTTCACAGGTTCGGCACAATGACGCCGAACCGTCACCGCCGGTGACGGGCTGGTCCGGTCCAACGGTCCCGGCAGGTCCCGGAAGCACCTCGTACCCCTGTGCCGACTGCCGCACCAGAAGGTCGGCGAAGGGACGCGAGGGGTCCTCGGCGAAGTGCCGGCGCTCGGCCTCGACCCATCCGGACCAGAACTCCCTCTGCTCCTCCCCGTCCCGGGACCGCCCCCGCGCCCAGGCCTCCTCGCACGGCAGGTCCATCCACAGCAGCCGCGCCAGACGCGGGCGCAGCACCCGCCGTCCCGCCCCCACGCCCTCGACGAGGACCACCGGCGCCGGCGGCAGCGGGCGCGGCGGTCCGAACCGCCGTGCCCGCCAGTCGTAGGGGCGGTAGTGCGCCGTCGCCCCGCGCCGCAGCGGCTCGACGACCTCGCGCAGCAGCCGCCCGTCCCACGAGAACAGCTCCTGATGACTGGCGATGTCGTCCAGGTGCAGCACGGGTGCGTCCCCGAGGGCCGCCGCCAGCTTCCCGGCGAACGTGGTCTTCCCGGATCCGGCGTGCCCGTCGATCCCGACGAGCCGCACGGTCCCGCAGGACGGCGGCAGACGGCGCAGACGGTCGGCGAGAGCGTGAACGGCCATTCCCGGAACATAGCCGGACCAGCAGGAGACCCCAAAGGAGCGATGCGCCGCGGGGCGCTTTGGCGGCG
>NZ_MUME01000175.1 GCF_002155915.1 Streptomyces thermovulgaris | reverse complement strand
CCGATACTCAAACTGCGACCGCCCCCACACCGCCGTCGCCGCCACATCAACCAACGACACCGCATCACCACAACCAGCCAGCCACTCCGCCCACCGACCAGCCTGCGCACGCAACGCCCCCACATCCCGACCAGAGACGACCAGAGGCACCGGACCACCCTCAGCAATGCCGCTTCGGGTAGCGCCATCTCCAGGGGTGTCATCCGGTGCTGCCTCGGTGCTCTTCCGCACCGGGGGTTCTTCCAGCACCACATGCGCGTTGGTGCCCGACAGGCCGAAGGAGGACACTCCGGCTCGGCGTACTCGGCCGGCCTCGCGCGGCCAGGGTCGGGCCTCGTCCAGGAGTTTCAGGCCGCTGCCCTCCCAGGCGATGTGCGGGCTGGGCTCGTCGGCGTACAGCGTCTTCGGCAGCATCTGGTGCTGCAGAGCCAGCACCATCTTGATCACACCCACCACACCGGCGGCGGCCTGCGTGTGTCCGATGTTCGACTTCGACGAGCCCAGATAGACCGGCCGGTCCGTATCCCGGTCCGGGCCGAACACCTCGGCCAGTGCGCCGGCTTCGATCGGGTCGCCCAGCGGGGTGCCGGTGCCGTGGGCCTCGATCGCGTCGATGTCGGCGGGGGTGAGGCGGGAAGCGGCCAGTGCGTCGCGGATCACCCGCTGCTGCGAGGGGCCGTTGGGCGCGGTCAGGCCCTGGGAACGGCCGTCCTGGTTGACCGCGCTGCCACGGATCACCGCCAGGATCCGGTCACCGTCACGCTCGGCAGCCGACAGCCGCTTGAGCACCAAAACCCCAACACCCTCAGCCCAGCCCGCACCATCAGCCCGCGCCGAGAAGGACTTGCACCGCCCATCAGGAGCCATCCCCTTCAACCGCGAGAACTCCACGAAGAGGGAAGGCGCACTCATGACGGTGACGCCGCCGGCCAGGGCGAGGTCGCATTCGTCCTGCCGCAGCGCGGTGACGGCGAGGTGGAGGGCGACGAGGGAGGACGAGCAGGCGGTGTCGACGGTGACGGCGGGCCCCTGGAGCCCCAGGGTGTAGGACACCCGGCCCGAAACCACACTGGACGCCTTGCCGGTGTTCACGTAACCGTCGAAAGTCTCCAGGTCGCGACCCAGGTCGCCGTAGTCGGAGCTCATCGTGCCGAGGTAGACCCCGGTCTTGCTCCCACGGAGCGAGTCGGGTCGGATGCCGGCCCGCTCCAGGGCCTCCCAGGACGTCTCCAGCACCAGCCGCTGCTGCGGATCCATCGACACCGCCTCACGCGGCGAGATCCCGAAGAAAGCAGGATCGAAATCCTCAACCCCCTCCAGGAAACCCCCCTCACGGGCATAACTCTTGCCCACCGCCTCCGGATCCGGGTCATACAGGTCCAGCCCCCGCCACCGCTCGGGCAGACCACCCACCGCATCCCCACCAGCAGCCAGCAACTCCCAAAACGCCTCCGGCGTATCAATCCCACCCGGAAGACGACACGCCATCGACACCACAGCAATCGGCTCGTGCTGCCGGGCCTGCCGCGCTTCCAGATCCGCCGCACGCTTCTGCAGCGCGCGGATAGCGGGCAGAGCGGCTTCCATCCGGTTCTGGTTTGACATCGACACCATTGAGCCTTTCTGCGCGGCCACGGCGGGCGAACAGCGTCCCGGGCGGACGGATTGCGGGACCCCACCAGCCAATCGGTGGTCGCTTGAGCGTCGGTCGCACCCACCTGGTGCGTCGTCGCCGGTCCAGCGCCCCGACAGAGCAGAGAGCCCGGCACAGGTGTGCCGGGCTCTCCTCGCCGTCTGTCGCCGTATGGGTGCGGTGCTGGGGCAGCGTCCTGTTCCCGGGCCCTGGAGTCCCCTGGGGCACTGCGGGCGGACCGCCGCAGGGCTTCGGGCCCGGGCGACCACGGCCGAACGGGGTTGTCGAGGGAGATCAGTCGAGGTCGAACCCCGACGCCTCCAGCAGTGCGTTCAGCTCCGCGTTGATGTCGTCCACCGACCTCTCGTCGTCCAGGGCGCCGGCCGGTTCGGCCGGGGCCGGGACGGTCGCCGTGCCCTCCGGGGCCGGGGCTGACTCGCGGGCCAGTTCCACGAGCCGGTCCAGCAGGCCGCTGCGGCGCAGCTGGTCCGCGGAGAGCCGTTCGAGGGCCCAGCCGAGCAGAGCCTCGGAATCCGTGGCGTCCCCGGGGGCGTCGGAGGATGCCGAGGCGGGTGTCGCCTCGGGTGTGGTCGGCAGATCCAGCCGGGTCAGGATCAGCTTGGCGATCTCCTCGGGCGTCGGGTAGTCGAAGGCGAGGGTGGCAGGCAGCGAGAGCTCGGTGGCGGCCGAGAGACCGCGGCGCAGCTCGACGGCCATCAGCGAGTCGAGGCCCAGGTGCTTGAGCACCTGATCCGGGGCGAGGGAGTCCGCCGAGTCGAGGCCGAGTACGGCGGCCACTTCCCGGAGCACCAGCTGTGTGACCAGTTCGATCCGCTCCTCCGCCGGGGCGGCCAGCAGCCGGTCGCGCAGCCCTGTGGGTGCGGACGTGACGCTGGTCCTGGCGCGGGCCGGCCTGGTGTTCCGTCGTACCAGAGCCCGGAAGAGCGCCGGAACCTCCTCCCCCGCATCCGCGGCATGCTGGGCCTCCCGCAAATCGAGCCGGGCGGGGACGAAGTTGCCGGCGGGGCGTGCCAGCACCGCGTCGAGGAGCGCCAGGCCCTGTGCGAAGGGCAGTGGTGCGATGCCCTGGCGGCGCATGCGCTCCAGTTCCACGGCACCCAGGTGGGACGTCATGCCCACGCCCGCCTGGTCCCACAGGCCCCAGGCGAGGGAGGTGACCGGACGGCCCTCGGCACGCCGTCGGGCGGCGAAGGCGTCGAGGAAGGCGTTGGCGGCGCCATAGATGCCCTGGCCCGCCGTGCCGACGGTACCGGCGGCGGAGGAGAAGAGGACGAAGGCGGCGAGGTCGAGGTCCCGGGTGAGCTCGTCGAGGTGGACGGCGCCGTCCACCTTGGGGGCCATCACCCGAGAGAGCCGCTCTCCGTCCTGGCCGAGGAGGACACCGTCGTCCAGGATTCCCGCGAGATGCAGGACCGCAGTCCACGGATGCCCCTTCTCAGCAAGACCGAGCACCTGCGCCAAGTCATTTCGCCGAGTGACATCACAGGCCACCACACGGACGCATTCCGCACCTTCTTCTTCCAGTTCGTGGACCAGCTCGGCCACACCAGGCGCATCCGGCCCACGACGGGAGGTGAGCACCAGATGCCGCACACCATGCACGGCCACCAGATGCCGCGCCACCACCCGACCCAGCTCACCAGTCCCACCCGTAACCAGCACCGTACCCTCGGGGTTCAGTGCACGCGCGGCGCTGCCACTGTCGCTGGTGGTGTCCGTGGCGCCTGCGCGCATCAGGCGGGCGGCGAGCACCTCGCCCCCGCGCACGGCAAGCTCCGGCTCACCGGCAACAGCCACCGCAGCAGCCAGCCCCTCCCAGTCCGCATCCTCCGGACCGAGGTCGATCAGACGCAGACCACGCTCGGGATGCTCACTGCGCGCCGCCCGCACCAGCCCCCACAACGGAGCGCACGACAGCCCCTCCAGCCGGTCGCCCTCCACGGCGGCGATGCCGCCGCGCGTGACCCAGACAAGCTCCGCCGACGCCAGCCGCTCATCGGCCAGCAGCCGCTGGAGTTGCGCGAGGACGTGCTCGGTCGTCCTGTACGCGGCTTCGGGCTCGCTGGAGAGGGCCGAGCAGTCGGTCATGTCGACGACGACTCGGGCGGGGGCCTGTGAGCGTGTATCGAGCAGGACGGCCAGCGCCTCGAGGTCGGGAACGGCCGGCGCGCCGAGGAGCTCGGCGAGTTCGCCCGTGCCGGCCAGCACGACGTCCGTGGTCGTGTCGCCGGACGCGGCGGGGGCGGTCACCTTCTGGAACTCCAAACGGTGCAGGCCGTCGGGGGCTGTCCTCCGCGCGGTGCTCAGCTGCTCGGCCGTCGCCCGGCGGAGGTGGAGTCCGCCGATCCGCGCGACGGGTTCGCCCTCCGGGTCGGACGCCCAGACCCGGATCTCCTGGCCGGTGTCCGAGGAGGAGACGTCGATACGGACACGCAACTCCTGGCTGCCCGTCGCGTACAGCTCGACGTCGCTCCACTCGAAGGGCAGCAGGGCGCCTTCGGACTCCTGCCGGCCGGCTGTGCCGGTCACGGCTTTCATGATGTGCAGGGCCGTGTCGAGCAGAGCGGGGTGGAGGTTGTAGTCCGCGGCTGCGCCCTCGAGCGCATCGGGCAGGCGGACGCGTCCGTAGGCGGTGTTGTCCTTGCGCCACAGCTCCACCAGGCCCTGGAAGGCCGGGCCGTAGTCGATGCCCTGGGCACTGAACGCCTCGTAGAAGCCGTCCAGTTCCACCTGCTCGGCACCGGCCACCGGCCAGCGGGCCAGCTCTGCGAACTCGTCGGACGTGGAGGCGTCGACGGGTACGTCCAGAAGCTCACCGCTCGCGTGCCGGGTCCAGGAGCCCGGGTCGTCCTGTGCGCCGTCGGGGCGGCTGTAGATCGCGATCGTACGGCGGCTGTCCGCGTCGGGCCTGCTGACCGTGATCTGGATCTGGACCGCTTCGTCGATCACCAGGGGTTCGGCCAAGGTCAGTTCGGTGATCTGGTCGGCTCCGATGTGGTGGGCGGCGGTCAGGGCAAGCTCCAGCAGACCCGTGCCCGGCACCAGCACGGTGCCGAAGACCGCA
>NZ_MUME01000174.1 GCF_002155915.1 Streptomyces thermovulgaris | reverse complement strand
CGTGTCCGAGGTGTCCGCCGCAGGCCCGGGCCGCGGCGGACACCTCGGACACGTCGGGCAGGAAGGTCCTCACCGTCGCCGTCGCGCAGAGCGTGGACTCGCTCAGCCCCTTCCTGGCGGTACGGCTGGTCAGCACCAGCATCCACCGGCTGATGTACGAGTACCTGACCAACTACGACCCCGAGGACGCCCGGGTCGTCCCGGGTCTGGCCACCAAGTGGGAGGCGTCGCCGGACAAGCTGACCTGGACCTACACGATCCGCTCCGACTCGATGTGGTCGGACGGGCGGCGGGCCACCGCCGAGGACGCGGCGTGGACGTTCAACAAGATGATGACGGACCCGGACGCCGCCACCGCCAACGGCAGCTTCGTCGCCAACTTCGCGCAGGTCACCGCGCCCAGCCCCACCCGCCTGGTGATCCGGCTGAAGAAGCCGCAGGCCACGATGACCGCGCTCGACGTGCCGATCGTGCCCAAGCACATCTGGGAGAAGGTCACGGACTTCTCCGAGTTCAACAACGACAAGAGCTTCCCGATCGTCGGGAACGGGCCGTTCGTCCTCACCGACTACAAGCCCGACAGCCATGTGCGGCTGAAGGCCAACAAGAACTTCTGGCGGGGCGCGCCGAAGTTCGACGAGCTGGTCTTCCGGTACTACAAGGACCAGGACGCCGCCGTCGCCGCCCTGCGCAAGGGCGAGGTCTCCTTCGTGGCCGGCTCGCCGTCCCTGACGCCCGCCCAGGCCGCCTCCCTCAAGGGCGAGAAGAACATCCGCGTCAACGACGCCCCCGGCCGCCGCTTCTACGCCCTGGCCGTCAACCCGGGCGCACGGGCCAGGAACGGCGAGAGGTTCGGTGACGGTCATCCGTCCCTGCACGACCGGCGGGTGCGGCACGCGCTGTTCATGGCGGTCGACCGGAAGGCCGTCATCGACAAGGTCTTCCAGGGCCACGCGGTGGAGGGCCAGGGCTACATCCCGCCGCGCTACCCGGCGTACTTCTGGAAGCCGCCGAAGGACCGGCTGCTGGCGTACGACCCGGCGAGGGCCGCCCGGCTCCTGGACGAGGCGGGCTACCGGAAGAACGCCGACGGCAAGCGCGTCGGCAAGGACGGCAGGCCGCTGAACTACCGGGTGCTGTGCCATGCGACCGACCCCAACGACAAGGCGATCGGCAAGTATCTGCAGGAGTGGTGGGGCCGGCTCGGCATCGGGGTCACCCTCACCTGCCTGGACAACGTGACCGACCCGTGGCTCGCGGGCAAGTACGACCTCGCCTTCGACGGCTGGTCGGTCAACCCCGACCCCGACTTCGTGCTCTCCATCCACACCTGCGCCGCGCTTCCGGCGACCCCCAGGGACACCGGCGCCACCGACAACTTCATCTGCGACAAGACGTACGACGAGCTGTACGCCGAGCAGCTCGCCGAGTACGACCCGGCCAGACGGGCGGAGCTCGTCCGGCGGATGCAGGCGCGGCTGTACGACCTCGGGTACATGAACGTCATGGCCTATCCCAACGCGGTCGAGGCCTACCGCACGGACCAGATCGCGTCGATCACCACCATGCCGGCGAAGGCCGGGAACATCTACGGACAGGACGGCTACTGGAGCTGGTGGTCGGCCGTTCCGGCGGACTCCGGCGACTCCTCGGACGGTTCGGTGTCCACGGGGGCCGTCGTCGGGATCGTGGCGGGCGCCGCCGCCCTCGCCGGTCTCGTGGCGGTCCTCGCGCTGCGCCGCCGGGCCACGGCGGACGACCGTGAATAGGCCGTGGGCGGGCCGTGGGCGAGGCGGGCGGTGAGCGCGCATGACCGCTGAGGCGACCTCCTCGCCGGTCTCCCCGGCCGAGGGGCCCGTCGCCGGCCCGGGAACGCCCGGGCCGGCGACGGGCCGGGGACCGCGGGCGAGGACCACTGCCGCGTATCTGCGGTACGTGGCGGGCAAACTGGCCGGTGCGGCCGTCTCGTTGCTCGCCGTCCTCGTCACCAGCTTCTTCCTCTTCCGGCTGATCCCGGGCGACCCGGTGAGGTTCATGACCGGCGGCCGGCCGGTCTCCGCCGAGCAGATCGCCGTCTACCGCAGGGAGTTCGGGCTCGACCTGCCGCTGTGGCGGCAGTTCACGGACTACTGCGGCAAGGCGCTGACCGGGGATCTGGGGACCTCGTACCAGTTCCGTGCCCCGGTCATCGACAAGATCACCGAGGCGCTGCCCAACACCCTGCTGCTGACCGGGACGGCCTTCGTGCTCTACACCGCGCTCGGCATCGTCCTCGGCACCCGCTCCGCCTGGCGGCACGGCGGGCTCGGCGACCGCCTCAACACGGGGCTGGCGCTGACGCTCTACTCCATCCCGTCCTTCTGGCTGGGGCTGCTGCTCATCATCGTGCTGTCGGTGGGCGTGGGCCCGGTTCCGGGTCTGTTCCCGACCGGGGGCATGGAGTCGGGCGGCAAGGAGGGCCTCGCCCACGCCGTCGACGTCGCCCACCATCTGGTCCTGCCGGTGGTGACGCTGGTGGCGGTGGAGTACGGGCAGACCCTGCTGGTCACCCGGTCGGCGCTGCTGGACGAGATGGGCGGCGACTATCTGACGACCGCGCGGGCCAAGGGCCTCCGGGACGCCCTCGTACGGCGCCGGCACGCCGTGCCGAACGCACTGCTGCCGACCATGACGCTGGTCTTCGTCAATCTCGGCCGGACCGTGGCGGGGGTGATCCTCGTCGAGACGGTGTTCTCCTGGCCGGGGCTCGGCGGGCTGTTCTACCAGGCGCTGAGCGTGCCCGATCTGCCGCTGGTGCAGGGGCTGTTCTTCTTCTTCGCCGCGGCGGTGATCGTGATGAACACCCTCGCCGACCTGCTGTATCCGCTGCTCGATCCCAGGGTGGGCCGATGACCGTCAAGACCGCCGCGCAGCCCGGTCCGCACACGCCCGGTCCGCGTGCGCTCGCCCGGCAGCGCCGCCGGGCCTCCGCCGCCCGTTTCTGGAGGCAGTACCGCAGGCACCGTGCGGGCGTCCTCGGGCTGGCCGTGCTCGTGCTGTGCGTACTGGTGGCCCTGACCGCGCCGCTGACCGTCGGGGCGGACGCGCAGAGCGTGACCGGTGCGCCCGGCGGGCCGCTGGAGAGCCCCAGCGCACGCTTCCCGCTGGGCACCGACCGGTTCGGCCGCGATCTGCTCGGCCTGGTGATCTGGGGGTCACGCGTCTCCCTGCTGGTCGGGCTGCTCGCGGCCGTGCTGTCGGTGGCGATCGGAACGCTCATCGGCATCACCGCGGGGCACTTCCGCGGCTGGTACGCCACGGTGATGATGCGGATCACGGACTGGTTCCTGGTGATGCCGACGCTGGTGCTCGCCATCGCGCTCGCCACCGTGCTGTCCCGCTCGCTGGGCACCGTCGTCCTGGCGATCGGCGTGACCACCTGGCCGACCACCGCGCGTCTGGTGCGGGCGCAGACCCTGGCGGTGGAGGCACGGCCGTACATCGAGCGGGCGAAGGCGCTCGGCGGCGGCCACTGGCATGTGATGTCCCGGCACGTGCTGCCGAACGTCATGCCGCTGGTGCTCGCCCAGACCACCCTGATCATCTCCTCCGCGATCCTGGCGGAGGCGACGCTCGCCTTCCTCGGGCTCGGCGACCCGACGGTCGTGTCCTGGGGCGGACTGCTGCAGGACGCGCGGGAGGCGGGGGCGGTCAGCTCCGGCGCCTGGTGGTACCTGGTGCCGCCGGGGGTCGCCATCGCGGTGGTCGCGCTGGCGTTCACCCTGTGCGGGCGGGCGGTCGAGTCCGTTCTCAACCCCAGGCTGGGGGTGTCCCGTTGACCCTGCTCGACGTGCGGAACCTGGAAGTGACGTATCCGAACGGCGCGGCCGCCGTGCGCGGGGTCGACCTGACCCTCGCCCCGGGCGAGAAGCTCGGCATCGCGGGCGAGTCGGGCTGCGGCAAGTCCACACTGGCGCTGGCGCTGCTGCGGCTGCTGCCGGCCGGGACCCGGATCGGCGGCGAGATCCTGCTGGACGGCGAGGACGTCCTGACGATGAAGTGGGGCCGGGTGCGGGCGGTGCGCTGGGCGGGGGCGTCGATCGTCTTCCAGGGCGCGATGCACTCGCTGAACGCCGTGCACCGGATCGGCGACCAGATCGCCGAGCCGATCCTGCTGCACCGCCGGGCGACCGCTGCAAGCGCACGGAGGAGGGCGGGGGAACTGCTGGAGCTGGTGGGGCTGCCGGCGGCCCGGGCGCGTGCCTATCCCCATGAGCTGTCCGGCGGGCAGCGGCAGCGGGTGATGATCGCGATGGCGCTGGCCTGCGATCCGCGTCTGATCGTCGCCGACGAGCCCACCACGGCGCTGGACGTGATGGTCCAGGCCCAGATCCTGCGGCTGATCGAGGGGCTGGTGAGCGAGCAGGACCTCGGACTGGTCATGATCAGCCACGATCTCGCCGTGCTGGCCGACACCTGCGACCGGCTGGCGGTGATGTACGCGGGCCGGGTGGTCGAGGAGGGCCCGGCCCGGCAGGTCTACGAGGACGCCCGGCACCCCTACGGCAAGGCCCTGGCGGAGGCGTTTCCCCGGATCGGCGACCCGGCGTCCCGGTTCGCCCCCCGCGGTCTGCCGGGCGATCCCCCGGATCCGGCGGCGCTGCCCTCCGGGTGCGCGTTCCATCCGCGCTGCCCGGTCGCACTGGACGTCTGCGCCGTGCGGGACCCGGCGCTGCGCGGGGCGGGAGCGGGACGGCGGGCGGCCTGTGTGCACGTGCCCGAGGGGGCCGCGGCCGCCGAGGGCGGGACGGAGGCGAGGAGCGGCACCGCATGACGGACATGTCACAGCTGCTGAGGGCCGAGGGCCTGCGCGTCGCCTTCCCCGGCCGAAACGGCGCGCCGGCCGCCCGGGCCGTGGACGGAGTGGACCTCGCCATCCGCCGCGGGGAGATCGTGGCGCTGGTGGGCGAGTCGGGGTGCGGCAAGACGACACTGGCCCGCTCGCTGCTCGGCCTGGTGCGGCCGACCGCGGGACGCGTGCTCTTCGACGGCGCCCCGCTGGACTACTCCTCGCGGGCGCTGAAGGCGTACCGCAAACGGGTCCAGCTGGTGCTCCAGGACCCGAGCGGCTCGCTCAACCCGCGCCACACCGTGTACGACGCCGTGGCCGAGGGGCTGCGCATCCACGGGTACGGCGGAAACGAGCGGGCGGCGGTCGCCGAGGCCCTGTCACGGGCCGGGCTGCGTCCGCCCGAGCGGTTCTTCCTGCGCTATCCGCACGAGCTGTCCGGGGGGCAGCGCCAGCGCGTGGTCATCGCGGGCGCGCTGGTCCTGGAGCCCGAACTCCTCGTCGCCGACGAGCCGGTGGCCTCCCTGGACGCCTCGGTGCGCGGTGAGATCCTCGCCCTGCTGCTGCGGCTGCGCACCGAACTCGGCCTGTCCGCGCTGGTGGTGACCCACGATCTGGGGCTGGCCTGGAACATCGCCGACCGGGTCGCGGTGATGTATCTGGGGCGGATCGTGGAGACCGGCGAGGTGGAACAGGTCCTGACGGCCCCCCGGCACCCGTACACCCGGGCCCTGCTGTCCGTCCTGCCCGAGGCCCCCGGGGATCCGGTCGTCCTCGGCGGCGAGCCCCCGGACCCCTCCCGCATTCCCCCCGGCTGCCGTTTCCACGTCCGCTGCCCCGTCCTGGCGAGCGGGGAGGCCGAACGGGCGGGGGTGGCCCGGGCCTGCCGCAGCCGGGATCCGGGGATTCCCGGTGCGGGCGGCGAGGCGCCTGTCGCGTGCCACTGGGCGCACGCGCGGGCGGACGCCGCTCCCCCGGCGTCCTGAGAGGCCCGTCCGCGGCTCTCCGCCCGTACCCCGGTGCCGTCCGCCGGCGAGAAGACCCGCCCGGGCCGCCGGGCGGGTTCCGGCGCGGACTACTCCGTCTTCGTGTCCTTCGTGTCCGTGCCTGTGTCCGCCTTCGCGTCCGTCTTCGCGTCCGCCCTTCCGTCCGCCGCGATGATCTCCCGGCACTGGGCGACGTCCTGCGCCATCCTCTCCAGCAGCGCCTCGAGGGAGTCGAACTTCGCCTGGCCGCGGACGAAGGCCAGGAACTCGACGGAGACGTGCAGGCCGTAGAGGTCGAGGCCGACGCGGTCGATGGCGTACGCCTCCACCGTGCGCTCGGTGCCGTCGAACTGCGGGTTCGTGCCGACGGAGATCGCGGCCGGCATCACCTCGCCCTGGGCGTGCAGATAGCCGGCGTAGACGCCGTCGGCGGGGATCGCGGTGTGCGGGAGCGTCTCGACGTTGGCCGTGGGGAAGCCCAGTTCGCGGCCCCGCTGGGCACCGCGGACCACGACGCCCTCCACCCGGTGCGGGCGGCCCAGGATCTCGCGGGCGCCCTCGACGTCGCCCTCGGCGACCAGGCGGCGGGTCAGGGTCGAGGAGAAGGGCTCGCCGCCGCCCGCCTCCCCGGTGAGGTACAGGTCGACGACCTCGACCTCGAAGTCGTAGATCTTGCCCTGCTCGGCGAGGAACTCCACGTTGCCGGCGGCCTTGTGGCCGAAGCGGAAGTTCGGGCCCTCGACGACCGCCTTGGCGTGCAGCTTGTCGACCAGCACCTTGACGACGAACTCGGCCGGGGACAGCTTCGAGAACTCCACGGTGAAGGGCAGGACGAGCACCGCGTCCACCCCCAGCTCGGCCATCAGTTCGGCACGGCGGTGGTGCGGGGCCAGCAGCGGCGGATGGCTGCCGGGGCGGACGACCTCGCTGGGGTGCGGGTCGAAGGTGACGACGACGGCGGGGATGCCGAGTTCGCGGGCGCGGTTCACGGCGTGCTTGATGATCAGCTGGTGTCCGCGGTGGACTCCGTCGTAGGAGCCGATGGTGACGACGCTGCGCCCCCAGTCGTGGGGGATGTCATCCAAGCCACGCCAGCGCTGCACTGTGACCGCTCCTCGTCGCACCTGTGGTCCCTGTCGCCTTGTTCGCCTTGTTCGTCTTGGTGTTCGTCTTGCTGCTTGTCCGCAGGTCTAAGGGTGCCATGCCCCGGGTTCCCCGCTCGCACGGGCATGGGCCCTGTGACGGGGTGCACGCCGTCCGGGCGGCTGCCGGCCGGGCGAACGGTCGTCGGACAGCGGGTGCCGGACGGCGCAGGCCGGACGGGAGCGTCGGACGGGAACGCCCGCGCCCGCCGTGCTCCTGACGGCGAGCGGCACAGGACCAGCCGGACGGCCGGCCGGGCGGATCACGTGGTGCACCCGGGGAAGGCGGCGAGCGCGCCCCTCGCGCTCCCCCTGTTCACTCCGAGCGCCCGCACGGTCGGGTGAATGGGCGGGGGCAGCTGGATACAGCTCAGAAGTGGGGGAACCGAGGGGGCCGCCGTGGAGCGGCGACCGGGGCACACGCCCCGTGCTCGCCGCTCCACGGACGGGCGGCCCCGTGGACGGACGGCCCACCGACGGCGGCCGTCAGCCGAAGACCGCAAGGCTCTTGGTCTTGCCCCGCTGCTCCTCCACGAGCGCGAGGAAGCGGCCCTCGGGGCCGAAGACGGCCACCGGGCCGGCGCCCGCGTACTCGTCGGGGATGTCCAGCCGTACGCCGTTGGTGAGCAGCCGGGCGCGCCGGGCGTCGACGTCCCAGCGGGGGAACGCGGCCGCGGCCGCCTCCGCGATCGGCATCACGGTCATTTCCCGCTCGAGCTGCTCCAGCGTCCTGGCGGCGTCCAGCTTGTACGGGCCCACACGGGTGCGGCGCAGCGCGGTGAGATGACCGCCGACGCCGAGGTCCGCGCCCAGGTCGCGGGCGAGGGCGCGGATGTAGGTGCCGGAGGAGCAGACCACCGACACCACCAGGTCGAGCACGGGGGTGCCGTCGTCGGCGACGGCGTCCCTGATGTCGTGCACCTGGAAGGAGGAGACGGTCACCGGACGGGCCGGGATGTCGAACTCCTCGCCCTTGCGGGCCCGCTTGTACGACCGCACGCCGTTGATCTTGATGGCGCTGACCCTGGACGGCACCTGCATGATGTCGCCGGTCAGCTTGGCGACGGCCTTGTCGATGGCGTCGCGGGTGACCCGGGAGGCGTCGGTGGAGGAGGTGACCTCGCCCTCGGCGTCGTCGGTGATCGTGCTCTGGCCGAGCCGTACGGTGCCGAGGTACTCCTTCTCGGTCAGCGCGAGATGGCCGAGGAGTTTGGTGGCCCTCTCCACGCCGAGCACGAGAACGCCGGTGGCCATGGGGTCGAGGGTGCCGGCGTGGCCGATGCGCCGGGTCTTCGCGATCCCGCGCATCTTGGCCACGACGTCGTGCGAGGTGAAGCCCGCGGGCTTGTCGACGATGACGAGGCCGTCGGGCGGTGTGGTCCTGCCGCTCATTCGGTGATGTCGCCCGTCCCGTTGTCGGTCACCGGCTTCCGGTACGGGTCCGCGTCACCGGCGTAGGAGGCCCTGGCGGCGGCCTCGCGCACCTTCGCGTCGGAGGCACGGGCCTTGTCGAGGAGGTCCTCGATGGTCCGGGCGGTCTCCGGAAGGGCGTCCGCGACGAAGGTGAGGGTGGGGGTGAACTTGATGCCGGCCGCACGTCCCACCTCGGAGCGCAGGATGCCCTTGGCGCTCTCCAGTCCGGCGGCCGCGGCCTTGCGGTCCTCGTCGTCCCCGTAGACCGTGTAGAAGACGGTCGCCTCCCGCAGGTCGCCCGTGACCCGAGTGTCCGTGATGGTGACGTGCGAACCGAGCCGCGGGTCCTTGATCCCGCGCTGCAGCTTCTGGGCCACCACCTCTCGGATGAGGTCCGCCAGCCTTTTCGCCCGCGCGTTGTCGGCCACTGGTCCGTCTCCCGTTCTTTCTTCTTCTGCGTTGCGTGGTGTGCGTGCTGTCTGTCCGGGTGACGCCGTCTAGTCGTCCTCCCCGTGGAAGCGGCGTCTGACGGACAGCAGCTCCACCTCGGGGCGGGCGGCGACCAGCCGTTCGCACCGGTCCAGGACGTCGGTCAGGTGCGTCGCGTCGCCGGAGACCGCGGCGAGGCCGATGACGGCTCGCCGGTGGAGGTTCGCGTGGTCCACCTCGGCCGCGCTCACCGCGTACTTGCGCTGGAGCTCGGCGACGATCGGGCGGACGATGGAGCGCTTCTCCTTCAGTGAGCGGACGTCGCCGAGGAGAAGGTCGAAGGACAGAGTCCCCACGTACATGTGTGCGACCGGGTTGCCCGCCGGTACGGGGTCGGTGGTCCTGCCTTCCGGGTGGGCAGGGACATCAAGAACCGTACCGCGAACCCGGGCGGCGGCTCGACGGGGTTTTCCCCGTCCGTCCACCGCCCGGCGCGGCGGACGGGTGAGGGCGCGTGTGGACGGGCCCGGGGCTTTCCCGGCATGGCACACCGGCCGACGGGACCCGGGTCCCGCCGGCCGGCCGTGCTGCGCGCCGTGGGCCGTTACACCCGCGGCTTCTCGCGGAGCTCGTACGTCGCGATGATGTCGCCGACCTTGATGTCGTTGAAGTTTCCGAGGTTGATACCGCCCTCGAAGCCTTCGCGGATCTCGGTGACGTCGTCCTTGAAGCGACGCAGACCGTCGATCGTGAGGTTCTCCGCGACGACCTTGCCGTCCCGGATGAGGCGCGCCTTGGCGTTCCTCCTGACCTCGCCGGAGCGGATGACGACACCCGCGATGTTGCCCAGCTTGGACGACTTGAAGATCTCGCGGATCTCCGCCGTGCCGAGCTCGACCTCCTCGTACTCCGGCTTGAGCATGCCCTTGAGGGCCGCCTCGATCTCCTCGATCGCCTGGTAGATGACCGAGTAGTAGCGGACGTCCACGCCCTCGCGCTCCGCCATCTGCTGGGCCCGTCCGGCGGCCCGGACGTTGAAGCCGATGACGATCGCGTCGGAGCCCATGGCCAGGTCGATGTCGGACTCCGTGACCGCACCGACACCACGGTGCAGGACGCGGATGTCGACCTCCTCGCCGACGTCCAGCTGGAGCAGGGAGGACTCCAGCGCCTCGACCGAACCGGAGGCGTCGCCCTTGATGATCAGGTTCAGCTGCTGGACCTCGCCGGCCTTCAGCACCTTGTCCAGATCCTCCAGGGACACACGGCGTGCGCGCTTGGCGAAGGCCGCGTTGCGCTCGCGGGCGGCGCGCTTCTCCGCGATCTGACGGGCCGTACGGTCCTCGTCGACCACGATGAAGTTGTCGCCCGCGCCCGGGACGTTGGTCAGGCCCAGGACCTGGACCGGCATCGACGGACCGGCCTCGGTGACGTTCTTGCCGCTGTCGTCGAGCATCGCCCGGACCCGGCCGTACGCGTCGCCGACCACCATCGTGTCGCCGACCCGCAGCGTGCCTCGCTGGACCAGGACCGTGGCGACGGCGCCGCGACCGCGGTCCAGACGGGACTCGATCGCGATGCCCTGCGCGGCCTGCTTGGGGTTGGCCCGCAGGTCGAGCGTCGCGTCGGCCGTGAGGATGACCGCCTCCAGGAGGCTGTCGATGTTCAGGCCCTGCTTGGCGGAGATGTCGACGAACATGGTGTCGCCGCCGTACTCCTCGGCCACCAGGCCGTACTCGGTCAGCTGACCGCGCACCTTGGTCGGGTCCGCACCCTCGACGTCGATCTTGTTGACCGCGACCACGATCGGCACGTCGGCCGCCTTGGCGTGGTTCAGCGCCTCGACCGTCTGCGGCATGACGCCGTCGTTGGCCGCGACGACCAGGATCGCGATGTCCGTCGACTTCGCACCGCGGGCACGCATGGCGGTGAACGCCTCGTGACCCGGGGTGTCGATGAAGGTGATCGCCCGTTCCTCGCCGTTGACCTCGGTCGTGACCTGGTAGGCACCGATGTGCTGGGTGATGCCGCCGGCCTCGCCCGCGACGACGTTCGTCTTGCGGATCGCGTCGAGCAGGCGGGTCTTGCCGTGGTCGACGTGACCCATGACGGTCACCACCGGCGGGCGGACGACCAGGTCCTCCTCGGAGCCCTGGTCCTCGCCGAACTCGATGTCGAAGGACTCGAGGAGCTCGCGGTCCTCCTCCTCCGGGCTGACGATCTGAACGTTGTAGTTCATCTCCTCGGCCAGCAGCTGCAGCGTCTCGTCGGAGACGGACTGCGTCGCCGTGACCATCTCGCCCAGGTTCATCATGACCGCGACGAGGGACGCCGGGTTGGCGTTGATCTTCTCCGCGAAGTCGGTGAGCGACGCGCCACGGGAGAGCCGGATGGTCTCGCCGTTGCCGCGCGGCAGCATCACGCCGCCGACCGACGGGGCCTGCATGGCCTCGTACTCCTGACGGCGCTGCCGCTTCGACTTGCGGCCGCGGCGCGCCGGACCGCCGGGACGGCCGAAGGCACCCTGGGTGCCGCCGCGGCCACCGCCGCCGGGACGGCCGCCGAAGCCGGGACGGCCACCGCCGCCGCCGAAGCCACCGCCGCCGGGACGGCCGCCGAAGCCGGGACGGCCGCCGCCGCCACCGGGACGGCCGGCGAAACCGCCGCCGGGACGACCGCCGCCGGGGCGGCCGACACCGGCCGGGCCGCGGCCGGTGGGACCGGGACGCGGGCCTGCGGCGGGACGCGGCGGCATCATGCCGGGGTTCGGACGCGGAGCGCCGGGACGCGGACCGCCCTGCGGGCGGGGCATCGAGCTCGGCGTCGGCCGCGGACCGCCCGGAGCCTGCGGACGCGGGCCGCCCGGGGCGCCGGGGGCACCGGGCCGCGGGGCCTGCGGACGAGGCGGCTGCGGGCGCGCCATGCCGGTGGAGCCGCTGGAGGTGAAGGGGTTGTTGCCCGGACGCGGGCCGGCCGGACGGGCGGCCGGACGCGGGGGCTGGGCACCGGGGCGCGGGGCGGCCTGGCCCTGTCCCTGGCCGGGACGGGCGCCGGGCTTGGGCGCGGCCGGACGCGCGCCGGGCTTGGGCGCGGCCGGGGACGGAGCCGACGACGGAGCGGTGAACTCCGGCGTGGTGGGCGCCGTCGGGGTCGGACGCGGCCCCGGCTTGGGACCCGGCACCGGACGCGGGCCGGGGGTCGGCGTGGGCGCCGACGGGGTTGCGGGCTGCTGCGCCGCGGCGGGCTTGGGCGCGGCGGGACGCGCGCCGGGCCTCGGCGCGGCGGGACGCGCGCTCCCTGCCTTGGCGGCCTGGGACGTCCCCCCGGCCTGCGCCGCGGAGGGCGCGGCGGGCTTGGGGGCGGCCTTCTTCGGGGCGGCCGGCTTCGCGGCGGACTTGCCGTTGCCGCCGCCCTGCTGGAAGGCGTCAGTCAGTTTGCGTACTACGGGCGCCTCGATCGTCGAGGACGCCGAACGGACGAATTCACCGAGTTCCTGGAGCTTGGCCATGACGACCTTGCTCTCTACGCCGAACTCCTTGGCGAGTTCGTAGACCCGGACCTTAGCCACATCGCTCCTTTGAGGTCCGGGGTGCAGCCGGACCGTCGCTAGTTGGGCGTACTCATCGCGTACTCATCGAGTGCTCATCGCAATCTCGACCTGCTTTCGACTCGCGAGGTACCTGACCGCACGGGGTTCCGTACGGCGCGTCTTTCCCTTGCCGTGTTGCCTCAGCAACCTTGTGCCTGCTCGACGTATCGGCGCAACGCCTTTACGTCGAGCGGTCCCGGGACGCGCAGCGCCCGCGGAAACGCCCGGCGGCGTACCGCCTGGTCGAGGCAGACCGGGGCGGGGTGTACATAGGCACCCCGGCCGGGCAGCGTACCGCGTGGATCGGGAACACACTCGCCCTCGATCGCCACGGTGCGCAACAGTTCGATCTTGGCCGCTCGCTCCCGACAGCCCACACAGGTGCGTTCGGGGCATGCTCGGGCACGCGTCCGGCCAGACACTGTTCAGTCTACCTCCCCGTATCGCTCTCACCCCTTCGGGGCAAAGATCGAACGGACGTCGTTGTGTGGTAACCCACCTGGGACTTGGATCTATTCCCACTCCCGGGTGAACCACCCGAACGGGTGAGCTCCCCCCGGGCACCGGGTTTCCGAGCGTGCCGGGACCGCCCGCCCGGCTCGCTCGGCTCGTTTGGTCTGCTCGGGTTACTCGGACTCCTGCTCGGTGTCCGGGCGGATGTCGATGCGCCAGCCGGTGAGCCGGGCCGCCAGCCGGGCGTTCTGGCCCTCCTTGCCGATCGCCAGGGACAGCTGGTAGTCGGGCACGGTGACCCGGGCCGACCGGGTCGCCAGGTCCACCACCTCCACCTTGGAGACACGGGCCGGCGACAGGGCGTTGGCCACCATCTCGGCCGGGTCGTCCGACCAGTCGACGATGTCGATCTTCTCGCCGTTCAGCTCCCCCATGACGTTGCGCACCCGGCCGCCCATGGGGCCGATGCAGGCGCCCTTGGCGTTCAGGCCCGCCCGGTTGGACCGTACGGCGATCTTCGTGCGGTGGCCGGCCTCACGGGCGATCGCCGCGATCTCGACCGAGCCGTCGGCGATCTCCGGGACCTCCAGGGCGAAGAGCTTCTTCACCAGGTTCGGGTGCGTGCGGGAGAGGGTCACCGAGGGGCCGCGGACGCCCTTGGCGACCCGGACGACGTAGGACCGCAGCCGCATGCCGTGCGGGTAGCTCTCGCCCGGGACCTGCTCCTGCGCCGGCAGGATGGCCTCCAGCTTGCCGATGTCCACGAGGACGTTCTTCGGGTCGCGGCCCTGCTGGACCACACCGGTGACGATGTCGCCCTCGCGGCCGGCGTACTCGCCGAGCGTCGCGTCGTCCTCGGCGTCGCGCAGCCGCTGCAGGATGACCTGCTTGGCGGTGGTGGCGGCGATGCGGCCGAAACCGGACGGGGTGTCGTCGAACTCGCGGGGCTCCTGACCCTCCTCGAGGTCCTCGGGGTCCTCCTTCGCCCACACGGTCACGTGCCCGGTCTCCCGGTCGAGTTCCACGCGTGCCTGGCGGCGGCTTCCCTCGGTGCGGTGATAGGCGATGAGAAGGGCCGACTCGATCGCCTCGACCAGCACGTCGAAGGAGATCTCCTTCTCCCGTACCAGGTTCCGCAGGGCACTCATGTCGATGTCCACGGCTACGCCCCCTCTTCCTTCCGGTCCTTGCGGTTGAACTCGACCTGCACGCGCGCCTTGACGATGTCGGGGAAGTCGAGCCTGCGGGTCGTGGCCTTGCGGCCCTTCACTCCGGGCACTTCGAGGTCGAGGCCTTCGTCGTCGACCCTGAGAATCCTGGCGACCAGCTCGCCGCCCTCGGCCAGCTGGAACTTCACCAGCCGGCCCGTGGCGCGCACGTAGTGCCGGTGTTCCCTGAGGAGGCGCTCCGCGCCCGGGGTTCCGACCTCGAGGGTGTATGCGCCCTCGCCCATCGCGTCGCTCTCGTCGAGCTTCGCCGAGAGCGCACGGCTCACATCGGCGATCCTGTCCAGGTCGGCCCCGGTGTCGGAGTCGACGACGACGCGCAGCACACGCTTGCGTCCGACGGAGTCCACGGCGATCTCCTCGAGATCCAGACCCCGGGAGGTGACAAGCGGCTCCAGCAGTTCTCGCAGCCTCTCGTTCTGGGTGGTGCTCATCCGGGTGACTCCTCGGCCGCGTCTGCTGTTGTGGGATGGTCGCGTGTCTGGCTCAAAGAGTATCGGTTCCCGGAGGCTGATGCCGTCCACCTGGGGATGTGGTGCCGCTGAGTGGTGCCCGCGGGGAGCGCGGGTACCGTGATCACGGGCGAGTCGCCCCGCCGCTCTTGTTCCGCAACGCACCCGAGGACGTCTGCCGTGCCGTTCCCCCTGTCTCCGCGCGCCCCAGGAGCTGTCCGCGGTCTTCTCCCCGCACGGGCCCCGGCGGGCCCGCGCAGAAGGAGCCTGCTCGTCTCGGCCGCGGGGGCCGCCCTGCTCGTGGGCTGCTCCTCCGGCTCCCCCGGCTCCGGCTCCCCCGATTCCGGCGACGCGCCGGCCGCCGAGCGGATACGCGCGCGTGCGGCACGGGACAGCCGGGAGCTGGTGCGGCGGTACGACGCCGTGATCGCCGCGCATCCGGCGCTGGCGGAGCGGCTGCGGCCGCTGCGTGCGCAGGTCGCGGCCCATGCCGAGGCCTTCGGCGGCACGGCGGAGCCCTCCCCCGGGGCGTCGCCGGCCACCCCGGGGCCCGAGGGCCCGGCGGCGCCGGCGGATGCCGCGTCCTCGCCGTCCCCCGGCGTCCCGGCGGACGAGAAGCAGGCCCTGGCCCTGCTGGCCGCCGAGGAGCGGTCCCTGTCCGACCGGCACGCGGCGGCCCTGCTCCGGGCCCCCGGTGAACTGGCGCGGCTGCTGGCCTCGGTGGCGGCGGCCGGGGCGGCCCACGTGTATCTGCTGACGGAGGGCGGCGCATGAGCCGGACGGACGAAGGGCAGCTGGAGGCCCTGCAGGCGGCGCTCGCCGCGGAGCACGCGGCCGTGTACGGGTACGGCGTCGTCGGGGGCCGGCTCCGGGACGACCGGCGCAAGGAGGCCCTGGAGGCGTACGCCGCCCACCGGGCGCGGCGGGACGCGCTGACGCGCGCGGTACGGGATCTGGGCGGGCGGCCGGTGGCCGCGGCGGCGGCCTACGCGCTGCCGTTCCCGGTGCCGGACTCCGCGGCGGCGGTCCGGTTCGCCGCCGAGCTGGAGGAGCGGGTGGCCGGGGTGTACTCCGACCTGGTCCGGGCGAGCACGGGCGAGCGGCGGCGGGAGGCCGCGGCGGCGCTGCGCGAGGCGGCGGTCCGGGCGGTGCGCTGGCGCGGGGAGAGCGTAGCCTTCCCTGGTCTCGCCGAACGGGCCGGCACGGCCGCGAAGGGCACGGCGGACCCGGAGGGCGCGGCGACGCCCTCGGCGTGACGCGCACAGGCGGAGGCACCGGACGACACGGGCGACACAGGCGACACAGGAGGGAACGGCTCGCGCATGGCTTTCGAACCGCCGCAGCGTCTGGTGCGGGCACTCAAGGAGACGGCACCGGACGGGGACACCTGGCTGGCCGAGCTGCCCGAGCTGATACGGCGGGCCGTGGCGGCGTACGGGCTGACCGTCGAGCGGGTGCAGCTGCCCGGCGGACGCAGCAGCCTGGTCGTGCTGGTGCGGACGGCGGACGGGACCCCGGCCGTGCTCAAGCTGGCCCCGCCCCGGGCCCGCCCGGAGAACGAGCGGGCCGCGCTCGCGCACTGGGGCGGGCGGGGTGCCGTACGGCTTCTGGACGGCGGCCCGGGCGAGGGGGCGCTGCTGCTGGAGCGGCTGCACCCGGATGTGTCGGTGCGGTCGCTGCCGGAGGCGAAGGCGCTGCTGGAGTCGGCGGGAACGCTGCGCCGGCTGTGGGTGGAGCCGCCCGCGGGGCACTCCTTCGAGACGGTGGCCGAGCGCACCGGGCGGCAGGCCGAGGCGATGCGGGCGGGCGCGGAGCGCGACGCGGAGGTGGCGCCGCTGGTCGAGGCGGCGCTCAAGGCCCGTGAGGAGCTGCTGGCGGCGCCGCCCGAGCAGGTGCTGCTGCACGGCACGTTCCGGCAGAGCAAGGTGCTCGCCGGCACCCGGATGCCGTGGCTGGCCGTGGGCCCCGACCCGGTCGTCGGGGAGACCGCCTTCGATCTGGCGCGGCTGGTCCGCGACCGTGTCGAGGACCTGATCGCCGCCCCGTCCGGGGCCGCCGTCACCCGCCGCCGGCTCAGGCGTCTGGCGGAGTCCCTGGAGGTCGACCAGGAGCGTCTGCGCGGCTGGACCCTCTTCCGTGCCGTCGAGTCCGGTGTGCGCGCCCGCCGTGTGGGCCGTCCGAAGGACGCGGAGCTGCTGCTGGAGTTCGCCGCGTGGCTCTGAGGCCGGGCGGTGCGGTCCGGGCGGCTTGATCCGGACGCCCGGTGGGGCGGCGCACGGGTGCGTGGGCGGGCCGACGGCGGCCTCAGCGGCGAAGGCCCCTGGAGAAGCCCGGGAGCCCGCCGGAGAGCCCGTGGAGCGCGCCGCCTGCCGGGTCCAGAAGCGCGCCCCACGCGGCCGTGGTGCGTCCGCGTGGGGCGGGTGTCCTCCGGCTCCCGCCGGGCGGCGAGGGCCGCCCGGTGTGCTCCCGGCCGCGGGACGGTGTCCCGGTGACGGCCCGGGCGGGATCCCCCGTCGTACGGCTCAGGCCGTGAGACGGGCGAGGGCCTCCTCGACGGGGAGCTCCTCGCGTTCGCCGGTCCGGCGGTCCTTCAGCTCGACGACGCCCTCGGCCGCACGGCGGCCGACGATCAGGATCTGGGGGACGCCGATGAGCTCGGCGTCGGTGAACTTCACGCCCGGGGAGACACCGGCCCGCTCGTCGACCAGGACACGCACACCGGCCTCGGCGAGCTTCCGGGAGACCTCGAGGGCCGTCTCGATCTGCAGGTTCTTGCCGGCGGCGACCACGTGGACGTCGGCCGGGGCGACCTCCTTGGGCCAGACCAGCCCCTTGTCGTCGGCGTGCTGCTCGGCGAGGGCCGCGACGGCGCGGGAGACGCCGATGCCGTAGGAGCCCATGGTGACGCGGACCGGCTTGCCGTTCTGGCCGAGGACGTCGAGCTTGAGGGCGTCGGTGTACTTGCGGCCGAGCTGGAAGATGTGGCCGATCTCGATGGCGCGCTCCAGCTTCAGTCCGGTGCCGCACTTCGGGCAGGGGTCGCCCTCCTGCACGACGACCACGTCCACGTACTCGTCGACCTCGAAGTCACGGCCGGCGACCACGTTCTTCGCGTGCGTGTGCTCCTTGTTGGCACCGGTGATCCAGGCCGTGCCCGGGGCCACGCGCGGGTCGGCGATGTACTTCACCTTGTCCAGGCCCTGCGGGCCGACGTAGCCGCGGACCAGGTCCGGACGGTTCGTGAAGTCCTCGGCGGTGACCAGCTCGACGACGGCCGGGGCGAAGTGCGCCTCGACCTTGTCCATGTCGACCTCGCGGTCGCCGGGCACACCGACGGCGACGATCTCGCCGTCCACCTTGACCAGGAGGTTCTTCAGCGTGGCGGAGGCCGGGACGCCGAGCGAGGCGGCCAGGGTCTCGATGGTCGGGGTGTCCGGGGTCGGGATCTCCTCGGCCGCGGGGACGCCGGAGCCGTCCACCGGCTCGACCGGGTAGCCGATCGCCTCGGTGTTGGCGGCGAAGCCGCAGTCCGGGCAGTTGGCGAAGGTGTCCTCGCCGGCGGCGGCCGGGGCCAGGAACTCCTCGGACTTGGAGCCGCCCATGGCGCCCGCGGTCGCCGCGCAGATGCGGTAGTCCAGGCCCAGGCGGTCGAAGATCCGCTGGTAGGCCCGGCGGTGCAGGTCGTAGGACTCGGCGAGCCCCTCGTCGGCGAGGTCGAAGGAGTAGGAGTCCTTCATGATGAACTCGCGGCTGCGCAGGATGCCCGCGCGGGGCCGGGCCTCGTCCCGGAACTTGGTCTGGATCTGGTACAGGATGACCGGCAGGTCCTTGTAGGAGGACGCCTGGTCCTTCACCAGCAGGGTGAAGATCTCCTCGTGGGTCGGTCCGAGGAGGTAGTCGGCGCCCTTGCGGTCCTTCAGCCGGAACAGCTCGGCGCCGTACTCGTCCCAGCGGCCGGTCGCGTCGTAGGGCTCGCGCGGCAGCAGCGCGGGCAGCAGCACCTCCTGCGCGCCGATCGCGTCCATCTCCTCGCGGACGATCCGCTCCACGTTGGCGAGGACCTTCTTGCCCAGCGGCAGCCAGGTCCAGATGCCGGCGGCGGTGCGCCGCACATAGCCCGCGCGCACCAGCAGCTTGTGACTGAGGACCTCGGCGTCCGCCGGGTCGTCGCGCAGCGTCTTGGCCATCAACTGGGACATGCGCTGGACCGGTGCGTTCGCCATGGTTCTCGTCTCTCCTGCCGATGGAACCCCGCTCGGACCGGGACCGGAGCGGGGGGACGGTGATGGCTAGGAGGTTAGCCGGGCGGACTGTTCTGGCGGAAATCGGTTAACGCCTGTTTCCGTGTGCGCCTCCACGGCGGCGCAGCGGCAGCGGGGCGCCCATCACGGCGTACGGCATCGGTGCGCTGGGGAAGAGGACCTGCCGGGCCAGGTCCTCGTACCCCAGGGAGCGGTAGAGGCCGCGGGCCGGGCTGTCGGTGTCGATGGCGGAGAGGATCGAGCGGGGCTCGGCGGCGCTGTCGGTGATGGTGGTGATCAGGGCGCGCCCGATGCCGCGGTTCTGGTGGCGCGGATGGACGTGCAGCTCGGTGATCACGAAGGAGTTGTCGAGCCAGTCGTCGTGGCCGCGGGCGCGCAGATAGGGCTCGACGACGGTGGACCACCAGTGGGTGCGGTCGTTGGGCATGCCGTAGACGAAGCCGACGAGCCGGCCGTCGGGGGTGGTGGCGCCGAGCGCGCGGGCACCGGTGCAGGTCATGTGCCGCAGTACGATCTGCCGGCGCACGGCGACCTCCTCGGCGCTGAGCCCGAAGGCGACGGCCTGCACGGCGAGCGCCTCGTCGACGCGGGCGGACAGGTCGAGCGGGCCGATCACGACGTCCTCGGGGCGGCGGTGTCCGTGACCGGGAAAGTGGACCATGCCGGGAGACTACAGGGCACGCACCGGCCTCAGAACCGTGTTGTGGGGCGGATGGGGGCAGGACGGCGCAAGACGGCCCGGCGCGCTCAGAACAGCACGCTCATGAACGCGCCGACCTCCCGGAAGCCCACTCGCCGGTAGGTCCGCCTGGCCGGGGTGTTGAAGTCGTTGACGTACAGGCTGACCACCGGGGCCACATCGGCCAGCGCGTACCGCAGCACCGCCGCCATGCCGGGGGCCGCAAGGCCCTGCCCCCGGTACTCGGGGGCCACCCACACCCCTTGGATCTGGCAGGCCTTGGGGGTCGCGGCGCCGATCTCCGCCTTGAACATCACCTTGCCGTGCTCGTCGAGGCGGGCGAAGGAGCGGCCGGAGCCGACGAGTTCGGCGATCCGGGCCTGGTAGATCAGGCCGCCGTCCCCGGCGAGCGGGGAGACGCCGACCTCCTCGGTGAACATCGCCACACAGGCCGGCATGATCGTTTCCATCTCGTCCTTGCGGACGCGGCGGACGTAGGGGTCGGGGCGTATGTCGTCCGGCATGCGGTCGGTGACCATGAGCGGCTGGTGGGCGCGGACCTCGCGGGCCGGCCCCCAGGAGGGTTCCAGGAGCCGCCACAGCTCGGCGGTGGGCCCGGCCGGGCCGACGATGGAGGAGCAGCGGCGGCCGGTCCGGCGCGCACGGTCCGCGAAGGCGCGTACGGCCTGGGGGGTGGCGCAGACCGGGACGAGGTTGGCGCCCGCGTAGCACAGGGACGTGAGCCTGCCGTCCTCGTACCAGCCCCACATCTCGCCGCCCAGCCGCCACGGGTCCAGACCGGCGGCCTGGACCCGTGGCGGCTGGGC
>NZ_MUME01000173.1 GCF_002155915.1 Streptomyces thermovulgaris | reverse complement strand
GGGCCAGTTGTCGTCGACGACGCAGCGGGCCAGGCGCAGTCGTCCAGTCTCAGTCAGGGGTGCATTACGGTGGGGCACGAGGGCCTTTCTGGTCGCCGGTGCAGATCTCGCAATCCACACCGAGCCAGAGGGCCCTCACCCATTTCAAGATCACACGTCAGTGATCGCTGTCACCAACCTCCGTGGACAGAACACCTAGGGAGGATGAGGAATGAGCCTCGAAACAGGGCCATCCCCGCGTGTGCGGGGAGCAGACCAGTCCCGGCGTATGTTCCTGAACCAGCTCGGGGCCATCCCCGCGTGTGCGGGGAGCAGATCCATTAAACCCGCCGTCCGACACATCAAGTGGGGCCATCCCCGCGTGTGCGGGGAGCAGACAAGGACGAGAACGGTAACGACCAGACCATCGGGGCCATCCCCGCGTGTGCGGGGAGCAGAAACATAATTCCTCGCTACAGGGGGTGACATCGGGGCCATCCCCGCGTGTGCGGGGAGCAGGCACGAGTTCCGGACCGTAAATAGGCTTCACAAGGGCCATCCCCGCGTGTGCGGGGAGCAGAACTTCCGGACGTCCACGAATTCGATTTCCCCGGGGCCATCCCCGCGTGTGCGGGGAGCAGAAGAAGTACCAGCCGGATGATTAGCAGCAGTCTGGGCCATCCCCGCGTGTGCGGGGAGCAGGCAATAATCACCTCATCATTAGATGAGGGGTGAGGGCCATCCCCGCGTGTGCGGGGAGCAGAGTGCGTGACCTGCGAGTTTACGGTGCGGGGCCCATGGTTTTGGCGAGTTTCACCGAATCCGGCAAATGCCGCACACCACCCTTTGGGTTCCTGTGATGGAGACCTGATCGAGAGTTCGATCCTCGGGGCGCCTTCGTGTCGGCGTCTGCCGGTCGTTCTCCATCAGCAACAGCCGAGGGTTGACGCCGCGCCGAATCGGGCTTTCCACCCCGGCCGCCCTGCTGTCCGTCCGCCGCGCAGCTCGGGCGGAAGTCCCTACGTCAGTCCCGCCGCCCGGGCCCGTTCCACGGCGGGGCCGATGGCCTTGGCGACCGCTTCGACGTCGGCCCGGGTGGAGGTGTGGCCGAGGGAGAAGCGCAGGGTGCCGCGGGCGAGGTCCGGGTCGACGCCGGTGGCGAGCAGGACGTGGCTGGGCTGGGCGACGCCGGCGGTGCAGGCGGAGCCGGTGGAGCACTCGATGCCCTGGGCGTCCAGCAGGAGCAGCAGGGAGTCGCCCTCGCAGCCGGGGAAGGTGAAGTGGGCGTTGGCCGGGAGGCGGCCCTGCGGTGAAGGGTCGCCGCCGAGGACCGCGTCCGGGACCGCCGTGCGCACCGCCTCGATCAGCTCGTCGCGCAGGGCGCCGATCTCGCGGGCGAACCATTCGCGCCGCTCGGCGGCGATCCGGCCGGCCACGGCGAAGGAGGAGATCGCGGGGACGTCGAGGGTGCCGGAGCGCACGTGCCGCTCCTGGCCGCCGCCGTGCAGGACGGGCACGGGGCTGTGGTCGCGGCTCAGGATCAGCGCGCCGATGCCGTACGGTCCGCCGATCTTGTGGCTGGAGACCGTCATCGCGGCCAGTCCCGAGGCGGCGAAGTCGACCGGGACCTGGCCGAAGGCCTGCACCGCGTCGGAGTGCAGCGGGATGTCGAACTCGGCTGCCACCTCGGCGAGTTCGTGGATCGGCTGCAGGGTGCCGATCTCGTTGTTGGCCCACATGACGGTGACGAGGGCGACGTCGGCGGGATTGCGGGCGATGGCCTCGCGCAGCGCCTCGGGGTGGACGCGGCCGTAGAAGTCGACCGGGAGGTACTCGACGGTGGCGCCCTCGTGCTCGCCGAGCCAGTGGACGGAGTCGAGGACGGCGTGGTGCTCGACGGGGCTGGCCAGGACGCGGGTGCGGGCCGGGTCGGCGTTGCGGCGGGCCCAGTACAGTCCCTTGACCGCGAGGTTGTCGGCCTCGGTGCCGCCGGAGGTGAAGACGACCTCGCTGGGGCGGGCGCCAAGGGCCTCGGCGAGGGTTTCTCGGGACTCCTCGACCGTGCGGCGAGCCCGGCGGCCGGACGCGTGGAGGGAGGAGGCGTTGCCGGTGACCCCCAGCGCGGCGGTCAGCGCCTCCGCCGCCTCCGGGAGCATGGGGGTGGTCGCGGCGTGGTCGAGGTAAGCCATGATGAGGCCGATTCTACGGCCGCTCACGGCCGGCCCGCGGCTCAGGACGACGGGTGTCGAAAGGCTCTGGACACCAGGTGGTCCGCCTGGGCGGGGGCCAGGCGGACCGGGAAGGGAGTCAGCTCGTCACCCGGGCGGCGGGCCGGCCGGCGGCGGCCGTCAGCCCAGTCTGACCCGCGCGAGCTGCCGGGACTGCGCCACCAGCCGGTCGGCGCTGTCCCAGACCTCGGCGTCCTCCTCCAGGAAGCCGCCGGCGAAGTTGCGGGTGGTGATGGACACGCGCAGCGGGCCCGGCGCCGGGCGGCAGCGGACGTGCACGGTCAGTTCGACGGTCGGCACCCAGCCCTGGACGCCGAGTTCGAAGGCGGTCGGAGGCAGTGCGTCCACGGCGAGCAGCAGGGAGAGCGGGTCGTGGTCGCGGCCGTCGGCGAGGCCGAACCAGGACCGCATCTCGCCCTTGCCGGAGGGCGAGCCGAGCGCCCAGCCGAGAGTGGCCGGATCCAGCTTGAGCATCAGCCGGTCGGCGATGGCCGAGCTGCCGGTGGCCGGGGCCGGGCCGTCCTGCGGGCCGAAGCACTGCTCCATGGGCGGGATCGTGGGCGGCTTCGCCGCGGTGCGCACGTCGTCGGGCAGGGCGTCGAGGTCGCCGTAGGTGGCCAGGACGCGGATGCGCTCCACCTCGCGGCCGTCCTCGTCGTACTGGAAGAGGGAGGCCTGGCCGGTGGAGAGCGTACGGCCGGTGCGGGCCACCTGCGTGCGCACGACGGCCGGGCCGGGACGGGACGCGGTGAGGTAGTGCGCCGAGATGGTGAACGGGTCCGGATGCGGCAGGGCGTGCCCGAGGGCGCGGCCGAGGACGGCCAGCAGATAGCCGCCGTTGACGGCGTTGCCGATGGTCCAGCCGGCGGAGAGCTCGGTGTCGTACACGCCGGGGGCGCGCTGGGTGACCGCGGTGTCCCGGTCGAACTCGCTGTCGCCGATCGTGGCTCCCGCGGCCTGGGTGGTGACTGCTTCTGACATGGATGAACAGTACAACAAGAGATTACTAAGCGGTAGCTTTTTGATCGCACCGGGACGGCGTCCCGGCCCTCGCCCCGCGGGACCGCGAGGCCGCCGGCCGCGTCCGTGCGGACCTCATTCCTCCCGTACCGTCGAGCGCCGGTTCCAGGCCCGCGGGGCGCGCCAGTGGTACCGCATCGCGAGCAGACGCAGGACGAAGGCGACGGTCGCGGCGAAACTGCTGGTGAACGGGGTCAGCACGTCGTAGCGGATGCACAGCGCCACGATGGTGGCGCCGACGATCGCCGGAACCGCGTACAGGTCGCGGTCCCAGCGCAGCAGCGACGGCACCTCGTTGGCGAGCACGTCCCGCAGCACACCGCCGCCCACGGCGGTGGCCAGGCCGAGCGTCGCCGACGCGGTGAGGCTGAGTCCGTAGTCGTACGCCTTGATCGTGCCGACGACGCAGAACAGACCGAGGCCGGCCGCGTCGAAGACGTTGACGGCGGCCTGGATGCGCTCCACCTGCGGATGGAGGAAGAAGACCAGGGCCGTGGCGAGCAGCGGAGTGAGGAAGTACCCCAGATCCGTGAAGGCGGCGGGCGGCACGGCGCCGATGACCAGGTCACGGAAGAGCCCTCCGCCCAGACCGGTGACCTCGGCGAGCACGGCCAGACCGAAGACATCGAGATTCTTGCGCACGGCCAGCAGAGCGCCGGAGATCGCGAAGACGAAGATGCCGATCAGGTCGAGCGTGTGCAGGACGGACGGGTTGAACAGTTGCTGGAGCACCCTAACATTCTCACCCAGAAAGAACCCCTCGCCTTGCAAAACAAGGCGAGGGGTGGGGTGAGGTTTCCGTCCGAGGGGGCTGACCGGGCGACGACCCGGATCGTGACGGAGACTCGGCGACCGGCTACACGGCCTTCTCGGCCTCGCTCTTCTCAGCCTTGCCGGCCTTCTCGGCCTTCTTCTCCGAGGTCTCCGCCTTCTCGGCCCCGTCGGCCTCGTCGGTCCTTGCCGCCTTCGCAGCCTTCTCCGGGGCCTCCGCCTTCTCGGCCTTCCCGGACTTCTCAGCCTTTGCGGCCTCGGCCTTCTTCGGGGCCTCCTTCTTGTCGGCGCCCTCGGCCTTCGCGGCCTTCCCGGGCTTCTCGGCCTTCGCGGCCTTTTCAGCTGCCTCAGCCGCCTCGGCCTTCTTCGGGGCCTCCTTCTTCTGGGCTCCCTCGGCCTTCGCCGACTTCGCGGACCCCTCGGCCTTCGCGGCCTTCCCAGGCTTCTCGGCCTTCTCGGCCTCCCCCGAGGCCTCCGCCTTCCCGGCCGCCCCGGTTCCCTCGGAGGCCGGCTTGTCCTCCACGCCCTCGCGCACCGCCGACACGACCTCGCCCGTGACCCGGCGCAGCTTTCCGGCCGCGATCTCCTCGGCGTAGTGGCAGGCCACCCGGTGGCCGCCGCCGAGGTCCCGCAGCTCGGGGCGCTCGGTCGCGCAGCGCTCGGCCTGGGCCCAGGGGCAGCGGGTGTGGAAGCGGCAGCCGCTGGGCGGGTTGGCCGGCGAGGGCAGGTCGCCGGTGAGCAGGATGCGCTCGCGGCGGTCCTCCACGTCGGGGTCCGGCACCGGCACGGCCGACATCAGGGCCTTGGTGTACGGGTGCCTGGGCTCGGCGTAGAGAACGTCGCTCGGCGCCTCCTCGACCAGCGAACCCAGGTACATCACGCCGATCGTGTCGGAGATGTGCCGGACCACCGCGAGGTCGTGGGCGATGACGACGTACGTCAGGCCGAGCTCGTCCTGGAGCTCCTCCAGCAGGTTGATGACCTGGGCCTGGACCGACACGTCGAGCGCGGAGACCGGCTCGTCGCAGATGATGACGTCCGGTTCGAGGACCAGGGCGCGGGCGATGCCGATGCGCTGGCGCTGACCGCCGGAGAACTCGTGCGGGTAGCGGGAGAGGGCGTTGGCGGGCAGGCCGACCCGCTCCAGGATCGACTTGATCTTCTCCCGGCGCTCCTCCTGGTTCTTGCCGATGCCGTGGGCGATCATGCCCTCGGTCAGGATCGACTCGATGTTCTGCCGGGGGTTGAGCGAGCCCAGCGGGTCCTGGAAGACCATCTGGAGCCGGCGCCGGAAGCGGCGCATCTCCTCGCCGGACAGCTTCGCCAGATCGGTGCCGTCGAGGACGACCGAGCCCTCGGTGATGTCCACCAGCCGCAGCACCGCCCGTCCCAGGGTGGTCTTGCCGCAGCCGGACTCGCCGACC
>NZ_MUME01000172.1 GCF_002155915.1 Streptomyces thermovulgaris | reverse complement strand
GCGGACACACCGCGCTGAAAGGCCAGCCACCCGCCAGCCGCGTCCCTAACCTCTCAGGGCAATACAGCTAGGCCGAGGAGTCTTGCTAGGTCGGACGTCCTGTACAGGGCGTCGGGCTTGATGCGCTTGGCGACGCGGGCGAGCGGGTGTTTCACGAGTGTCCTCCCTCTGGGCAGGTGTGGGTACTGCGTTCACCTCCGCCCGTGCGGAGAACAGATCCGCCTCATGGGACGCATCGCAGCCCTGGGCGGCTATCCCCGCCTGTGCGGGGAACAAGGTTCGGTGCACACCATGGCACACGCCACTGACAGTCGGTGGCCTGTTCAGGTCAGTCGGGCAGCACGTCCGTGCTGACGCACCGGAACCCGGTGTCGTTGTCGCACATGGTGCCGCTAGCGTCGTTGAACAAGGAGGGGGCGGAGCGCGTGAACGGGGAGGTGAACGCGCTGCCCTTCAGCTCGTACCGGCCAGGCTCGGTCTCAGTGGCGCACCATTCCCAGGTGTTGCCGCACATGTCGAACACGCCGTAGGGGCTCACCCCCGATTGGTATCGGCTGACGGGGGTGGTGTGCCCTATGCCGGAGTCGAGGACGTTGCACTTGGCGGCCGTCGGTGCGTCACCCCACGGGTAGACGCGGCCCTTGGTGCCTCGGGCCGCCTTCTCCCACTGCTGGCTCGTCGGCAGTGCCTTGCCGGCCCACTGCGCGTAGGCGGCCGCGTCGTGCCAGGTCACCCAGACCACGGGGTGGTCGAAGATGCTGTTCGGGCATTGTCCATCTGGCCAGTGCTTGGGGGCGCGGTGGCCGGTGGCCCTGACGAACCGGTAGTAATCGGCGTTCGTGGTCGGGTAGACGTCGATGCTGAACGTTTCTACCCAGGTCGGCTGGTTGTTCGGCCCAGCGAGGTAGATGCCTCCCTCGACGGTGACCATGAGTTTCCCGTCGATGGGGCTCTTGGTGTAGCGGGTCTCACGGCGCAGTAACTGCTCGGCCCGCGGGTCGGGGGCGGCGGCCGCCTGCTCAGTCAGCAGGGCCGCGAACCGTTCCTGGACCGCGGGGCCGACGGTGGCGAGCAACGTGTCCAGCGCTGCCTGGTTCGCGGCGCGCGGTGTGATGGCCTCGCCCTTGCCCTCCCACTTCACCAGCATCCGGTGACTGACGCCGACCAGCGCGGCGAAGTCCCGGCCGTTCATGCGCATGGCCTGGCGGAAGAGTAAGACCTCCCGCCCAGTCCATCGTACAACCCCCGTCACCACAAGCCTCCTACAGGCGTTCGCCCGGGATGGCGAGGTAGGCGTCCCGCAGCTTGGTCAGCACCGGGTGCTCCGTGGCCATCGGCACGTCATCGATCGCGGAGATTGCGCGGACACCGATCGTCGTGTTGGTCGCGAAGGCGGCACGCATGCCTTGTGCGTCGGCGAGCGTGACGGGCGCGATGTGCTGCTGCCCGATCTGCTGGAGCAGCGCCATGGTGACGCCGGGCAGTATGTCGGCCTTCGGCCATACGACGCCCTCCTCGCCGATGAAGCCGACGTTCCACGTGCCGCCCTCCGAGACACGGTCGTCGGGCCCGATGAACAGGGCGTCGTCGAAGCCGTCGAGGAGCGCGGCGCGCCGCGCGTGAAGGGCTCCGAAGAGGCCGCTGTGCTTGACCGCGGGCACATCCCGCTCGTAGCGGACGGACTTTACGCGGAGCGGGGGCAGCGGGAGGTCGGCGGCCGGGCGCACGGTGACGAGGACGCTGGGGTTTTTCGCCTTGTCGGGGTGGGCGAGTTCCACGGCCGGGTCGAAGACGGTGACGCGTACGACAAAGGAGCCAGTGAGGTCGCTGGTGGCCTGGCGGACGTAGTGGCGGACCTTCTCCGGGTCCAGGTCCGCACCGAAGACGGCCCGGCAGTCCCGGACGAGGCGCTCGAGGTGGAGACCGAGGCCGCGCACGCGCTGGTTGTCCACGCGCATCGAGGTGAAGTGGCCGTAGTTGGTCAGCGCCAGGGTCAGTAGGTCATCGGGGATAACGGGTCGTCCGTTGAGTTCCGCCATGTTCACCAGGATGGCAGCAGGAGCCTTAAAAGCCGATAGCTGTCCACAATGTGACGACGCGAAAGTTCGCCAAAAGTTCCTTCCGCTGCCATGGCACCCCGGTGTTCTCTGGTTACCTCTCAACCACTCTGGGTCACCGAAGGGTGTGCTCCGATGACTGCCCCGCCTCCCCTGGCGTACATCTACGACCGCTGCGTCACCTCGAATCCGGCGCTGCTCGACCTGCGTCTGGCCGCCTGCACCGAGTACCTCGCCGAGCAGGGGTGGCACGGCGCCGGCCGGTTCGTTGACTTCGGCGACGATGCCTTGACCAAAGGCCCCCGGCCGGAGTTCGACGCGATGCTGCGCGCGATGAGGGAGGCGGCCGGCCGTGAGCGCGTGTGCCTCGTGTACGACTGGGGGCGCCTCTCCCACGACCTCGACCACCGGCAAAAGTTCACCGACGCCGTGCTCGCCACCGGGGCGTGGCTGACGACCGTCGGCGGCCAGACGGTGCGGGCTGGGGCAGTTCCCGACGGGCGTCTCACGGCCGGGCCGGTGATCGTGTGAGGCGTCCGCCCCAGATACGCCACTGAACAAGCCCGATCCGCCGCAGGCGCCGAGCGCCTCGTAGACCGGCGCCGGCCGTGCACGCCCCCCGTCGCCCACGGCCGGCGCCTCCTGATCCCTTCCATCTCACCACCGCGAAGAGAAGACATGCCCGAACCGACACCGCTTACCTACAGTCGAGATGCCGCGCCGGCATGGATGCGGCATCACACTCTCGCCGTGGCCATCGGCTCTGATCTTTGGGCGGGACCGAAGCGGCCTGCGGGGCTGCGGAAGCTCGCGGAATTCCCGGGTGTGACGAGCTGGGGCGGCTGGCGAAGTGGTGCATGAACACGAAGCTGCGAACCGCGCGGCGATTCCGAGGCTCCTCCCGTGGTCGTCGGACGGCAAACCGTGCTGGCTGTCCCCGGAGAGCGAGGGCGGTTTCCTTTCCCAGTTGGCAGACGCTGTGGAGGCCGACCTGGTGCGGGACGCCCGCGAGCTGCTGGCCGAGGCCCACGGCTTGCTGGGCGAGGGCCGCGAGCTCGCAGTCCATGAGCTGAGGTTCGTTGCCTCCCGTCTGGCCGAAAGCCTGGCGGATGTGCTGCGGGTGGCCGAGTCGCGCGGCATGCGTCTCGGCGTCGGCGATCCGACTGTCGACGACGACCTGGATGAGCTGGGGGAGGAAGGGTTGAAGGCCGGCGAGTGACCGCTGCACAGCCCCCCAAGAAGCGGGCTGGCCGCAGAGGCCATGACGACGCAGAGCCGACCCCATTGGACTGGCTGCGCTCCATCTCCAAGGTGTGCGGCACCTGCTACGGTCATCGACTGATCTGGTGCCCTGTCTGCTGGGGGTTCGGGGGGTGCGGGATCTGCTCCATGCAGCTTCAAGTGCCTTGCCCTGATTGCGCGGGCGGTCATCGGCTGCCCCGCGCCTGGTAGACCAGCCCCGTCCGAGTGCCTGCCCCCGTGGCGCTCGGGCGGGGCTGCTTCATGTCCGGCGTCAGACGGCCGGCTGCGTGCTGGCGGCGAGGGCGAGGAGGTGCTCGTGCCTGAGGCGGTTGTAGCGGCACGCATCCACGTCCTCGGGCCCTGCCGTCCCGTCACCTTCTCGTCCGTCCCGTCCGCCTTGTCCGTCCGTTCGGCGGGACCCGTCGCCGAACGGACCCGCCCCACGGGTGGACGACGGCAGTGCGACGGCAGGGCCCGGGTGTCCGCGGGTTAGGTTGGTTCACAGCCCCTCACCGTCCCTCACCGCCCTTCACGGCTTCGAGGGACCGGCGCCGCACGGAACCGACCCGGAACCGACCGAACGGAGCCCGCGATGTCCTTCGACCGGCTGGCCTCGGCCACGACTCCCACCTGCCACGTCGGTCTGGGGCTCGCCGCGGTCGGACGGCCCGCCTACATCAACCTCGGCCGGGAGCGGGACCTTCCGGCCGACCGCACCGTCGAGGCCCTGCGCGAGCGCACCCATGAACTTCTGGACGCCGCCTACGCCCAGGGCGTCCGCTACGTCGACGCCGCCCGTTCCTACGGCCGCTCGGAGGAGTTCCTCGCCGACTGGCTGAGGACCCGCCCCGACGTCGACGACGTGGTGACCGGCAGCAAGTGGGGCTACACCTACACGGCGAACTGGAGCACCGACGCCGAACAGCACGAGGTCAAGGACCACAGTCTCGCCGCCTACGAACGCCAGCGCGCCGAGACCGCCGAACTGCTCGGCGACCGCCTCGACCTCTACCAGATCCACTCGGTGACCCCGGACAGCCCCGCCCTCACCGACAGGAAGCTGCACGCACGCCTCGCCGAGGCCGCCGCACAGGGCCTCACCATCGGCTTCTCCACCAGCGGCCCCGCCCAGGCCGACGCCATCCGGGCCGCCCTCGAGGTGACCGTCGACGGCGAACGTCTCTTCCGCACCGTCCAGTCGACGTACAACGCCCTGGAGACCTCCGCGGAGCCGGCCCTCGCCGAGGCGCACGACGCCGGGCTCACGGTGATCGTCAAGGAGGGCATGGCCAACGGACGGCTCGCGGAACCCCACGCCCCCGAGCCCCTCAAGGCCGTGGCCCGGGAGACGGGCTACGGCTGCGACGCGGTCGCCCTCGCCCTGATCCTGCGCCGCCCGTGGGCCGGGGTCGTCCTCTCCGGCGCCGCCACCCCCGGCCAGCTCGTCTCCAACCTCCACGCCCCGGCCGTGGACCTCGACGAGGAGCAGCTCGCCCGCCTGGAGACCCTGGCGGAGGACCCGCGGACGTACTGGCAGCGACGCGCACAGCTGCCCTGGCACTGAGCCCGGCCGGCCCGCCCTCCGCACACGCGTCCGCGCAGCGGGCAGCGCGGGAGAGACGGCCGAGAGGCCATGGCGCACACACTCTCCCGCTCTGTGGCGTGCTTCAGGACCGCGGACCGCTCCCGACGGCTTTCGCCGGGGGCCCGAAGACCGTACGAGGCGTGATCACGCCGCCTTTGCCTTGGTGGCGTACATGTCGACGTACTCCTGGCCGGACAGCCGCATGACCTCGGCCATCACGGAGTCCGTCACCGCCCGCAGCACATACCGGTCCCGGTCCATCCCCTCGTACCGGGAGAACTCCATCGGCTCGCCGAAGCGGACCGTGACCCGGCACGGCCGCGGCATGCCCGCACCCGTCGGCTGGATCCGGTCCGTGCCGATCATCGCGAACGGCACCACCGGCGCGCCGGTCATCAGCGTCAGACGCGCGATACCGGTGCGCCCCCGGTACAGGCGGCCGTCGGGGGAGCGGGTGCCTTCGGGGTAGATGCCGAAGACCTTGCCCTCCTCCAGGACCCGGCGGCCCGTCATCAGGGCCGCGACCCCGCCCTTGCCGCCGTCGCGGTCGACCGGGATCATGCCGACCCCGGTGAAGAACCAGGCCATCAGCCGGCCCTTGAGACCCTTGCCCTTGACGTACTCGTCCTTGCCGATGAAGAAGACCTGCCGGTCGCAGACGAGGGGCAGGATCATCGAGTCGATGAACGTCAGATGGTTGCCGGCCAGGATGACGGGGCCCTCGCTCGGGATGTGCTCCACACCCTCCACCCGTGGGCGGAACATCAGGCGCATGATCGGTCCGAGCACTGCCTTGAGGAGCGCGAAGCGGGACAACAGGCCCTCCGGGATCAGAGATGTCGAGGGGTGGTGGAGTCTGTGCAGGTGAGGACGATACTCGCGCCCTGGTCACGATTGCACATCCGGCTCACCGACTCTTACGCACTATTGACATATGTTTCCCCGTGCGGCAGGTCTGTTGCCTCCCGGTAACCCGTACGGAACGTCATGAACACCACGAATGCCATGAGCGGCAGAGCGGCGGCCGCTCGTCGCTCCGGGAAGGGGACCGGCGGCCGTGGCACGAAGCGACCGGAGGCGACGGCGGCCCTTGGTCCCTCTTTCCCGGGCCGGACCCGTCGGCACGTCAACCGCTGAACCATTCCACCCGTTCGGGGTGAACCCGGCCGTTTCGGAAACCCGCGGCCGGGACGGCTGCGTCGTGCCGCATATGACGCATGACATGGTCATCGCCCTGCGCCCGCTGCTCGCCGCCGAGGCCTCGGCGGAGGCGCATGCCTGCGGGGCGGAGCCCGACGACCTCGAACAGGCGGTCTGGCTGAGGCTGCTGGAGCTCCTGGAGGCGGACGGCCCGCCCCCCGATCCGCCGCGCTGGCTGCGCAGGGCCGTCCGCTTTGAGGCCGGCCGCATCCGTCGTACACACCGCATCGAGCGGCCGTACGGCCCGGAACCCGCCGACGACAGCGAGCGCGGACCCGAACAGCTCGTCCTGGCCTCCGCCCGCCGCCGCGCCCTGCGCGCGGCGGTGCGCCGGCTGCCCGGCCGCTGTCCCCGGCTGCTGGAGGCGCTGTTGTCGCCACGGGACCTCACCTACCGGGAGATTGCGGGAGAGTTGGGTATCTCACAGGGCAGTCTTGGACCGGAACGCTCCAGATGTCTGGGATGTCTGAGACGTTTGCTCGCGTCGGAGGTTGCGGCCCATGAAGTGCGGGGATAGGAGTGAGGGACAACCGGTGATCAGATGAGCGGGAGGCATGCGCACATGGGCATGAGCGTGACCATCTCTGCGGCGACCGAACAGGACGCCGAACAGATTTTCAGGCTGCAGTACCTGTGCTTCCAGAGCGAGGCCGCCCTCTACGGCAACTACCGCATCGACCCGCTCGTCGAGAGCCTCGACTCGGTCCGTCAGGAGGTGGCCCAGAACTGCGTCTTCGTGGCGCGGCTCGGCGAGGAGGTGGTCGGCGCGGTACGCGGCCGGATCACCGAGGACGGCGCGGCCTCCATCGGCATGCTCTGCGTCCACCCGCGCCTGCAGGGACACGGCATCGGCGCCCGGCTGCTGAAAGCGGCCGAGTCCGCCCTGGCCGAGGAGCGCGGCGCCACCAGGTTCCGTCTGCACACGGGCCACCGCAGCGAGGGCAACCTGCGTCTGTGCCGGCGCGTCGGCTACCGGCAGGTGGGCACCGCCCAGGGGGCCGACGGCATTCCGATGGTCGTCCTGGAGAAGCCGGCCGACGCCTACGCGGCGACCGCGTAGCGCCGGAGCCTCTCCCTTCGGGGCTTCTTCCCCCGAGGCCCTCTTCTTCCGGGTTCTCCCGAGGCCCCTTCCTCCGGGTTCTCCCGGGTCTCTTCGAGGCCTCGTTCTCCTGGGAGGCTCCCGGGGCTCTCCTGGAACCGTCCCGGAGCCGTCCCGGGGGCCTCCTGGGGCCTCTCGTCCGGACCGGGCTCATGGGGTCCGGCCCGGTCCGGACGAAGGACCCCGGCCCCGAAGGCCGGGAAGGTCAGGAGTTCTCCGGCTGCTGCTTCCGGGCCCTGCGCAGCCAGTGCAGGGCCGTCAGCGGAAGCAGCACCGGGATGAAGAGATAGCCCATGCCGTACTGCGACCACACGGTCGCTTCGGGGAACGCGGACGGGTCGACGACCGTCCAGGTCCCGACCCCCAGCACCCCCGCGAGCTCCGCCGCACAGCACACCAGGGCCAGTCTGCGGGCCGTCTCCCCGCCGCGCACCAGCGAGTACGTGATGAAGCCGTACACCACGCCGGCGACGGCCGAGAGCGAGTAGGCGAGCGGCGCACGGTCGAACTCGGTCGCGATCTGGTAGGCCGAGCGCGACACCGCGCCGACGACCATCACGCCGTACAGCCAGACCAGCAGCAGGCCCGGGCCGTTGATGAGGCGGGCCCTGGCAGGTTTCTCCTCCACGGCGGTCACCTCAGCCTCCCCAGATGTCATAGAGCCGCACCTCCAGTACGGCGAGAACGACACCGCCCGCCGCGACCGTCACCGAGCCCCAGCGCGTGCGCTCGGCCAGCGACATGAACCCGGTCGCCGGAATGCACGCGAAGGCGCCCAGCAGATACGCCACGAAGATCGTTGTCCCCTGGTCCGGCCTCGCGCCCCGCGCCAGTGCCACGATCCCGGCCACCAGCTGGACAAGGGCCAGCACCGAGACCACGGCCATCCCGATGAAGTGCCAGTCCTTCGTGGGCTGGTCGCGGTAGGCCGCCCAGCCGCACCAGGCGGCGAGCAGCAGCGCGGCGACGCCGGTCACCAGCATCAGGACGTCAAACATGCTGCGACCTTAATACGGGGCCGCCGTGACGCCGCGTCCGGCCCGGCCCGGCGGTTGTGGCCGGGGCCGTCCGCGGGTTTGCCGCCGTGGCGTTGGCCACAGTCGCGTGCGCCGCGTGCCCCGGTGGAATCCCCCAACGGCCGTGACGGCCTTGCCAGTACGGACCGCCGGCGCGGATGCCGGGGTCCGTGCGGTGCGGGCGGGGTGTCCATGTATGTCCAGCATGTGGACGGGAGGGGTTGGCCCCCGTCGCGGGTCTGGTTTACTGATCGCATGACCACGACGAGCGACCGCATCCCGGTGACCGAGGCGACCGTGCCGCCCGGTGCTCGTTGTCTGTGTGCTGCGTGTCGAATGTGCACCCGCTAGAGGGCCCCTGCACCAGCTGAGCCTCGCGCCCCGAAGCGAGCGCCCGCTCACGCCCGCGCCCCGTCCGGCGCCCATGGCTGAGCCACACCCCCGCGCACACGTTTCTCCTGCTGCCACCACCCTGGCGGGAACCGTGCTGCGTTCCGGCGGTACCCGACCATGAATGCCGTGCCCGGCGCCCAGGACGCGCCGCGCACTCGACAGTGACGGAAACCCACGTGATCACCACATCGGGCCTCACCAAGGTCTACAGTTCGCGCGGTCGCGAGATCACCGCGCTCGACGGCGTCGACCTGCACGTTCGCGAAGGCGAGGTGTACGGCGTCATCGGCCAGTCCGGCGCCGGCAAGTCCTCGCTGATCCGTTGCATCAACCTGCTGGAGCGCCCCACCTCCGGCACGGTCGTCGTCGATGGACAGGACCTCACCGCCCTCGCCGGGCGCGGCCCGCGGGCGAGCAGGGAACTGCGGCGGGCGCGCAGCCGGATCGGCATGGTCTTCCAGCACTTCAACCTGCTGTCCTCGCGCACCGTGCAGGACAACGTCGAACTGCCCCTGGAGATCCTCGGCACATCCGGGAAGGAACGGTCCCGCAAGGCGCTCGAGCTGCTCGATCTCGTCGGCCTCGCCGACAAGGCCAAGGCCTACCCCGCCCAGCTCTCCGGCGGCCAGAAGCAGCGCGTCGGCATCGCCCGCGCCCTGGCCGGCGACCCCAAGGTCCTGCTGTCCGACGAGGCCACCAGCGCCCTCGACCCGGAGACCACCCGCTCCATCCTCCAGCTGCTGCGCGACCTGAACCGGCAGCTCGGCCTGACCATCCTGCTCATCACGCACGAGATGGACGTGGTGAAGTCCATCTGCGACTCCGCCGCCCTCATGGAGAAGGGCCGCATCGTCGAGTCCGGCACGGTCGGCGAACTGCTCGCCACCCCGGGCTCGGCGCTGGCCGCCGCGCTCTTCCCGGTGAGCGGGGACGCCACCGGCGAGGACCGGACCGTCCTCGACATCACCTTCCGGGGCGAGAGCGCCACCCAGCCCGTCGTCTCCCAGCTGGCCCGCACCTACAACATCGACATCTCGATCCTCGGCGCCGCCATCGACACCGTCGGCGGCCTCCAGATCGGCCGGATGCGCATCGAACTGCCCGGCCGCTACGAGGACAACGTGGTGCCCATCGGCTTCCTGCGCGAGAGGGGCCTGCAGATCGACGTCGTCGGCCGGACCGCGGACCGGCCCGCGCTGGTGAAGGAAGGTGCCAAGTGAACGGGGCCGAGTTCTCGGAGATGTGGCCGCTGCTGTCCCAGGCCTGCTGGGACACCCTCTACATGGTCGGCTGGTCCACGCTCATCGCCGTCGTCGGCGGCCTTCCCCTCGGCATCCTGCTGGTGCTCACCGACCGGGGCGGGCTGCTGCAGAACGTGGTCGCCAACAAGGTGATCGGGCAGCTCGTGAACATCACCCGCTCGATGCCGTTCATCATCCTGATGGTCGCCCTGATGGGCTTCACCCGCTGGGTCACCGGCACCACGATCGGCCGCGAGGCCGCCATCGTGCCGCTGGCCATCGGCGCCATCCCCTTCTTCGCCCGGCTCGTCGAGACGGCCGTCCGTGAGGTGGACGGCGGGCTGGTCGAGGCCGTCCAGGCCATGGGCGGCAACACCTGGACCGTCGTACGCAAGGTCCTCGTGCCCGAGGCCCTGCCCTCGCTGATCTCCTCGACCACCACCACGATCGTCGCCCTCATCGGCTACACCGCGATGGCGGGCACCGTCGGCGCCGGCGGCCTCGGCGACATCGCCGTCCGCTACGGCTACCAGCGCTTCGACACCCAGCTGATGTGGATCACCGTGGGGATTCTCGCCGTGGTCATCTCGGCCATCCAGTTCGCCGGTGACGCCGCCGCCCGCGCCCTGCACCGCCGCGCCGGCCGCTCCGGACCCGGGCCGAGGCTGCGGCTGCCGAGGACGAAGGAGCCCGAGGCCGCCGACGTGAGCGACGTGAGCAAGGCCGCCTGAGGCCCTCCACGGACTTTCTGACCCGCCCCGTTCCTTCCCGACGGGGTCGTACCACCGAGGAAAGGCACTTTTCGTGCGTAACACCGTCAAGATCACCGCTGCTGTCCTGGCCGCCGGAGCCCTCACCCTCGGGCTCACCGCCTGCGGCTCCGGCTCGGACTCCGGCTCCTCCAAGACCGACGCGAACGCCCCGCTGACGGTCGCCGCCACCCCCACTCCGCACGGCGAGATCCTCGCCTACGTCAAGGACAACCTGGCGGAGAAGGCCGGTCTGAAGCTGGAGGTCAAGGAGTTCACCGACTACGTCACCCCGAACACGGCCGTCCAGCAGGGGCAGGTCGACGCCAACTACTTCCAGCACAAGCCGTACCTCGACGACTTCAACAAGAAGAACGGCACCGATGTCGTCCCGGTCCCGGGCGGCACCGTGCACCTGGAGCCGCTCGGCGTCTACTCCAAGAGCCTCAAGCAGCTGTCCGACCTGAAGAAGGGCGCCACCGTCGCGCTGCCCAACGACACCACCAACGAGGCCCGTGCCCTGAAGCTGCTCGAGGCCAAGGGCGTCATCGAGCTGAAGAAGGGCGTCGGATACGAGGCGACCCCCAAGGACATCACCTCCAACCCCAAGAACCTCACCTTCAAGGAGCTGGAGGCGGCCCAGCTGCCGCGCTCCCTCGGCGACGTCGACGCGGCGGTGATCAACGGCAACTACGCGCTGGAGGCCAAGCTCAGCCCGGCCAAGGACGCGCTCGCCGCCGAGTCCGCCGAGGACAACCCGTACGCCAACTTCCTCGCCGTGAAGAAGGGCAACGAGAACGACCCGCGCGTGGAGAAGCTGACCGAGCTGCTCACCTCGCCCGAGGTGAAGAAGTTCATCGAGGACAAGTACGACGGCGCGGTCATCCCGGCGTTCTGATCCGTACGTCCCTCCGCACGGCACCCGCCCCGCACGGCCACGGACGGGGTCCGCTCCCTCACCGGGGGTGGACCCCGTGGTGCGGTTCGGTGCTTTCATGCTGCATGCTGGGCAGTTCAGCAGGCCCTGACGGTTTTCCCGAAGGTTACGGAGCGGCGCATGACTAGCACCTTCCCCAACATCTCCATCAGCACGGAGCGGTTGGTGCTGCGTCCCCTGGAGGAGGACGACGTGTCCGCCCTGGCCGAGATGATGAACGACGAGCAGGTCGCGGCCTGGACCGACATCCCCCAGCCGTTCACCGAGGACGGTGCCCGCGCCTGGATCACCGAGCAGGCCCCCGCCGAGCGCACCGCCGGCCGCGGACTGGACCTCGCCATCACCGAGTTCATCACGCAGCGGCTGGTCGGCGTCATCCGGCTGGCCAAGACCGACTGGTACGTGCGGTCCACCGAGCTGTCGTACATCGTCGCCCCCTGGGCCCGTGGCGAGGGCTACGCCGCCGAGGCCGCGCTGGCCACCGCTCAATGGCTCTTTCGCGACCAGAAGTTCGAACGCATCGAGCTGCGCACGGCCGCCGGCAACACCGCCTCCCAGCGGGTGGCGCAGAAGATCGGCTGCATCAGCGAGGGCGTGCTGCGCAGCGCCTGCATAGCGCATGTCCGCGCCGAGGACGGCACCTGGACCGACACACGGACCGACTACATCGTGTGGAGCCTGCTGCCGGAGGACCTGGAGGGCGCGGGCGAACAACTCGCCGACACCGGCGATTTCACCGGCACTTTCACGTCGTTCCCCCACTGGAACTGACACGCCGGGAGGGCGGCCCCGCGCCCTGGCGCGCGCCGTACCACCGCACCGGGTACTCTCACGAGGCCCGCACCCGGGCATTTGACCCTCATGACCTGCGCATTCCTGGAGACTGACAACGATGGCCGACCGGGTCACGGTGATCGGCTGGGACGGTTCGCCGCTGACCGACGCGGCGCGCAGTGCGCTGAGCGCCGCCACCCTCGTGGCGGGAGCAGCCCACCATCTGGCGCTGCCCGAGGTGCCGCCCACCGCCGAGCGCATCCGCCTCGGCAGTGTCGCCCTCGCCGCCCGCCGGATCGCCGCCCACCGCGGGACCGCCGTGGTGCTCGCCGACGGCGACCCGGGGTTCTTCGGGGTCGTACGGACCCTGCGGGCCCCCGAGTTCGGCCTGGAGGTCGAGGTCGTGCCCGCCGTGTCCTCCGTGGCCGCCGCCTTCGCCCGCGCCGGGATGCCCTGGGACGACGCCCAGGTGGTCGTCGCGCACAAGCGCACCCTGCGGCGCGCGGTGAACGTGTGCCGCGCCCACGGCAAGGTCGCCGTGCTCACGGCCCCCGGCGCCGGACCCGCCGAACTGGGCCTGCTCCTGGAGGGCGTTCCCCGCACCTTCGTCGTCTGCGAGGAACTCGGCACCGAGCGCGAACAGGTCAGCATCGTCACCTCCGACAAGGCCGCCGACCACACCTGGCGCGACCCCAATGTGGTCATCGTCATCGGAGGCGGGGGCAACGCCGAGAACAGCGGCTGGATCGCCGGACGCGACCCGGGCGCCGGACCACGCGGCTGGATCCAGCCGGCCGAGGCCTACGGCGGGGGACTCGGCGAAGGAGAAACGGATCTGCTCCGGGCCGCCCAACTGGCCCGCCTCGGGCCGCGCATCGGCGACCTGGTGTGGGACATCGGCTGCGGCAGCGGCGCCTTCGCCACCGAGGCCGCGCGCGCCGGCGCCGCCGTCATCGCCGTCGACCGCGACCCCGGGGCCTGCGCCCGCACCGAGTCGGCCGCACGCCGTTTCGGCGTCCGGCCACAGGTGGTGCAGGGCAGCGCCCCGCACATTCTGGAGAACCTGCCCGAACCGGACGTCGTCCGCGTCGGCGGCGGGGGAGCCGCCGTGGTCTCCGCGGTCGCCGACCGGCGCCCGCAGCGGATCGTCACCCACGCCGCGACCCGGGACGCGGCCGAACTCATCGGCCGCGACCTCGGCGAGCACGGCTACCGGGTCGAGTGCGCCCTGCTGCAGTCCCTGGCGCTCGACACGCGCGCGTGGACGGAGAAGGAGCGCAGCGTGGTGTTCCTGCTCAGCGGTGTGCTGCCCGAACGTGCCCCGTGAGCAGGTTGTCGTACTGCGCGCGGTAGGCTAGCCGGTTGTCGCACCGCACCGGGCGATCCGGACAATCGTTCGTCAATGTCCGGAAAGCTCACCCGATGTGGGGTGGGTGCGGTACGGCAGAACGGGGAGGGCGCGCAACGTGGCGCAGTCCACAAGGGGCTGTCGCGGATCGCGCTGCCGCGGCGGCCGAAGGACCGCGAGAATGCCACTCAATGGCTTTGTCGCCTTTTCCGGACGAGCGGTTCGTGCCGCAGGGCGCGGATGCTCGTTCTTCACTGCGGGGCGGTCGGCGCGCCGTTCCGGGTGAACTGGTCGTAGGAGCACGAAACCGATGGGCGAGGGGTACGCATGACCGACACCGGCCAGGTCCCGGGCGAGGGGCTGCCGGAGAGCGCAGGCATGGTGGAACAGCCGGGCGTCGCCGCGCACGGTGCGTACGCCTACCTCTCCGAGGCGCCCGCCGAGGACGAGGATCTGCTGCTGCCCGGCTCCCAGGGTGCATGGGGCAACGAGGTGCCCCCGCCCGCCCCGGAGCCCGTCGTCGAGGCCGTCCACGAGCCGGGACCGCACGAGATCTCCGGCCGTGACACCGGCTCGGTCGACCTCACGGGCGTACGGCACCCCGAACCCGCGGAACCCGCCGCTCCCACGGCGCACACCGCGCCTTCTGCGCACACCGTGCCTTCTGCGCCCGCCGCACCGGCCGCGCCCGCCGCGCCGGCGGCCCCGCGCCGTCCGCTGCACCTCGGGCCGCCGATCCCGGACCCCTCCGCGAGCCCGGTCCGCTCCCTGGCCGACCGCGGCCCCGCGGCCGTGCCGCCCCGGCGTCCCGCACCGCCCGTGGTCGGTCCCGAGTACTCCACCGTCTCCCCGGTGCGCGAGCCGGTTCCGCAGAGCGCCGCTGCCTGGGGCGCCGCGACGGCTCCGGCTGCTCCGGCGGCCGGCCCGGCGGCGACGGCCGCCGGAGCAGCC
>NZ_MUME01000171.1 GCF_002155915.1 Streptomyces thermovulgaris | reverse complement strand
CGTGGACAGAACACCTAGCGCATCTCCCGGTCGACCGAGGACAGCGGCAGCGCGAACAGCATGCGGCCCGACAGGGACCAGATCTCGCCGGTCTCCTGCCAGTAGGACAGGGAACCGGTGCCGTCGCCCCAGCAGTGGTGGGTGCCCTCGGGGCCGCACGCGATCGTCTTCGCGCCCCGGCGGTCCTGCCGCAGCAGGGTGCCGCGGGTGCCCTCGTCCGCGGGGCGGCCCAGGTACCAGTCGGGGGGCGAGAAGGGGTGCGTCCGGTGGGACAGCACGCCCCGGACGCCGCTCGCCCTCGACTCGTACGCCTCGCTCGTGACCGCCGTCCCGGAGGAGTCGGTGGCCAGCAGACCGGGACGGGCGGAGTCCCGGCTGAGGGAGTAGCGCCACAGCAGTGTGCGGCTGTCGCCGTCCCCGGGGGCCGCCCGGCTGGCGACCAGGCTCTCCGGTGCGGAGCTGCGGTCCAGGGAGAGGCCGTTGGGGCAGGGCAGTGCGGAGCGCTCCTTCCCGCCCGGTCCGGCCGTCTCGACGCAGTCGCCGTCGGCCGGGCGGTAGGAGGCGACCGCGGGCAGCACCCACCGGTAGCCGTGCGCGGACCAGCCGCCGGGCACACGGCCCACCGCCCTGCTGCCGACCGTGGCCCGCTGGATGCGGTGCAGGTCGTAGACGTACAGCGCGTCGCGCTCGGCGCCGGAGGTGGTGACCAGCAGCTTGTTCCGGTACCAGACCATGCCCGACACCTGCGAGACCAGCGCCCGGTAGTCCCGCCCGCCGTCGACCGGGACGACGAGCAGCGCCCAGGTGTAGGTGAGGTTGTCCGGGTCGTCGGCGTTGACGAACGCCACCCGGGCCAGGCCGCGGCCGTCGCCGCCGTCGTACGACCAGCCGGAGAGGATCACCCGGTGGGCGCCCCAGCGGCCGTCGTCGTCGGCGTCCCCGGAGGTGGTCACCGACCTCGGCCGCCAGCGGTGGGCGGCGGTGTCGGCGGGGTCCCAGCAGTACGCGCGGGTGGCCGCCGGTTCGATCGGCAGCGCCTTCTTCTCCTCGGCGCTGCACTGGTCCTCGGTGCGCAGTCTGCGGTCGGTGCTCTCCAGCACCGTGGCGACGCCGACCGGCCGGCCCATCGCCGTGGCGAGCCGGTCCAGGGAGCGCTGCGGCACGGGCTGTTCGGTCAGCCGCAGCCGGTCGAGTTCGGTGGCGGAGGTGAGCGGTTTCAGGGCGCCGGGATCGACGGCGATCGTGGCCTGCGAGGTGCTGATCAGGGTGGCCGCCGCGGTCAGCGCGAGGCCGGTCCCGGCCAGGGCCGCACGCAGCACCCTGCCCCGTCTGCGCCTGCGATGTCTGCCGCGCTGCTTCATACAGCTCCCTTTTCAGGGCTCGGTCCGCCTCCGGGCGCCCCCTGGGTCCTCTGTGCGGCGGGCCCAACTGCTCCGGCCGGCTCGAGCTTTGGCCGAGAAGCAGACGGGGCGACCACAGGCGATGCTACGGCAGTCCGGGCCGCGGGAGGACGAAGACCCGGCAAATGCACGGAAGATGCCACCCCGGGACCACCTCTGCCGCCTTCGGGACCGCTCGGGGATCCCCGGGGACCGCCCGGGCCGCCTGGCGAAGAACGTTCGGGTCGCCCCGCCGTGCCTCACACGCCGTGCGAGGGCGCCCGTCCGAGCCGTACCGACGGTGCCGCCGAGTGCGGCAGCAGGGCGGCCGGGTCGTCCGGGAGCAGCACCTCGACCTCGACGTCCTCACGGAAGCGGTAGGGGCGGTGCTCCAGGAACGCACCCAGATACCGCCGCACCCGGGACATCTCCGCCCGGACGGTCACGGTGCGGGCCGGATCGCCGTAGAGGTCCTCGGCCAGTTCCGCCGCGCTGCGCCCGGCGCGGTGCTCGGCGAGCAGATAGAGCAGTTCGGCGTGCCGGGGGCTCAGTTCCTGGCTCCAGGAGCCCGCGCCGCCGAGGACGGTCACCGACCAGCGGTGCGGCCGGGTCAGGTCCAGCACGATCCGGACGCCGTCCTGCGGGACCGGTTCCTCGCCCGCCCGCACCAACCAGCCGTCCGCCAGCGGCTCCAGGGAGCACAGACCGATCGACGGCAGCCACCGGCGGCCCGGCGTGGGGGACTTGGGCAGCGCGATCCGCTCGGTGTACGGCATCCGGGTCACCGCCGCCGTCCAGCCGTCCCCGTCCACCACCGCCGCCCGGCCGCCCAGCCGGGCCAGCACCGGGGCGCCCACCGCCCGCAGCCGCTCCAGCGAGGCCTGGTGCAGCTCCCGCAGCCGCGCCTCGGCCAGTTTGGCCACCGCGCCGACCCAGGCCGTCGTGGCCGGGTGCATGGTCTCCAGCGGTCCGCTGACGTCCACCACACCGAGCAGCCGGCCGTTGCGGGGATCGACGAGGGGGGCGCCCGCACAGGTCCACGAGGTGTGCGAGCGCACGAAGTGCTCCGAGGCGAAGACCTGGACGGGCCGGCGCACCACCGCGGCGGTGCCCACCCCGTTGGTGCCGACGACCTCCTCCCGCCAGTCGGCGCCGGGCGCGAAACCGAGCCGGTCGGCCTTGCGCAGCACCGACGGGCTGCCCTCGCGCCACAGCACCCGGCCGTCCTCGTCGGCGACCGCCATGATGTGACGGACGGCGCCCGAGGCCGGCAGCAGCCCCTCGCGCAGCACCGGCAGCACATGCCGCAGCGGGGACGTCTCCCGCCGCCGTGCCACCTCCTCGGGGGACAGCGGACGGACCCAGGCTCCCCGGTCGGGGTCGAGACCGCGGCGCAGCAACCGCTCCCAGGACTGCCCGATCACCGGGCGCGGTGCCACCCGCGCACGCCGTCCGGCGAGCGTCGCGGAGCGCGTCTCGCTCAGCGTCCGCGCCGCCCGCGCCGTGTCGACGGCGGCGATCTGCGTCGTGTTCTTCGGCGTTTTCGCCACTGGTGTCCTTCCGGGAAAAAGGGGGCACGCCCGATTCATGGTGCCGTCCGGAGAACGCGGAAGGGCGCAGTCCGGCACGAAGGACGGCGGGAATGCAACCCCTTGCAACCCTGGTGAACGAGCGTGCGCCGGTCGAGACTCGTGACACGTCGCCCCATGCGACGCCCCCGGCCCGCGCAAGGCCGGTACAGCGGGGGTGGTGCCGTGTCGGCGCAGCACCACCCCCGCGCTGTGTCCGCCGCCTGTGCGCCCCTCAGTGCGCCGGGCGCGCCCGGTCCACCACCGCCGCCAGGTTCAGCGTGTGCGGCAGCGTGCCGAAGGCCGCACCCCACTCGCGGCCCAGCCGCGAGGCGCAGAACGCGTCGGCGACCTCCGGCGGCGCGTGCCGCACCAGCAACGCCCCCTGGAGCACCAGCGCCAGCCGCTCGGCCAGCCTCCGGGCCCGGGCCTCCACCCCCTCCAGATCGGCCAGCTCGGTCAGCAGATCCCTGATCGCCGCGTCCAGCCGGTGGTCGGCGCCGCGCGCCCGGCCCACCTCCCGCAGATACGCGTCGAGCGCCCCCTGCTCCCGCCGCAGCGCACGCAGCACGTCCAGCGCCTGGACGTTCCCCGCGCCCTCCCAGATGGAGTTGAGCGGCGACTCCCGCACCAGACGGGGCAGCCCGGACTCCTCCACGTACCCGTTGCCGCCCAGGCACTCGGCGGCCTCCACCACGACCGGCGCACACCGCTTGGTCACCCAGTACTTGGCGGCCGGCAGCGCCAGACGCAGAAAGGCCCGCTCCTGCTCGCCGCCGTCGTCGCAGGCGGCGGCGAGCCGCAGCGCCAGAGCCGTCGCCGCCTCCGACTCCAGCGCGAGGTCGGCCAGCACATTGCGCATCAGCGGCTTGTCGACGAGCGGCCCGCCGAAGGCCGAACGGTGGGTGCAGTGGTGCACCGCCTGCGCCACCGCCTGCCGCATCAGCCCCGCCGAACCGAGCACGCAGTCCAGCCGGGTCGCCGCCACCATCTCGATGATGGTGCGCACCCCGCGCCCCTCCTCGCCGACCCGGCGCGCCCAGGTCCCGTCGAACTCCACCTCGGCGGAGGCGTTCGACCGGTTGCCCAGCTTGTCCTTCAGCCGCTGGATCAGGAACACGTTCCGGGTGCCGTCCGGCAGCACCCGCGGCACCAGGAAGCAGGTGAGCCCTTCCGGGGCCTGCGCCAGCACCAGGAACCCGTCCGACATCGGCGCCGAGCAGAACCACTTGTGCCCCGTCAGCTCGTAGGCGCCGTCCTCGGCGAGCGGCCGTGCCGAGGTGGTGTTCGCCCGGACGTCGCTGCCGCCCTGCTTCTCGGTCATGCCCATCCCGAACAGCACTCCGGCCTTCAGACGGGCGGGCCGCAGTCCGCGGTCGTAGACCGCGGACGTCAGCAGCGGCTCCCACTCGGCCGCCAGCCCGGGGTCGGCGCGCAGCGCGGGCACGGCCGCATGGGTCATCGACAGCGGACAGCAGGTGCCGGCCTCGGCCTGCGTCCACACCAGGAACCCGGCCGCGCGCCGCACATGACCCGCCGGACGGTTCCAGGCCGCGGTCAGCCCGGCCGAGACGCCCTTGCCGAGCAGCCGGTGCCAGGCCGGGTGGAACTCGACCTCGTCGACGCGGTGGCCCCAGCGGTCGTGCGTGCGCAGCCGCGGCGGATGGCCGTCGGCCTGCGCGGCCCACTCCTGCACCTGGGCCGAGCCCGCGGACCGCCCGAGCGACGACAGCTCCTCGCGCACCTCCTCGAGCAGTCCGGCCTCGACGTACCGCTCGACCGCCTCGACCAGGGCACGGTCGGTGGCGAAGACGTCGTAGCCGGTCAGCGGGGGCACCTGGTTGGTCACGGTATGGGTGCGGGCTGCCATGGCACGCAACCTACCCGGGGCGCGCCGCAGGCCACCACACGGCCGTACCGGACCCGGCCGACCGGGTACCGGTGGTGCGTCCTGCCTGGTGAACGCCCCGGCCGACGAGTGGGACGGACCTCGGCGGGGATACCTTTAGGACGTGCAGTCCGCCAGTGAGTCCCCCGACAGGCCGTCCGGCCGCCTCCACCGGGCCCGAGCCCTCTACCGGAACGTATCCAAACGGAGGATGGCCTGGCTGCTGCTCAAGGACACCGTCAATTCGTGCATGGAGTACCGGATCCTGGGCCTCGCGGCCGAGGCGGCGTTCTTCTCCCTGCTGTCGGTGCCGCCGCTGCTGCTCAGCCTGATCGGACTGCTCGGCTACGTCGACGCCTGGACCGGCGCCGACACCATCGCCGGCGTGCAGCGCAACATCCTCGACGCCTCCCGCACGGTCCTGTCCGACCAGGGGGTGCGGGACATCGCGGAGCCGATCCTGCGGGACGTGACCAAGGGCGGCAGACCCGATGTGATCTCCCTCGGCTTCGTGCTCGCCGTGTGGTCCGGCTCGCGCGCGGTGAACGTCTTCATCGACACCATCACCGTCATGTACGGCCTCGACGGCGTACGCGGCATCGTCAAGACCCGGCTGCTGGCCTTCGGGCTGTTCATCGTGGCCCTGCTGATCGGCTCGGTCGCGCTGCCGCTGATGGTGGCGGGACCGGACGCGGTGGTGCGGATCCTGCCCTGGTCGACGACGCTCGTCCAGATCCTGTACTGGCCCGTCGTCATCGTGCTGTCCATCGTCTTCCTGACCACGCTGTACCACGTGTCCGTGCCGGTGCGCTCCCCGTGGATCGAGGACGTGCCCGGTGCCCTGGTCGCCCTGGCCATGTGGGTGGTGGGCAGCTTCCTGCTGCGGATCTACCTCACCAACACCGTCGAGGGCCCGACCATCTACGGCTCCCTGGCCGCGCCGGTCGCCGTGCTGCTGTGGATCGGCGTGTCCGCGTTCGCCGTGCTCGTCGGGGCCGCGGTCAACGCCGCCATCGACCATGTCTGGCCGACCGCCGCCACGGCCGCGGCCCGCGCCGCCAACGAGCGGGTGCGCCAGGCGCAGATCGCCGAGTACGTGGCCCGCGCCGCCGCGCTCCGCAAGGGCTCCCCCGACGACCCGGACGACCCCGACATGCCGTCGGAGTTCCCCGAGCGCTGGTCGCGCTTCCTGCCCCCGGAGGACGTGACGGCACGGCTGCGGGCGCATGTGAGGAGCGCACGTGTGCGCGGCCCGCACAAGAACGACCAGAACGGTTCGTCGACGCAGAAGTGACGCGGAAGCGACGCGGAAAGCGGCGGGGGAGCGGCGGCGAACGGCACGGAAGCGGTGCGGAAGGGGCCATGGAAGGGGCGCGGAAGCGGCGCGGTAGGGGCCCGGCGGGGCGCGGGTAGCCTGTCCGCGTGTACCAGGAACGCCCCTCCCGCCTGCCCGGCGCGGTCGTGTGGCGCAGCATCCCGGACCCCTCCGGGGCACGCCCCGTGCTGCCCGACGGCTGCATGGACCTGCTGTGGAGCGAGGGCCGGCTGCTCGTCGCCGGCGCGGACACACGCGCGCACGTCCCTCCCGGGCCGCCCGCGCTCTGGGCCGGGGTGCGTTTCTTTCCCGGCACGGCACCCGCCTATCTGGGGGTGCCCGCACACGAACTGCGCGACCAGCGGGTCGACCTCGCCGACCTGTGGCCGGCCGCGACGGTCCGGCGGCTGCGCGACCGGCTCGGGGCGGCGGACGACCCGGCCGCCGCGCTGGAGGCGGTGGCCCTGGAGCGGGCGGCCGGGACCGGGCCGCCCGACCCTCTGCCGGCCCGGGTCGTCACCGCCCTCGAGTCCGGCCTCTCGGTCGCCGCGACCGCCGACGCGCTCGGCATCGGCGCCCGCCGGCTGCACCGCCGCTGCCTGACCGCCTTCGGCTACGGGCCCAAGACGCTGGCCCGCATCCTGCGGCTGCGGCGGGCCCTCGGGCTGGCCCGCCGCGGTGTGCCGTTCGCCGAGACGGCCGCCCGGGCCGGGTTCGCCGACCAGGCGCACATGTCCCGCGAGGTGAGGGCGCTGGCCGGGATGCCGCTGAGCGACCTACTCGCCCGCGGGTAGCGGCGCGAACAGGTCGACGCCGTTGCCGTCCGGGTCGTGCACGACGGCGTACCGCTGCCCCCAGAAGGCGTCCCACGGCTTGAGCTCCCCGTGGTGCCCGGCGCCGACCAGGTCCTCGTACACGGCGTCGACCTCGGCGGGTGTCGCGCAGCGGAACGCGAGCGAGACCCGGCCGCCCCCGGCCGGAGGCCGCCACTCGGGGTGGTAGGACCGGACGGTCTCCTCGGTGTCCAGGGCGAGGATCAGCCCGCCGGGCAGCTCGGCCTCGACGTGCGGCTGCTCCTCGGCGCCCTCGGGGAAGACGAGCCCGAGCCGGCGGTAGAAGGCGAGGGAGGCGGCCGGGTCGGAGACGACCAGCCCGATCACGGCGAACCGGGGAGCGGGTGAAGTCGGTGAACTCGGTGATGTCATGGGGAGCACGGTAGGCGCGGCCGTGACCACCGGTCTTGAAGAAAACGGACACCCGAGGGGGACCGCGCGGGTCCGGGCGCGTCCGGGCACGCCCCGAGGACGTCCGGAAGAAGTCCGCAGGACGTCCGGGGGAAGGCCGGGACGCGCGCCGGAGTACCACGGACCGGAATGTCACGAGACCATGGAGTGCTCCCGACGGCGGAGTGCTCCCGCGGCATCGGCCGAGGACACGGCGAAGGACTGGTGGGCACATGACGGCAGACCGGACGGACCCCGTGGTCACGACCCCCTGCGGAGCGGTGCGCGGCAGACGCGAGCACGGGGTGGCCGTGTTCCGCGGCATCCCGTACGCCGCACCCCCCTTCGGCCCCCGGCGGTTCCGGCCACCGGTGCCGCCCGCCCCCTGGGACGGCGTGCGCGACGCGGGCTCCTTCGGCCCGACCGCGCCGAAGCCGCCGTACTCGGAGATCTTCGCGCGGTACCTGTCCGACCCGGTCGTCCCCGGCGACGACTGCCTCAACCTCAATGTGTGGACGCCCGAGCCGGACCCGGGCGCCCGGCTCCCCGTCCTGGTGTGGCTGCACGGCGGCGCGCTGACCCGCGGCTCCTCGGCCGTCCCGGTGTACGACGGACGCGGCTTCGCCCGCGACGGGGTCGTCCTCGTCTCCGTCAACTACCGGCTGGGCGTGGAGGGCTACGGACTGTTCCCGGACGCCCCCGCCAACCTCGGCCTGCGCGACCAGCTGGCCGCCCTGCACTGGGTCCACGAGTCGATCGAGGCCTTCGGCGGCGACCCCGGACGGATCACCCTGGCCGGCCAGTCGGCCGGGGCCATCAGCGTCGGCGCCCTGATCGCCTCCCCCCGGGCCCGGGGCCTGTTCCGGCGGGCCGTCCTGCAGAGCGGGCCGCCGGAGGCGCTCGACCGCGACAAGGTGCGGCGGATGGTGCGGCGCATGGCGGCCCGGCTGAAGGTGCCCGCCACCGCCGAGGCGTTCGCCGCCGTCGACCGGGAGCTGCTGCTGCGCACCCAGGCCGAGGCCGGCCGGTTCGGCGGCCCGGTGCTGGGCGGGCCCGCCTTCGGCATCGTCGTCGACGGCGACCTCGTGCCCCGCGACCCGCTCCAGGCGCTGGTGGAAGGGGACGCGGCGCGCGACGCCGGCCTCCTCATGGGCTGGACCCGCGACGAGTACCGGCTGTGGCTGGTCCCCGGCGGCCTGATGGAGCACGTCGACCGGCTCGGCCCGGTCGCACTGGCCGGCGCCATGGCCCGCTGCCGCTGCGGGCACGAGGTGGTCCGCGGCTACCGCGCCCTGCACCCCGGGGCGGGCACCGCGGAGATCGTCGGCCAGATGGTCACCGACCATCTGCTGCGCCGTCCGCTGCACCGGCTGGCCGACGCCCGCCCGGGTTCGTCGTACGTCTACGAGTTCGCCTGGCCCTCGCGGCTGCCCGGTCTCGGTGCCTGTCACGGACTGGAGCTGGGCTTCGTCTTCGACACCGGCGACACCCCGGAGTCCCGCCGGCTCGCCGGCGAGGGCGCCCCGCAGGAACTCGCCGACGTCCTGCACGCCGCCTGGGTCCGTTTCGTCACCGACGGCGACCCCGGCTGGCAGCCCTGGGACGGCACCCATCCGGTCCGTGTCTTCGGCGACGGCCCTCCGCACACCGTCCACGGCCCGCGTGACGCCGAACTCGCCCTCTGGACGGCCGGTGCCGCCCCCGGCCAGTCGCCGCCCGCGCCCGACGGCTCCCGCGCGGCGGAGCTCCGCGCGACGGTACGGCGGCTGCGGCGGCTGAGCGGGGTGCGCGGACGATGACGGGCACTGCCACCCGGAGCGTCCGCACGCGCCCGGACACTCCCTAGACCGCCGCCAGTTCCCGGGCGATCCGTGTGATCGTCCCCGGGCCCACGCGACAGCAGCCGCCGATCAGCCGGGCCCCCGCGGCACGCCACTGCCGGACCTGCTCGGGGACGAAGACAAAGGGGCCGGCCCAGGTGCGGGACCCGGCGTCCCAGGCCTCGCCGCTGTTGGGGTAGACCACGACCGGCTTGCCGGTGACCCGGGCGGCCGTTCGCACCGCGGCGGCCGCGTCGCCGGGCGCGCAGCAGTTCACCCCGACCGCGATCACCTCGTCCGCGTCGGCGGCCAGGGCGAACGCCTCCTCCAGCGGCTGCCCCGCGCGGGTGCGGTCCCCGGCGACGGTGTACGACAGCCAGGCCGGCACCCCCAGCCCGCGCACCGCCCGCAGCAGCGCCCGTGCCTCGTCCGTGTCCGGGACCGTCTCCAGCGCCAGCACGTCGGGCCCGGCGGCGGCCAGCACCTCCAGCCGGGGCCGGTGGAACCGCTCCAGCTCCCCGACGGTGAGCCCGTAGCGTCCCCGGTACTCGGAGCCGTCGGCGAGCATCGCCCCGTACGGGCCCGCCGACGCGGCCGTCCAGAGGGGCCGGAGCACGCCCCGCGCCCGCGCCCTCCGGGCCGCCTCGCGTGCCAGCTCCACGCTCGAGGAGATGAGTTCGGCCGCCCGCTCCCGGCCGGTCCCCCGTTTCGCGAACCCCTCGAACGTGGCCTGGTAGCTCGCGGTGATCGCCACGTCGGCCCCCGCCTCGAAGTAGGCGAGGTGGGCCTGGACGACCGCCTCGGGCCGCTCGTCCAGCAGCCGCGCCGACCACAGCTCGTCGCTCAGGTCGTACCCGGCCGACTCCAGCTGATTGGACAGCCCCCCGTCGAGGACGACGGTCCCGGCGGCGAGGGCTTCGGCGAGGGTGGGGGAGACGGCGCTGTTCATGTCTCGACGCTAGTCGACGCACCGGGGCGCCCGCCCCGAGGCCCTCGACGCGTCCTGAGGGACCCGGACAGGGCGGTCGACCAGCACCTTCGTCGGCGGGACCACCGGCAGGAAACCGGCAGGAAGGGGCTGGGCACGAGGGGCGAGGCCCGGTGGAGGGCGGGACGTCGACGTCCGGACCGTCGACGTCCGGACCGTCGACGTCCCGGCCGCCCAGGGCGTGCTCGGGGGCGAGGGGTCCGTGCCCGGGGACGTGTACGCCCCGGCCCTTGCCGAGAGCCGTCGCACCGGAAGGCGACGGCGCGTCGGCTGCGGCCGGGGAGCGCCGGAGGAGAGGCGGAAGTCCCGGGGCGGACGGAAAGCGCCCTTGTCCCCCTTGCCCCACCGCGTCGTGCGCCCGCGCGCTCAGCCCTGGTCGGAGACGGCCATCTCCCCCAGCGGCGACCAGTCGTCCTGGGGGACGGTCGTGTTCACGATCCGGGGGGTCTCGGCCAGATGGGGCGGCAGTTCCCGCTGAGCGGTCCTGAAGTGCTCGGACTGCACATGCGCCGCGCCCGCCTCCTCGTCACGGAAGGCCTCGACCAGGACGTACTCGGTCGGATCCTCGATGCTGCGCGACCAGTCGAACCACAGACAGCCGGGCTCGGCGCGGGTGGCGGCGGTGAAATCGGCGACGATCTCCGGCCACCGGTCGGCGTGCTCGGGGCGGACCTTGAACTTCGCGGTAATGAAGATCACCGGGACTCCCTCGTCGGCGGATCGGGGACGTTCGGGACCGGGCGCCACGGGCGGCGGCCGGCGGGCCGGTCGGCACCGGCCCCGTACCGCACTCTACGGACCGCCGTCGCGGACCGGACGCCATGGACACGGCCGCACCCGCCGGGACCGTCCCGGCCGACGCACCGCCCGATGACCTGGCAGGCGTACCGGGCGCGGTCGCGGACCGCAGGGGCGGGACGGCGTGGCACGGCCTGCCGGGACGGTTCGGCCGGTGCCGAACCGACCGGCCCCTAGCGTCGCCCTCATGAGTGAGACCGCCTTCGCCGACCTCCACCACGCCGACGAGCCCCTGCTGCTGCCGAACGCCTGGGACCACGCCTCCGCCCTGGCCCTCGCCGCCCTCGGCTTCCCGGCGCTCGGCACCACCAGTCTCGGCGTCGCCGCCTCCGCCGGACTGCCCGACGGCGCCGCCGCGACCCGGGACCACACCCTCCGGCTCGCACTCGCCCTCGGCTCCCAGCCGTTCCTGCTCTCCGTCGACGCGGAGAACGGGTTCAGCGACGATCCGGACGAAGTGGCCGAGTTCGCACGGCAGTTGTGGAGGGCGGGAGCGGTCGGCATCAACCTGGAGGACGGACTCGGACCGGCCGGCCGGCACGCCGCGAAGATCGCCGCCGTCAAGTCCGCCGTGCCCGGCCTGTTCGTCAACGCGCGCACGGACACGTACTGGTTGGGCGACGGAGACGAGACCGAGACGCTGCGCCGTCTCGACCTCTACCAGCAGGCCGGTGCCGACGGCGTGTTCGTCCCCGGCCTGACCGAGCCCGGGACGATCGCCGCCCTCGTGAAGCACCTCGACGTCCCGCTCAACGTCCTCTGCTCCCCGGCCGGTCCCACCGTCCCCCGCCTCGCCGGTCTCGGCGTGCGCCGGATCAGCCTCGGCTCGCTGCTGTACCGGCGGGCGCTGGCCGCGGCCGTGGAGACGATGACCGCCGTCGCGGCCGGGCGCACCCCGCGGGACGCCGCCTTCTCGTACGAGGAGGTGCAGGAGCTCAGCCGGCCGGCCCGCGAGGCGGTGCGGCCGGACGGGGGAGCCGGGGAGGCCGGGGAAGTCACGGGGCCAGGAGGTCCGCGAGGAAGGCGTTGGTGAACTTCCCGGCCGGATCCAGCTCCCCGGCCAGGGAGCGGAAGTCGGCCAGCCGCGGATAGCGCTCGCGCAGTGCGGCCGTCGGGGTGGTGAAGACCTTGCCCCAGTGGGGCCGGGGGGAGAAGGGCTCCAGGGCCTCCTCGACACGGCGCACCACCGGGAGGACGGCCGCCGTGTCCTCGATCCAGGTGAAGTGCACGGCGACGGTGTCCCGGCCGTACGACGGGCTCATCCACTGCTCGTCGGCGGCGACGGTGCGCACCTCGCAGGTCTGCAGGACGGGGGCGACGACGTGGCGGATGCCGTCGAGGGCGTGCAGGACGTCGAGGGCGCACGCACGCGGCAGCAGGTACTCCGACTGCAGCTCCGCGCCGCTGCTCGGGGTGAACTCCGCCCGGAAGTGCGGCAGTCGCTCGTGCCAGGGCCCGGGGACGCCGAACTGCTGCGTGCAGTGCTCCGCCGGCATGCCCGGCACCGGGTGCAGCGCGACCTTGGCGGGCACCGCCCACGGGAAGACGGGCAGCGGCTGGTCGGTGCGGCGTTTGAGCCACACCTGGCGGAAGCCGGGAGCACGCCAGTCGGTGAACAGGCTGACGCTGTACGCGGCGGCGGCCACCGCCTCGAAGTCCAGCCCCTCCAGCGGGAGTTCGGTGAACAGATGCTGCTCGACCGCGAAGGCGGGCTCCAGGTCCAGGGTGAGCGCGGTGACCACGCCCAGCGCGCCCAGGGAGGTGACGGCCCCGCCGAACCGCGGGTCGTCCCGTCCGACGACGACCGTGGAGCCGTCCGCGGTGACGATCTCCACCTGCCGTACGGCGGAGGCGAGCGGACCGTTGGACACTCCGGAGCCATGGGTGCCGGTCGCCACCGACCCGGCCACCGAGATGTGCGGCAGGGAGGCCATGTTGGGCAGGGCCAGGCCGTGCGCGTGCACCCGGCGGGCCAGCTCCGCGTACCGGACCCCGCCGCCCACCCGGACCGTGCGGGCGGCCGTGTCGACGTCCACCTCGGCCGGCAGCGCCTCCAGCGACACCAGGGTGCCCCCGGCACCCGGGTCCGCGATCGTGTTGAAGGAGTGACCGCTGCCCAGCACCCGCACCCGTGTGCTGTCGGTCACCAGCGCGCGCAGCGCCTCCGGGGAGTCCGGCCGGTGCACCTCCCCGGCGGTGTAGACGATGTTGCCCGCCCAGTTGGTCACGGTCCCGGTCGTCCTTCGGGCCATCCCGATCCCCCCCTTGTGCCGTGTTCTGTGCCGTGCCGCGCCCTGTGCTCTCCGGGTGAACCTACCCGACCGGCCGTCCGCGGCGTCCGGCCGAGGGGGGACCCGGCACCAGGTGCGCGGCGGCGGGGGCATACCGTGAGGAGTCGTACGTACGAAGTCGTGAGGAGAGACGGGATGGGCAGCCGTACCGCGCTGGTCGAGGATCTGATGGAGCGCTTCCCGCATGTGCCGCGGGAAGCCGTCTTCAAGGAGGATCTGCTCCGGGGTGGTGTGGCCTTCGACTCCTCCGCGCTCAGCGACAACGAGGACGGCGAGGTCAAACCGAAGTCGTACTTCATCTTCTCCTTCGACCACGGCACCCTGCCCGAGCTGGGCGAGGCCGCGCTCCGGCGTCCGCCGGAGGAGATCATCCTCACCGGTGGGCCGTACGACCTGCGGCGCACCGTCGTGTCGGTACGGGTGAACCCGTCCTCGCCCTATCGCGTGGCCGCCGACGACGAGGGCCTGCTCGGGCTCTACCTCGACGGCCGGCGCATCGCCGACGTCGGTGTGCCGCCCATGCCCGAGTACTACCGGCACACCCTGTCCAACGGAAAGTCCGTCATGGAGGTGGCCCCGACCATCCAGTGGGGCTACCTGATCTATCTGACCGTCTTCCGGGTCTGCCAGTACTTCGGCGCCAAGGAGGAGTGCCAGTACTGCGACATCAACCACAACTGGCGCCAGCACAAGGCGGCCGGCCGGCCCTACACGGGCGTCAAGGACGTCGAGGAGATCCTGGAGGCGCTCGAGATCATCGACCGGTACGACACCCAGAAGGCGTCCACCGCCTACACGCTCACCGGCGGAGCCATCACCAAGACGGTGGCCGGCCGGGACGAGGCCGACTTCTACGGCCACTACGCCAAGGCCATCGAGGAGCGCTTCCCGGGCCGCTGGATCGGCAAGGTCGTCGCGCAGGCGCTGCCCAAGGCGGACGTGCAGCGGTTCAAGGACTACGGCGTGCAGATCTACCACCCCAACTACGAGGTGTGGGACCGCCGTCTGTTCGAGCTGTACTGCCCGGGCAAGGAGCGCTACGTCGGCCGCGACGAGTGGCACCGCCGCATCCTCGACTCGGCGGACGTCTTCGGGCCCCGCAATGTGATCCCCAACTTCGTGGCCGGCGTGGAAATGGCCAGGCCCCACGGCTTCACCACCGTCGACGAGGCCATCGCGTCCACCACCGAGGGCCTGCGCTTCTTCATGTCGCACGGCATCACCCCGCGCTTCACCACCTGGTGCCCGGAGCCCACCACCCCGCTGGGCAAGGCCAATCCGCAGGGGGCGCCGCTGGAGTACCACATCCGGCTGCTCGAGGCCTACCGCGCCACCATGGACGACTTCGGGCTCTCCTCGCCCCCCGGCTACGGCCCGCCCGGCCCCGGCCGCGCGGTCTTCTCGGTCAGCTCCTTCATGGACAGCCTTCCCGCCGAGGAGGACGAGGAGGGCGAGGAGGCCGGCACGCGGGAGCCGGCCGCGGTGCGGACGGCCGGCCGCCGCGGGCCGGGAGAAAGCTCCGTGTGAGCCCGGTGCCGGGGTCCCGGAAGGGCCCGGTCGCGTGCGACGGACGGCGAAGTCGCGGACTTGCCGTCCGTCGTGGCATTCCGAATACGCGGCTTGTCAGTTGTGTCACGGGCGTGAAAAGCTCGTGCCCTGCTGCGAGGTTCCTTCCAACTCCTTCTTGAACACGGTGAGTTGCCTCGCCCGTGAATGCAGGAGACCCATGCCCGACCTGCCGAGCCCCAAGGACGCGACCGAGTCCGCGCTGCACGCCGAGTGCTGGGACGCGGTGCTTTCCTACGCCGACCTGTGCACGGCCGGATCCTCCGCGGCCCGGGAGCTGGCCGAGGAGGCGTTCGCCCTGGGCGTGCGCGAGATACGGGCCGCCGAGGCCGGCGCCTCCCGGGGCCGCCGCACGCCCCGGCTGCCGGCGATACCGCTGATGCTGACCGCCGTGCGCACCACCGCCGCGTCCTGGGAGGCCGACGGCCTCGGCCACCGGCTGGACCCGGACCTGCGTCTGTGGCTCAACTCCGACAAGGCCGCCCGCTACACGGGTCCGCCACTGCGCCGCCCGATCGCCCTGCGCGGCCTGCGGGACCTGCAGGAGCCGGACGCCGCGCTGCTGTGGCTGACGGAGGTGGAGGCGCTGCCGTCGACCGTCGTGGCCCGCCGGCTCGGGCTCGACCCGGCGCTGGTGTCCGAGGAGCTCGACCAGGTCCGGAGCCTGTTCCGGGACCGCTGCCACCGCAACCACCTCGACACCCCGCTGGACGAGGAGTGCCGCAAGTACGCCCGGCTGCTGGACGCGGTCACCCGTTCCGCACCGGCCGCCGAGACCCCCGAGGACCTCACCCGGCACCTGGCCACCTGCGTGGACTGCGCGGAGGCCGCCGGCTGCCTGCGGCTGAACGGCGGCGAGCTGCCGGCCGCCCTCGCCGGCGGCGTGATCGGCTGGGGCGGCCTGGCCTATCTGGAGCGCCGCCGCCGGGCCGCCGAGGCGCGTCTGGGCGCCCGCCGCTCCGAGCCGGTGAGCCCCGGCTACGGGGAGCCGGCCGAGAACGCCACCCGGGCGCGGATCGTGCGCGGCAGCCTGCTCGCCGCGGCGGTCGCCCTGTCCGGGCTGGCGCTGGTGGTGTCGATGATGCCGTTCGGCGGCTCCGCGGACGACACCGCGCGCGGTGACGTCGACGCCCTGCCGGTCGCCGACTCCGGCCTGCCCCTGCCGGCCGCCGGCCCCTCCTCGTCCGCCCCGGTCTCCCCCTCCACGGGCGGTCCCGCCTCCGCGTCCCCGTCCGCGTCCGCCCCGGGCACGCCGTCCGCGACCGGAACGGAGACCCGGGCCGACCGCAAGAACCCCGGACCCCAGGGCGCCTCCACCGCCACCGCCGACGAGAGCGGTGAGACCGGCGATACCGATGAGACCGATGAGACCGCTGAGAGCGGCACCGCCGGCCCGGACCGGAGCGCCGCGCCGCTCTGCCGGGTCCGCTACGACCTGAGGGACCAGTGGCAGGACGGCTTCCAGGCCGTCGTCACCGTCACCACCGTCCGCGCCCTCGACACCTGGCAGGTGTCCTGGTCCTTCCGCGACGGACAGCGGGTCACCCGGATGTGGGATGCGAACGTCGTCCGGAAGGGGCCCCGCGTCGTCGCCACCGCCGCCGACTACAACAGGTCCGTCGCCGCGGGCGGCACCCTGACCTTCGGCTTCATCGGCACCTGGCAGGGCAGGAACGGCGCGCCGCACGGCTTCACGCTGAACGGCCACGACTGCGTGATCACCTGACCGCGCACGGGAAGTCCGGCTCCCCGGGGTGACCCGAACGGCCCTGTCGGATACCCGGGGAGGCGAGGAGGGTGGGAGACGTGCCCCCGGCACGCGGTACTCCCGCCGCCGTCCCGCCCCGGAAAGGACTCCCGATGCCCGCCCAGACGCAGCAGGAACCCCCCGGACTCACGGACGAGGAACTCGCGCAGCTGGACGCCCACTGGCGTGCCGCGAACTATCTTTCCGCCGGCCAGATCTATCTGATGGCCAACCCGCTGCTGACCGAGCCGCTGCGCCCGGAGCACATCAAGCCGCGCCTGCTCGGCCACTGGGGCACCGCGCCCGGCCTCAACCTCGTCTACACCCACCTCAACCGGGTCATCAAGGCCCGTGATCTGAACGCCCTGTGCATCTGGGGGCCCGGCCACGGCGGGCCCGCCGTGCTCGCCAACTCCTGGCTGGAGGGCTCGTACACCGAGACCTACCCGGACATCACCCGGGACGCGCCCGGCATGGCGCGGCTGTTCCGGCAGTTCTCCTTCCCCGGCGGGGTGCCCAGCCATGTCGCCCCCGAGACGCCGGGCTCCATCCACGAGGGCGGGGAGCTCGGCTACTCGCTCTCCCACGCCTACGGCGCCGCGTTCGACAACCCGGACCTGCTCGTCGCCTGCGTGATCGGCGACGGCGAGGCGGAGACCGGCCCGCTGGCCGCGTCCTGGCACTCCAACAAGTTCCTCGACCCGGTCGGGGACGGCGCCGTCCTGCCGATCCTGCACCTCAACGGCTACAAGATCGCCAACCCCACGGTGCCGGCCCGGCTGCCCGAGGACGAGCTCGACGCCCTGCTGCGGGGATACGGCCACGACCCGATCCACGTCGCCGGCGACGAACCCGCCGCCGTCCACCGCGCCCTGGCCGCGGCCATGGACACCGCGCTGGACCGCATCGCCGCACTCCAGCACGCCGCCCGCAGCGAGGGCGTCACCGACCGGCCCCGCTGGCCCATGATCGTGCTGCGCACCCCCAAGGGCTGGACCGGCCCCGCCGAGGTCGACGGCCTGCCCGTGGAGGACACCTGGCGCTCCCACCAGGTCCCGCTGGCCGCCGTCCGGGACAACCCCGGGCATCTGCGGCAACTGGAGCAGTGGCTGCGCTCGTACCGCCCCGAGGAACTGTTCGACGAGCACGGCGCCCCGCGTCCCGACGTCCTGGCCTGCATCCCCGAGGGCGCGCGCCGGCTCGGCGCCACCCCGCACGCCAACGGCGGACTGCTGGTGCGCGAGCTGCCGCTGCCGCCGCTGGAGAAGCACGCCGTCGAGGTCGACAAGCCCGGTGCGACCCTGCACGAACCGACCCGCGTCCTCGGCGGGATGCTCCAGGACCTCATGGCCGCCACCGCCGACCGGCGCGACTTCCGTCTCCTGGGCCCCGACGAGACCGCCTCCAACCGCCTCGAGGCTGTCTACGCCGCCAGCGGCAAGGCCTGGCAGGCCGCCGTCCTCGACGTGGACGAGCACCTCGACCGCCACGGCCGGGTGATGGAGATCCTGTCCGAGCACACCTGCCAGGGCTGGCTGGAGGGCTACCTCCTCACCGGCCGGCACGGGCTGTTCTCCTGCTACGAGGCGTTCGTGCACATCGTCGACTCGATGGTCAACCAGCACATCAAGTGGCTGCGCACCACCCGCCGGCTGTCCTGGCGCGCCCCCATCGCCTCCCTCAACTACCTGCTCACCTCGCATGTGTGGCGCCAGGACCACAACGGCTTCTCCCACCAGGACCCCGGCTTCGTCGATCATGTCCTGAACAAGAGCCCGGAGGCCGTGCGGGTCTACTTCCCGCCGGACGCCAACACCCTGCTGTCCGTGGCCGACCACGTCCTGCGCAGCCGGGACTACGTCAATGTGATCGTCGCCGGCAAGCAGCCCTGCTTCGACTGGCTGTCCATGGAACAGGCGAAGGTGCACTGCGCACGCGGCGCCGGCATCTGGGACTGGGCCGGCACCGAGGACGGCAGCCGCGAACCGGACGTGGTGCTGGCCTGCGCCGGCGACGTGCCCACGCAGGAGGTGCTGGCCGCCGCCCAGCTGCTGCGCCGGCACCTGCCCGAGCTGGCCGTGCGCGTGGTCAACGTCGTGGACATCGCCCGGCTGATGCCCCGCGAGGAGCACCCCCACGGGATGACCGACTTCGAGTACGACGGCCTGTTCACCCGGGACAAGCCGGTGATCTGCGCCTACCACGGCTACCCGTGGCTGATCCACCGCCTGGCCTACCGGCGCACCGGCCACCCCCATCTGCATGTGCGCGGCTACAAGGAGATCGGCACCACGACCACCCCGTTCGACATGGTGGTCAGCAACGACCTGGACCGCTACCGCCTGGTCATGGACGTCATCGACCGCGTCCCCGGCCTCGCGGTGCGCGCCGCCGCCGTCCGCCAGCGCATGGAGGACGCCCGGCTGCGTCACCACGCCTGGATCCGGGAACACGGAGTGGACATGCCCGAGGTGACGGACTGGTCCTGGGACGGCTGAGCCTCCTGCCGCGGACCGGGGGACCGGGGCCGACCGGCCCTGGTCCCGTGCGGACCGAGGGTGAAGAATCGCGGTGGACACCGAAAACGCGGTGGACACCGAAAAACGGCACAAGGAGCGATTTCGATGGCGGACCGCGAGCAGGCCGGGACCGGAACCCCGATCCGGGTCTTCCTCCTCGACGACCACGAGGTGGTGCGGCGCGGGGTGCACGACCTGCTGAACGACGAACCGGACATCGAGGTGGTCGGCGAGGCCGCGAACGCCGAGCAGGCCCTGGTCCGCGTGCCCGCGCTGCGCCCGGACGTGGCGGTGCTCGACGTCCGGCTGCCCGACGGCGACGGCGTGACCGTCTGCCGTGAGCTGCGCTCCCGTCTGCCGGAGCTGGCCTGTCTGATGCTGACCTCCTTCGACGACGAGGAGGCGCTGCTGGACTCGATCATGGCGGGCGCGGCCGGCTATGTCCTGAAGCAGATCCAGGGCGCGGACCTGGTCTCGGCGGTGCGCACCGTGGCCCGAGGCCAGTCGCTGCTCGACCCGAGTGCCACCGCGAAGCTGATGGCCCGGCTGCGCGGCGGCCAGGAGCAGCAGGAGGAGCCGGACGAGCTGCCCGGGCTGACCGACCGGGAGCGGGAGATCCTGGCCCTGATCGGTGAGGGGCTGACCAACCGGCAGATCGGGCAGCGGCTGTACCTGGCCGAGAAGACGGTGAAGAACCACATCTCCCGGCTGCTGGCCAAGCTCGGCGTGGAGCGGCGCGTGCAGGCCGCCGTGATCGCCACCCAGGCCCGGGACCGGCTGCGCGGCGAGGGCCGCTGACCCCACCGGGGCCGGGCCCCGGGGCAGGGGCGGACCTCGAAGGGCGTGACGGCCGCCGGGGCCGCGGCCCGGGGCCCGGCTGGTGCGGGCCGCGGACCCGGGCGATGCTGGAGAGCGGACCCCTCCAGGCACGGCAGGGAAGGCAAGGCCCATGCGTGCTCAGCTTGGCGACCGGCTGGTCGTCGGAAGTCCGGTCACCGGAGACACCTGGCGCGACGGCGAGATCGTCGGCCTGCATCATGACGACGGCACACCCCCGTACGACGTGCGCTGGTCGGACACCGGCGAGGTCACGCTGGTGTTCCCCGGGCCGGACGCCCGCATCCAGCACCGGCAGCGCGAGCCGCAGGAGCCGGACCGGTCCCGGGAGCCGCGCGAGGACGGGACCTCGTCGGGCGGCCCCGGGGACATCGGGCGGCGCGTCGCCGCCGCCCGCAGGCGTGCGGGGCTCAGCCTGGAGGAGGTGGCGGGCCGGGCACGGATGTCCCCGCAGTACCTGAGCTACCTGGAGGAATACCCCTCCGACCCCAGCCCGGCCACCCTGCTGCGGCTGGCCGACGCACTGGGCACCACGCTCGACGGGCTGCGCGGCGGCGGCCAGGAGCGCCCCCCGGGACAGGGACAGGCGCTGCTCCACCCCCGGCTGGTGGAGCTCGACGAGGACGAGTGCCGGGCGCTGCTGTGCACGCACGGCGTCGGACGCGTCGCCCTGGTCGACGAGGACGGACCCGCCGTGTACCCGGTGAACTACGACGTGGTGGGCGACGACCTGGTCTTCCGCACCGACCCCGACGCGGCGCCCGCCGAGGCCGTCGGCACCGAGGTCGCCTTCGAGGTGGACCGGGTCGACGAGGTGATGAGCCAGGGGTGGAGCGTGCTCGCCCGCGGCCGTGCCGAGGAGGTGACGGACCCCGGGGAGATGCAGCGCCTCCGGGAGCGGGTCCGCTCCTCCCCGTGGGCGAGCAGGGAGCGCACGCTGTGGGTGCGGATCCGGCCCACCCGTCTGACGGGACGCCGTATCACGCCGTCCGATCCGTGAGGGCGGCGCTCGTCAGCGCGCACTCGACGTCCACGACGCCCTCCACGGCGCGCACCAGACGGGCGGCGACGGGAACCAGCGAGGTGTCCCGGATGTGACCGCTGAGGGTGACCACGCCGTCGCGGACCTCGACGTGCACGGGACCGGACGGAGGGGGGAAGAGACGGGCGACGATCTCCCGGCGGACCTCGTCGGCGATCTCCTCGTCCGGACGCAGGAAGACCTTCAGCAGGTCGCTCCGGCTGATCAGCCCCTCGAGCATCCCCTGGTCGTCGACGACGGGCAGCCGCTTGACCCGGTGCAGGGCCATGAGACGGGCGGCCTCGGCGAGGGTGGCGTCGGCACGGACGGTGACGGCCGGGGCGGTCATCACGTCCGCGGCGGTGATCCCGCCCGCCTTGGCCAGGTCGGGCAGACGGCGCAGCTGGGTGAACCGGTCCGGGTCGCTGTCGCGGAACTCCTCCTTGGGCAGCAGATCGGCCTCCGAGACGACCCCGACCACCCGGCCCTCGCCCTCCAGCACGGGAAGGGCGCTGACCTTCCACTGCCCCATGATCTGGACGACGGTCTTGAACGGGGTGTCACGGCCCGCGGACACGACGGTGCGCGTCATCACGTCGCCCACGGTGTACGGGCTGCCCATCACGGTCTCCTCCTCGCGTGTCGGTCGTGCAGGCTCCGCCGGCCCGTCGAACCCGCAGGCGGCACGCACCGGCCTTCCGCGCCGGCCGGGAGGGGTCACCGGACGCCGCTGCCGTAGGGGGCGTACAGGTCCAGGAGCCGGACCCGTGCCGCGTGCAGACGGTGCGCGACCACCCCGCCGACCCACACCGCGATCGCCCGGCCGAACGCGGCGTCCTCGTCGCAGAGCCTCCGCACGGTCTCGGCGTCGAACTCGTAGGCCCGCACCGGACTCGTCGCCTCGCCGCCCAGCTGCCAGGTGTACGGCGGGAAGTGCCAGGACCAGCCGACCAGCTCGTTGTGGCCCAGGGTCTCGATGACGGCGGCGCGCCGGCCGGGGACGTGCAGATCGAGGGCGACCGTCCCGGTCCTGATGATCCAGAACCGGTCGGCGTGCCGGTGCTCCTCGAACAGGCGGGTGCCGATGGGGAAGGACACCTCGCGGGCGAGGGACATCAGGCGCGTGCGGTGCTCCGCCGGCAGGGCCGAGGCCAGCGTGATGGTGGAGGTCATCGTCTCCCGCTCCTTTCGTACCCGTCGCCGCGGCCGACCGACGGGCGGCGTCGCCCGGTCCTCCCCGGGATGCCGTTCGCTCCCCTCGGCATGCGGTGGGTGCTGCTGATCCCAGCCTGTGCCCCGGCGGCGCGCACCGCCACAGGCCACCCGGGCCCGGCGGGTGGGCCGTTCGGCCCCAACCACCGGACGCCCGGCGCCCCGGTGCCGCGCCGGCGGAGGGATCAGCGCGTGCTGCGGAGGTCCGTGAGCTCGCGCCCCGTGATCATCGTGGCCTCGATCCGGATGAAGACGTTGTCCTGGATGGGCATCCACGAGTCGGGGCCGATCCGCAGCAGCCGCTCGTGCTCGGCGGGGTCGGTGACCGCATGGGCCCGGCCGGTCACCACCACGCTCCAGCCGGACCGGGTCGCCGCGTCGAACTCGTCGGCCTCGAAGGCGACCACGACACCGTCGACGGCGCGCACCAGATCCGACCGGGCCGAGGTCCGTACCAGCACGGAGGAGTCGGTGTCCAGGGAGAAGTTCACGGGCAGCACCGCCGGAAGGGCGTGCCGCGTGTACACGACACGCCCGACCGGCACCTTGCCCAGCAGCCGGAGGCACTCCTGCCGGTCCAGCGCGCGAAAGCCGTCGTTGTGCACCATCAGTCCATCCTCTCCCGCGGCCTCACCGGCGGTTAGGGCCGATCGGCCCTAACCACGCCCGGGGGATCCGTGGTCCCGGGCCCGGGCCGGCCCCCGCGGACGGGCCGCCCGGCAGGAAAAGCTCTGCGGTTGCGTGTGCGGGCACTGCCTAGTGAGGTTATGCGGGGGGCGGCTTTTCCTGGCGGGCCTCCACGAGCGGGGCCCGGAAGGGAGCGGCACGATGGCCGCAGAAACCGGTCCGGTGAAGGACGGGATGCGCAGGGCCCGGCCGGCGGGGCTGGACGGCGAGCTGACGGACGCGCTGGTGCGCTCGCGCCGGTTCTTCACCCGGGCGGAGATCTCCGACGACCTGCGCACCCTGCACAAGAAGGGCGGCCGCCGGGCGGACGCCTTCTACCGGGAGCGCTGGTCGCACGACACGGTGGTCCGCTCCACCCACGGAGTGAACTGCACCGGCTCCTGCTCGTGGAAGGTGTACGTCAAGGACGGCATCATCACCTGGGAGGCCCAGCAGACCGACTACCCCTCGGTCGGCCCCGACCGCCCCGAGTACGAGCCGCGCGGCTGTCCCCGCGGCGCCGCGTTCTCCTGGTACACCTACTCGCCGACCCGGATCCGCCACCCGTATGTGCGAGGCGTGCTCCTGCGGATGTACCGGGAGGCCAGGGCCCGGCTCGGCGACCCGGTCGCGGCCTGGGCGGAGATCGTCTCCGACCCCGAGCGCGCCCGCCGCTACAAGGCGGCGCGCGGCAAGGGCGGCCTGGTGCGGGCGAGCTGGGACGAGGCGGTGGAGATGGCCGCCGCCGCGCATGTGCACACCATCAAGGAGTACGGCCCCGACCGGCTGGCCGGGTTCTCGCCGATCCCGGCGATGTCGATGGTCTCCCAGGCCGCCGGGGCCCGCTTCTACGCGCTGCTCGGCGGCGTGATGCTGTCCTTCTACGACTGGTACGCGGACCTTCCGGTCGCCTCCCCGCAGGTCTTCGGCGACCAGACGGACGTCCCCGAGTCGGGGGACTGGTGGGACGCCGGCTATCTGATCATGTGGGGGTCCAATCTGCCGGTGACCCGCACCCCGGACGCCCACTGGATGGCCGAGGCCCGCTACCGCGGCCAGAAGGTGGTGGCGGTCTCCCCGGACTACGCGGACAACGTCAAGTTCGCCGACGAGTGGCTGCCCGCCCGGCCCGGCACCGACGGGGCGCTGGCCATGGCCATGGGCCATGTGGTGCTCAAGGAGTTCTTCGTCGACCGCCGCACCCCGTACTTCGAGGACTACGTCAAGCGGTACACCGACCTGCCGTTCCTGGTCGTGCTCGACGAGCGCGCGCCGGGAACGTACACGCCCGGAAAGTTCCTCACCGCCGCCGACCTCGGCGGTGAGCAGGCCGCCGCCGAGCACGCGGAATTCCGCACCGTGCTGCTGGACGCCGGCGGCAGCCCGGTCGTCCCCCACGGCACCCTCGGCGACCGGTTCTCCGGGAGCGGGGCCGGGAAGTGGAACCTGGACCTGGACGGCGTCGACCCGCTGCTGTCCGCCGAGGGCGGCGGCGAGGACCCGGTGACGGTGGAGCTGCCCCGCTTCGACGCCCCGGACGGCAGCGCCGGGGTGCTGCGGCGCTCGGTGCCCGTCCGGCGGATCGCGGGGCGGCCGGTCACCACGGTGTACGACCTGCTCCTCGCCCAGTACGGCGTGGCCCGCCCCGGCCTGCCCGGCCGCCGGCCCGTCTCCTACGACGACGCCGAGGAGCCGTACACCCCCGCCTGGCAGGCCGCGATCACCGGGGTGGACGCCGCCCGGGCGGCCCGGATCGCCCGGGAGTTCGCCGCCAACGCCGAGGAGTCCCGCGGCCGTTCGATGATCGTCATGGGGGCGGGCACCAACCACTGGTTCCACTCCGACACCATCTACCGCGCCTTCCTCACCCTGACCACGCTGACCGGCTGCCAGGGCGTCAACGGCGGCGGCTGGGCGCACTACGTCGGCCAGGAGAAGGTCCGCCCCCTCACCGGCTACACCGTGCTCGCGACCGCCTCCGACTGGCACCGCCCGGCCCGGCAGATGATCCAGACGGCGTACTGGTACCTGCACGGCGACCAGTTCCGCTACGACCCCTTCACCGCCGACACCCTCGCGGCGCCCGGCACGGGCGGCCCCTTCGCCGGAATGACCACCGCGGACGTGATCGCCGCCTCCGCACGCAGGGGCTGGATGCCCTCCTATCCGACCTTCGACCGCAACCCGCTCGACCTGGCCGACGAGGCCGAGGCGGCCGGACGCCCGGCCGCCGAGCACGTGGTGGAGGAACTGAAGGCCGGACGGCTGCGCTTCGCGGGCGAGGACCCGGACGCACCGGAGAACTTCCCGCGCGTCCTGACCGTCTGGCGGGCCAACCTGTTCGGCTCCTCCGCGAAGGGCAACGAGTACTTCCTCAGGCACCTGCTGGGCACCGACTCCTCGGTGAACGCCGCCGAGGCACCGCCCGGGGTCCGCCCGAGGGACGTGGTGTGGCGGGAGGAGGCCCCCGTCGGCAAGCTGGACCTGCTGCTGACCCTGGACTTCCGCATGACCAGCACCACCGTCTTCTCGGACGTGGTGCTGCCCGCCGCCACCTGGTACGAGAAACACGACCTGTCCAGCACCGACATGCACCCCTATGTGCATGCCTTCAACCCGGCGATCGCCCCGCCCTGGCAGACCCGCACCGACTGGGACGCCTTCGTCACCCTGGCCCGGGAGGTCAGCCGGCTCGGCGCCGCCCACCTCGGGGTGCGCACGGACGTGGTCGCCGCCCCGCTGATGCACGACACCCCGGACGAACTGGCCACCCCGCACGGCCGGGTGCGGGACTGGAGGGCCGGCGAGTGCGCCCCCGAGCCCGGCCGGACCATGCCCAGGATCGTCACCGTCGAACGCGACTACGGGGCGATCGCCGAGAAGATGACCGCCCTCGGCCCGCTGCTCGACTCCCTCGGCGCCACCACCAAGGGCGTCACCTTCGCACTCGACCGCGAACTGGACCACCTGCGCCACCAGAACGGCACGGTGCGCGGGGGAGCGGCGGCCGGACGGCCCGCGCTCACCCGGGACGTGCACGCCTGCGAGACCGTCCTCGCCCTGTCCGGCACCACCAACGGACACCTCGCCACCCAGGGCTTCCGCACCCTGGAGTCCCGCACCGGAACCCGGCTCGCCGACCTCGCCGCCGAGCACGAGGGCCGGCGGATCACCTTCGCCGACACCCAGAAGGGCCCCGTGCCGGTCATCACCAGCCCCGAGTGGTCCGGCTCCGAGAGCGGCGGCCGGCGCTATGCGCCGTTCACCGTCAACGTCGAGCGCCGCAAGCCCTGGCACACCCTCACCGGCCGCCAGCACTTCTACCTCGACCACGACTGGATCGCCGCACTGGGCGAGCAGCTCCCCGTCTACCGGCCGCCGTTGAACATGCACCTCCTGTTCGGCGAGCCCCGCCTGGGCGAGCAGGGCGAACCCGGCATCACCGTCCGCTATCTGACCCCGCACAACAAGTGGTCCATCCACTCCGAGTACCAGGACAACCTGCTGATGCTGTCGCTGTCCCGGGGCGGCCCCACCCTCTGGATGAGCACCCGGGACGCGCAGCGGATCGGCGTGCGCGACAACGACTGGATCGAGGCGGTCAACCGCAACGGCGTCGTCGCCGCCCGCGCGGTCGTCTCGCACCGGATGCCCGAGGGCACCGTCTACATGCACCACGCCCAGGACCGGCTGATCGACGTGCCCCGCACCGAGACCACCGGCCGCCGGGGCGGCATCCACAACTCCCTCACCCGGCTGCTGATCAAACCCAGCCATCTGATCGGCGGCTACGCCCAGCTGTCGTACGCCTTCAACTACCTCGGCCCGACCGGCAACCAGCGCGACGAGGTGACGGTGATCCGCCGCCGCGCCGACCAGGAGGTGACCTACTGACATGCGCCTCATGGCCCAGATGGCGATGGTGATGAACCTCGACAAGTGCATCGGCTGTCACACCTGTTCGGTCACCTGCAAACAGGCGTGGACCAACCGCACCGGCGTCGAGTACGTGTGGTTCAACAACGTCGAGACCCGCCCCGGCCAGGGCTACCCCCGCCGCTACGAGGACCAGGAGAAGTGGCGCGGCGGCTGGAGGCTGAACAAGCGCGGCCGGCTCGCCCTGAAGGCGGGCGGCCGGTTCAAGAAGCTGATCACCATCTTCTCCAACCCCGTGCTGCCCTCGCTCGACGACTACTACGAACCCTGGACCTACGACTACGGGACCCTGACCAACGCCCCGCTCCAGGAACACGTCCCGGTCGCCCGCCCCATGTCCCTCATCACCGGCGAGGACCTGAAGATCTCCTGGTCGGCGAACTGGGACGACGACCTCGGCGGCTCCGACCGGCACGGGGAGAAGGACGTCGTGCTCGGCGAGATCTCCGAGAGGATCAGGCTGGAGTTCGAGCAGACGTTCATGTTCTATCTGCCGCGCATCTGCGAGCACTGCCTCAACCCGTCCTGCGCCGCCTCCTGCCCCTCCGGGGCGATCTACAAGCGCACCGAGGACGGCATCGTCCTCGTCGACCAGGACCGCTGCCGGGGCTGGCGGATGTGCGTGACCGGATGCCCGTACAAGAAGGTCTACTTCAACCACCGCACCGGCAAGGCCGAGAAGTGCACCTTCTGCTTCCCGCGCGTCGAGGTCGGCCTGCCCACCGTCTGCGCCGAGACCTGCGTGGGCCGGCTGCGCTACATCGGCCTGGTCCTCTACGACGCCGACCGGGTCCTCCAGGCCGCCTCCGTCCCGGACGACACCGACCTGTACCAGGCACAGCGCCAGGTCTTCCTCGACCCCCACGACCCGTACGTCGTCGCCGAGGCCGAGAAGGCCGGCATCCCCCGCGACTGGATCGAGGCCGCCCGGCGCTCCCCGGTGTACGCCCTGATCAACACCTACGAGGTGGCGCTGCCGCTGCACCCGGAGTACCGCACCCTGCCCATGGTCTGGTACATCCCGCCGCTCTCCCCGGTCGTCGACGCCGTCCGCGACACCGGCCACGACGCCGAGGACCACCGCAACCTCTTCGCCGCCGTCGACGCCCTGCGCATCCCCGTCGACTACCTCGCCCGGCTGTTCACCGCGGGCGACCCCGCCCCCGTGGACGCCGTCCTGCGCCGCCTGGCGGCCATGCGCGCCTACATGCGCGACATCAACCTCGGCCGGGAACCGGACGCCTCCATCCCCGCGCAGGTCGGCATGGACGAGGAGCGGATGTACGACATGTACCGGCTGCTGGCGCTGGCCAAGTACGACGAGCGGTACGTCATCCCGCCCGCCCACGCCGAACAGGCCCACGACCTGGAGGAGCTGGCCACCGAGTGCAGCCTGGACCACGAGGGCGGCCCCGGCATGGGAGGCTCCGGACCCTTCGGCGAGACCTCCGGCGGCGCGGCGCCCATCGCCGTGGAGAACTACCGCGCCCTGCTCCACCGGCAGACCTCCGACACCCCGGCCGCCCCCGTCGACAAGGAAAGCCGCGTCAACCTCCTCAACTGGGACGGCAAGGGCACGCCCCCGGGCCTGTTCCCGCCCCGGCCCGCATCGCGGCCGCCCGGCGGCAGCGGCGGGGAGACCGGGCCGAAGCCAGGAGGGAAGCCATGAGGAAGGCCGAGCCATGAGAAGGAAACCCGGGCCGGCCGCGGCCCGCACCGAGCCCTGGCACCCCTGTGCCTGGCAGACGCAGTCCCTGCTGCTGGCCTACCCGGACGAGCAGTTCCCGCAGCATCTGTCCCTCGCCCGCCGGGTGGCCCCCGCCCTGCCGGCCCGCGTCCGCGCCCCCCTGCTCCGCTTCACCGACCACGCCGGGCACACCCCCGCCGACGACCTGGCCGCCGCCTATGTCGCCACCTTCGACCACCACAAGCGCTGCTGCCTCTACCTGACCTACTACGCGCACGGCGACACCCGCAGGCGCGGCATCGCCCTGCTCCGCCTCAAACGGACCTACGCCGCCGCCGGGCTGCGCCTGAGCGACGACGAACTGCCCGACCATCTCGCCGTCGTCCTGGAGTTCGCGGGCACGGACCCGGCCGCCGGGCACCGTCTGCTCACCGAGCACCGTGCCGGACTGGAGCTGCTCCGCCTGGCCCTGCACGCGGAGGACTCTCCCTGGGCGGCCCTGCTGGAGTCCGTCTCGGCCACCCTCCCGCCGCTCAAGGGCGACGAACAGCAGGCCGTGGCCCGGCTCGCCGCCGAGGGGCCGCCCGAGGAACAGGTCGGGCTCGCCCCGTACCCGCCCCCGCAGTACATGCCCGACCCGGCAGGAGGCCCGCGATGACCGCGTCCGCGCAGCCCCTCACCACGGCCGCCGGGGCCGGTCCCGGCGCCGTCCTGCTGTGGGCGGTCCTGCCCTACGTCTGCCTGGCCGTCTTCGTCCTCGGTCACATCTGGCGCTACCGCTACGACAAGTTCGGCTGGACCACCCGCTCCTCCCAGCTCTACGAGAACCGGCTGCTGCGCATCGGCAGCCCGCTGTTCCACTTCGGCATCCTCGTCGTCCTGCTCGGCCACATCGGGGGCCTGGTCGTTCCCAAGAGCTGGACGGAGGCGATCGGGATGAGCGAGCACACCTACCACCTGCTGGCCGTGGTCCTCGGCACGATCGCCGGAGTGTGCACCGTGGGCGGCCTGGCCATCCTGGTCTACCGGCGCCGCACCGTCGGCCCGGTCTTCTCCGCGACCACCCGCAACGACAAGGCGATGTACCTGTCGCTCACCGTGACGATCCTGCTGGGCCTGGCCGCGACGGTCGCCGCGAACCTGGTGAAAGGCGGCTACGACTACCGCGAGACCGTCTCCCCCTGGTTCCGCTCGATCTTCTTCCTCCAGCCGCGGGCGGACCTGATGAGCGGCGCGCCCCTTCTCTTCCAGCTCCACGCCCTCAGCGCGCTGCTGCTCTTCGCGGCCTGGCCCTTCACCCGCCTGGTCCACATGCTCACCGCCCCCCTGGGCTACCTCACGCGCCCCTACATCGTCTACCGCAGCCGCGACCCCGGGCAGCTGGGCACCAGGCCCCCGCGCCGCGGCTGGGAACGCATCGGCGGCTGACCATGTCCTGACCGGCCTTGCCCTCCGTGCGTCACCGGACCTGCCGCTGTTCTCCCGGCCGCCTTGAGAGTCACGACCACGCCACCGCCCTTGCGCGCAGCCGGCCCCGTCGTCGCCTCATCCGCATGTTTCGTCGTGCGCCGCCGGCTTTCTCGGACCAACACCGTGCAGGGGGGACAGCGTCGTCCTGCGTGCCACGTAAGCGCGGCAACACTCCGAGCGAGACCGTTCGATGGCGAGGCGCCACTGGTGCCTGCCGCTGCGCTACCGGGCGAACCACGGTCGGCGCGACGAAAAACCGCACGACGACAGCACGGCAGTCGCACGGACCTCATCAACGCACCAGCTCTGCCAACCTCTTGACTGCCGATGCCGACCGACGTGCGCTTCACGTCCGCACCGCACGACGTCCGTCTCGTCGTGCTCAGGCGGTTCTTCACACGACCGCGGGCCAAAGGAAAGTCCTTAATCCTCAAGAAGATCACTCTTTCAGGGAACTGGAAGCGCTATGCCGGATTGGCGATCCTCTGGGTGTCCGAAAAGCTCCAGAAAGGAATGCCTTGCGCAAGTCACTTTTCGCCACGGCCGTCGCAGCCGCTGCCACCGCCGCCGTCCTTCTGCCCACCGGTCCGGCGGCTTCCTCCCCGGCCCGGCCGTCGGCAACCTGCGCGATCGACCACTTCTGTCTCTACGAGAACGCCAACGGCACCGGCCGCAGGGGCAGTTACATGAAGGGGACGGACGACGTGAAGCGGCAGGGTCTCCCCGCCGCCCGCTCGGCCTGGAACCGCACCAACCAGTACTGGTGCGTGTGGAGTCAGGACGAGTACAGGGGCACCAAGGTGATCGTCCAGCCCAACGAGGGACTCAAGAACCTCGGTGGCGCCTACCGCTCCGCCCTGCCGGCGAGCTCCATTCGCTGCTGAGACGGACACCACGCATGGTGGGGCAGGCATCGCCCCACCATGCGGAACCGATCCCGAAGACATGAGTCGCGCCCACCCGTCTGTGGGCGATCAACCCCTTGTCTCACTCCGGCCGCGTGGTCTTTGGCCCTGCCTGTGACTTCTCCGCCCGTTGCCGAGCCGCGCGCTTCCGGTCCTTCAGCCGCACGCCGGTGATCCCCGGGTCAGGGCATGCCGTCCTGCGACCATCTGCTCATCTGCGGAAGGGACGCGAACGGCGCCGC
>NZ_MUME01000170.1 GCF_002155915.1 Streptomyces thermovulgaris | reverse complement strand
CAGCGCCGCCGCCACCCCCAGCAGCCAGACCCGGCCGTTCAGTTCGGCCAGCCGGGACAGGGTGACCGGCTGGCCGGAGGACACGGTCAGGACCCTGTCCAGGGGAGCGGGCAGGAACGCGGCCGCCTCGCCGGTCGCCCTGCCGTCGAAGGGGACGGACAGGCCCACCGGGACACCGAGCCATACCCCGTTGGGCACACCGAGCAGCGCGGCGCCCAGGACGCGCCGGGGACGGGCGTCGCCGGCCGCCGCGTACACCGCCGTCGCCGCACCCGCGGCCACCGCGAGCAGCAGCACGGTGACCAGCGCGGACACGGCCGGCCGCACCACCCGGTGCACGGCGTCCCAGCCTTGCGGCAGCGGTGTGCGGCGCGAGGCCAGCAGGGCGATCAGCAGGATCCCGGCCGACCAGCCGAGCCCGCCCAGCAGGGTCGGCGCCGTGTCGACGGCGAAGCCGACCGTCGTCCTGGCCCCGATGAGCTCGCCGATGCCGCCGGGGAGCAGACCGCCGACGTCCCCCAGGCCCTCCAGCCCGGGAATGCGCACGTCCCCCGGCTCGCCCTCCGGCGCGAGCACGTCCCCGTCGAGCGTGACGACCCCGTGCCCGGCCCAGGCAAGCCCGCCCAGCATCGCCGTGAACAGTGCCGTCACCGCGCCCGCCCGGGCGAGGAGTTCGGCCGGGGAGACCACCGCGCCCGCCGTGCGCAGGGAGCGCAGGAAGAACCACGACAGCAGCAGCGCACCGACCAGGCCCACCCCCAGTGGCGTGATCCGGAGGGCGGTGTGGACCTCGACGCCCTTCGCGCCGAACGCGGACATCCCGGCGGACGGCGTGACCGAACCGCCGGCCCCCAGGGCCACCACCGCGGCGGTCATGGGGCCGAGCGGCCCCGCCGAGCCGGCCCCCAGCAGATGCAGTCCCAGCGCCGCCGTGCCCACCATGCCGATCGACGCCCAGCTCACGGAGGCGACCGCGGACAGCAGGATGTCCGGCCAGGGCAGATGCGCACCGCGCCTCGCGGTTCCGGTTTTTGCGGCAGCGCTCATGGCAGACCCCCCGATCCGCGGCGCGGCACGGCGCCGCGCATGTCCCCCCTTGCGGGGAATACCACTCTACGGCCGGCTTTCGGCGCCCGTCGGTGAAAAAGCGCTCGAAGCGGACGTACGCACATGTCGCAAGCCCCGGATTTCGGTCAGCGGCGAGATCCTGAAATAGTTCCTCACGATGTTCGACATCCCTAGACTCCCTGCGACGGGGGTAACTCGGGGGACAACTCAGTGGGGCTTGGAGTGCCGGAACTCGTACTGGAAACCAATGGACGAACCTGGACGCTCGACCCGTCCAGGACCTACGCCCTGGGACGTGATCCGCAGGGCGACATAGTGTTCGAGGACGCCAGGGTCTCCTGGCGTCACGCCGTGGTCGGCTTCAACGGCCGCAGTTGGGTCATCGAGGACCAGGGCAGCACCAACGGCACGTATGTGCAGGGCCAACGGATCCAGCAGTGGGAGATCGGCTCCGGCACGGTGATCCATCTCGGCAACGCGACCGACGGGCCGCGACTGAGCTTCTCCGTCGCCGCGGCCGCCATGGGCGCGCCGCAGGCCCAGCCTCAGCAGCAGCCGCACGCCGCCGCCCAGGGCGCCGCCCCCGGCGGGGCGCGGCAGGCTCCGCAGGCCGGCTGGCAGCACCAGCAGGGACCGCAGGCACCGCAGGCACCGTCGATCCCGCACCAGCAGGGCCCCGGCTCCGGTGCCGGTGCGCCGCCCGTGCACGGTGACCGCAGTCCCACCACCTTCCACCAGTTCTCGCTCGGCCGGGTGATGCGCATCGGCCGTGCCCTGGAGAACGACCTGGTGGTCTCCGACCTCCAGGTCTCCCGCAGCCACGCGGAGTTCCACGCCACGCCCGACGGCCGTTTCGAGATCCGCGACCTCGGCTCGCACAACGGCACGTACGTCAACGGCCAGCCGATCCCCAAGGGCGGCTCGGTGCAGCTCGGCCCGAACGACATCGTCGGCATCGGCCACTCGACGTTCCGGATCGTCGGCGACCGGCTGGAGGAGTTCGTCGACACCGGTGAGGTGACCTTCTCCGCCCGTCATCTGACCGTCACGGTCGACGGCGGCAAGCAGATCCTCAAGGACGTCTCCTTCGGCGTGCCGGAGAAGTCGCTGATCGCGGTCATCGGCCCGTCCGGCTCCGGCAAGTCGACCCTGCTCAAGGCGCTCACCGGCTACCGGCCCGCCGACCAGGGCGAGGTCCTCTACGACGGCCGGAACCTCTACAAGCAGTTCGCCGAGCTGCGTCAGCGCATCGGTCTGGTCCCGCAGGACGACATCCTGCACAAGGAGCTGTCCGTCAAGAGGGCGCTGAAGTACGCGGCCAAGCTCCGCTTCCCGGCCGACACCACGGCCGCCGAGCGCGAGGCCCGCATCGACGAGGTGCTGCGCGAGCTGAAGCTGGACGTCCACAAGGACAAGAAGGTCACCTCCCTCTCCGGCGGCCAGCGCAAGCGTGTGTCGGTGGCCCTGGAGCTGCTCACCAAGCCGTCGCTGATCTTCCTGGACGAGCCGACCTCCGGTCTCGACCCGGGCATGGACCGCGACGTCATGAAGCTGCTGCGGGACCTGGCCGACGACGGCCGCACCGTCCTCGTCGTCACCCACTCGGTGGCCGAGCTGGCGCTGTGCGACAAGCTGCTGGTGATGGCGCCGGGCGGTTCCGTGGCCTACTTCGGCCCGCCGGAGGAGGCGCTGAACTTCTTCGGCTACGACAGCTGGGCCGATGTGTTCTCCGCCTTCGAGAACTACCGCGACTACGACTGGGCGGGCCGCTGGAAGGGCTCGCAGCACTACCAGATGTACGCCGCGGAGATCGACGCGGTCGCCCCGCAGTCCGCGCACATGCCTCCGCCCCAGGCCGTCAAGCCGCCCAAGCCGCAGAGCTGGGGTTCGCAGCTGATGACCCTGATCCGGCGGTACATGGCGGTGATCGCCTCCGACAAGGGCTTCATGGCGCTGACGGTGATCCTGCCGGCGGTGCTCGGCGCGGTCAGCCTGCTCATCGACCACGACAAGGGGCTGCTGGTCAACCCGGTCAACCCGAAGACCGGTGTGCCCGTCCCGAACGGCACGGCGACCACGGTGCTGCTGATCCTCGCGGTCGGCGCCTGCTTCGCGGGAGCCGCGAACTCCGTCCGTGAGCTGATCAAGGAACGGGTCATCTACGAACGGGAACGCGCCACCGGCCTGTCCCGCTCGGCGTATCTGATGTCCAAGGTGGTCGTGCTCGGTGTCATCACCGTGCTGCAGGGCCTGATGGTCGGCCTCATCGGCTTCTCCAGCCGTGAGATCCCGGAGGAGGGGCTGATCCTGGGCAACGCGACGCTGTTCGAGCTGTGCCTGCCGATCATGGCGCTCGGCTTCACCTCGATGATGGTCGGCCTGGTCATCTCCTCGCTGGTGAAGACCGCGGAGAAGACCATGCCGCTGCTGGTGATGTTCGCGATCGTCCAGGTGGTGTTCACCGGCTGCCTGTTCACCCTGCACGGCACCGTCGGCGTCAACGAGTTCTCGTATCTGATGCCGTCGCGCTGGGCGGTGGCCGCCGCCGGCACCACGCTGGACTTCAACAAGATCTCCCCGAACACCGACGACCCGTCCAGCACCGACCCGCTGTGGGACCACACGGCGTCGGCCTGGGGCATCGACATGGCCGCGCTGCTCGCCCTCGGAGTGGTGTGCGGCTTCCTGGTGGCGCGCTTCCTGCGCCGCCACGAGCCGGAGGTCATGCGCAAGTAACCGCACAGGAGCGTGCAGGACGCCGAGGGGCGGCACCCGCAGCGGGTGCCGCCCCTCGTGCGTCGTGTCCGGGGCTCGGGCCGGCCCCGGTGCGCCGGTCAGTACGCGCCGTAGACGTTGTCGATCGAGCCGTACCGGTGAGCCGCGTAGTTGGCGGCGGCGGTGATGTTGGCGACCGGGTCGTAGATGTTCCACGAGGTGCCCGGCACGTGGTAGGCCTTGAAGGTCGGCGGGATCACCTGGAGCAGACCCTTGGAGGGGACGCCGTTGCGGGCGTTGATGTCCCAGTTGTTGATGGCGTAGGGGTTGCCCGAGGACTCCCGCATGATGTTCCGGTACAGGCCCTGGTAGGTGCCGGGGATGTTGTGCTTCTTCATGATGGCCAGCGACTCCCGGATCCAGCCGTCCAGGTTGTTGGGGTAGCTGGTGGGGGCGGCGGTCTTCTGCGCCTGCGGGCGTGCGGCGGACCGGCTCGCGGCCTGCTCGGCCTGGTGCGCGGCCCGGGCCTTCTTGACGACGGCCTTGTTGACGGCCGCCTTGTCGACGGCGGCCTTCTTGGCCACGGCCTTGCCGGCGGCATGGGCGGCCGTCTTCTCGACCGCGGCCTTCTCGGCGACCGCCTTCTTGGCGGCGGCCCGGGCGGCCTGCTGCCTGGCCTCGATGGCCTGGATCTTCACGCTGTCACGGGCCAGCTGGTCGGTGACCCCGGCCTTGACCCCCTCGATCGGCTGGGTGCCGAGCTGCACCGGGGCCGCGGCGACGGCGGCGGTGCCGGTTGCCGGCTGGGCCTGGCTGGGCACGGCGGAGACGGCCAGAGCGGCGGCACCGAGAACGGCGCTGCCGGCGACGGCGCACTTGCGGCGCGCGGTCAGAGCACGGCCGAGGGCACGGGCACGGAAGTGTGCGGGCATGACGAATGGACCTCTTCGAGTAGCACGGAGGTCGCTCTCCGGACTGCGGGAAGGGGCCCTCCCCGCGCACAAGCCGCGAGCAGAGATCCGCGGCGCTGAGCGACGGGAGCCATTCTTAGCGGCCGCAAAATCGGCGGGCAAAGACGTGAAGTACGAAGCCGGATAGGAGAACGGGAACAGACAAAACGGGACAGATGGGTCCATCTGTCCCGTTCATATGGGGCTTCCGTACCTCCTAAGCTGCTTCGTACGTGATGTGTGCCCTATGCGCCTCTTCACATCGGAGGCGGGTTCTCATGACGCGGAGTTGCCGTCGCAATGCTCTCGGTGAGGGTTCTCCGCCGGAAGAACGAGGTGCACGTCACCGAATTCGTGCCAGAGATAGCGGCCCCGGACGGCCTGCTCGTAGCCGCGGTCGACCGCCTCCCGGCCCGCGACCGCCTCCAGCATCAGCAGATGCGAGGCCTCCGGCTCGTGCAGCCCGGTCAGCAGCCCGTCCACGACCCTCACGCCGCGCTCGGGCGTCACCACGAGATCGGTCCACCCCGAGGCCGCCCGGACCACGCCGTCCGGCCCGGCCGCCGACTCCACGGCCCGCACCGCCGTGGTCCCCACCGCGATCACCCGGCCGCCGCCCGCCCGTACGCCGTTGATCAGCCGGGCCGATGCCCCGGGCACCGAGAACCGCTCCGGATACGGCGGCTCGTGCGCCTCGGCCGAGGCCACACCCGTGTGCAGGACGACCGGTGCGAACAGCACCCCCCGGCTCACCAGCCGGGCCACCAGCCGCCCGGTGAAGGGCCGTGCCGCGCTCGGCATCTCCGCACTGCCCGAGCCGTCGGCCGACGGCACCGCGAACACCGTCTGGTGGACGGACAGGGGCTGGTCCCGCTCCGTGTAGGAGTAACGAATGGGCCGCCCGTGCACCCGCAGCATCCCGAGCACCGAGGGCCCCGCCACCCGCGCCCACCACAGCCGCGCGCTGTGTGCGCTCAGCGGCTCCTCCGGCGTCAGCCGCACGCCCCCGGGCAGCACCACCACCTCTCCCGGCACGGGCGCGGCCGCACGCGCGCGCGTGGTCCCCCGCCCGTCCGGCTCCCGCAGCTCCACCGCCCAGCGGCCGTCGTCCCCGCGCGTGGAGAAGTGCACCACCACGTCCGTGCGCCCGATCCGCCCGTCCACCGCGGCGGCCAGCGTGGGGGAGGTGTTCACCACGAGCAGGTCCCCGGCGCGCAGCAGCCGCGGCAGCTCCCGGAAGACGTGGTGCGACACCTCGGTGCCGCGCGACACCAGCAGCCGCACCGCGTCCCGGTCCAGCCCGGGCCCCCGCTGCTCGACCGGCACCCGTGCCGACAGCTCCCGCGGGACCCGCACGGCCAGGGTCACCGCTCCTCCAGCAGGGCGGAGGCGCTGTAGCGGCCGCTGGCCGGGCGCTTCGCCAGCAGCCGCAGGAACGCCGGCACCACCTCCTTCGGCGCCGGACGCGGGGCGTCGTCGTCCGGTACGGCCGCCGCGTACAGGTCGGTGTCCATGTCCCCCGGGTCCACCGCCCACACCCGCAGCCCCGGCTCCTCCCTGGCGAGCACCGCCGCCAGATGGTCCAGCGCCGCCTTCGACGCCCCGTAGCCGCCCCAGGTCTCGTACGCCTCGACGGCCGCGTCCGAACTCACCGTGATCACCGCGCCCCGCTCCGCCTCCCGCAGCGCCGGCAGCGCCTCCTGCACCAGGCCCAGGGCGGCGACCGTGTTCACCTCCAGCGCCCGGCGCAGCCCCTCCAGGGGCAGCTCGGCCAGCCGCACGAGCGGCTCCGCGCCCAGCGCACTCGCGTTGTGCACCAGCAGGTCGACCCCGCCCAGCCTGCGCGCCGCCGCCACCAGCCCGGCCCGGTGCCCGGCGTCCGTGACGTCCCCGGGCAGGGCCTCCACCCGTGTGCCCCGTGCGGAGACGGCCCGGGCCGCTTCCCCCAGCACCCGGGCGTTCCTGGCGTCGAGCACCAGGTCCCAGCCCTGTGCGGCCAGGGCCTCGGCCAGCGCACGCCCCAGCCCCTTCGAGGCTCCTGTGATGATCGCTACCGGCATGACACCCGTCCCTCGTCCATGACCCGGTCCTTGCCGCCGGATCGTCCCGGTGCGCCGCCGGACCGGCGCGCCGCTCACCGTAGGAACGGCGCCCCGGGCGCCGCCTCGGACGCGGGCCGCAGACCGGCAGGGCTCTTCGCCGTAGGGCGGACGACCCGGTTCCCCGGTCCGGGACCGTCCGCCCTCGGCCCGCGGACCTAGGACCACAGGCCCGGCCGGGGCCGTCACGGGGCCGATCCGCGCCGTCGGAACCCGCCGGTACCGTGAGGACATGAGCCAAGGTCCTCCGTCCGGCCTCGCCGCGGTGAGTTCCGCGCTGCTGGCCATGAGCAGGCATCTCGAGGTCCGCGACGTCCTGAAGACGATCGTCGTCTCGGCACGCGAGCTGCTCGACGCGCAGTACGCCGCTCTCGGCGTACCGGACGACCACGGAGGCTTCGCCCAGTTCGTGGTCGACGGGGTCAGCGACGAGCAGTGGCGGGCCATCGGCCCGCTGCCGCGCCAGCACGGCGTCCTCGCCGCGATGCTGCGCGAGGCCAAGGCCGAGCGTCTCGCGGACGTGCGCAAGGACCCGCGCTTCGAGGGGTGGCCGGCCGCCCACCCGGAGCTGTCCGACTTCCTGGGCCTGCCGATCCGCGACGGCGACGAGGTCCTCGGCGCGCTGTTCCTGGCGAACAAGCGCTGCCCCAAGCCCGACGGCGGCTGCGGCTTCACCGAGGAGGACGAGCAACTGCTCTCCATCCTCGCCCAGCACGCCGCGATCGCCCTCACCAACGCCCGTCTCTACGAACGCAGCCGCGAACTGACCATCGCCGAGGAGCGCTCCCGCCTCGCCCACGAACTGCACGACGCGGTCAGCCAGAAGCTGTTCTCCCTGCGGCTGACCGCGCAGGCCGCCGCCGCCCTCATCGACCGCGATCCGGTGCGCGCCAAGGACGAGTTGCAGCAGGTGGCCGCCCTCGCCGCCGAGGCGGCCGACGAACTGGGCGCCGCCGTCGTGGAGTTGCGCCCCGCGGCCCTCGACGAGGACGGGCTGGTCGCCACCCTCCGCACCCAGGTCCAGGTCCTCGACCGCGCCCACAGCGCGCGTGTCACCTTCACCGCCCGCGGGGTGCGCGCCCTGCCGTCCGCCCAGGAGGAGGCCACGCTCCGCGTCGCCCAGGAGGCCCTGCACAACGCGCTGCGGCACGCACAGGCGAAGCACGTCGACGTCGTCCTGGAGCGGCGCGGCCGCGGCGCCGTTCTGCGGATCACCGACGACGGCATCGGCTTCGACCCCATGGCGGTGCGCCGGGCCGGCCGTCACCTCGGCCTGGTCTCCATGCGGGACCGGGCGAGCGGTGTCGGCGGCCGGCTGACGGTGGAATCGGCGCCCGGCAAGGGCACCACGATCGAGATGGAGGTCCCCGGTGGCTGAACCGATCAAGGTGTTGCTCGTCGACGACCACCAGGTGGTCCGCCGGGGCCTGCGCACCTTCCTGGAGGTGCAGGACGACATCGAGGTCGTGGGCGAGGCGGCCGACGGCGCCGAGGGTGTCGCCCAGGCCGAGGAACTGAGGCCCGACGTCGTCCTCATGGACGTCAGGATGCCCGTCCTGGACGGCGTCGAGGCGCTGCGCCGGCTCCGCGAGCTCGGCAACCCCGCGCGTGTGCTGATCGTCACCAGCTTCACCGAGCAGCGCACGGTCGTCCCGGCCCTGCGCGCGGGCGCCGCCGGGTACGTCTACAAGGACGTGGACCCCGACGCGCTCGCCGGGGCCATCCGCTCGGTGCACGCCGGTCACGTCCTGCTCCAGCCGGAGGTGGCGAACGCCCTGCTGTCCCAGGAGGAGAACGGCACCGGTCAGGGCCGCGGGACCTCCCTGACGGAACGGGAGCGCGAGGTCCTCGCCCTGATCGCCGACGGCCGCTCCAACCGCGAGATCGCCCGGGCCCTGGTCCTCTCCGAGAAGACCGTCAAGACCCACGTCTCCAACATCCTGATGAAACTGGACCTCTCCGACCGCACCCAGGCCGCCCTGTGGGCGGTGCGCCACGGAGTCGAGTAACCCCCACGGACGGCCGCCCCGTGGGCAGGCGTGCCGCGGGGCGGCGCGGACGGCACCCGGGAGCGCGGGCGGCACTCCCGCCCGCGGCGCACCGCCGGGCGCCTGCGCGCCCCGCGCTCAGCGCACGCCCTTCTCCCGCTCCTCCACAACGGAGTTGTACGCCGCGACCCGCGCCCGCCGGGCCGTCCGCTCCACCATGCGCAGCACCTCCCCGCGCGCCCCCATCTCGAACGCGCTCACCGCGCCCCCGTGCCCGTTCTCGTGCGCCAGCGACACCAGCAGCCCCACGCGCCGTGCCAGCTCCAGCACCCGCGCCGCCCGCGGCGGATACCCGGGCGCCAGCGCCTCCCGGCCCTTCCCCTCCTCGGCCCGGGCCCGGTACGCGTCGATCGCGGCCCGCGCCACCGGCCCCGACCCGGCCACGTCCAGCCGGGTCAGCGCCTCCGTGGCCTCCCGCAGCGCCTCCGCCAGCTCCCGTTCGGCCTCGCCCAGCGACGGCACATCGGCCGGCGGGGCCTGTCGCGCGGGCAGCACATGCCACACCACCTCGGTGTGCACGTCTCCCTCGGGTCCCGCCTCGTGCACCAGAGGCACCAGCCCGAAAGCAGCCCCATGGCAGATCACCGCCTCCTCGGCTTCCAGCGCCCGTGCATTGAACTCCGGCGGCCCGCTCAGCCCCAGCGGATGCCCCGGCACGGGCAGCGCCACCCGCAGCGCCGTCACCCCGAGCGTCCGCAGCCGTCCCAGGGCCAGCGTGAGCCCGACCGGTCCCGATTCCCCGGGAAGCCCCTCCACGCGATGGACGGCATCCTCACCGACCACGGCGAGCACGGCGTCGTCCGGCGATACATATCCGGACAAAAGGGCATTTCCCCAAGCGGTGAGGCGTCCAGAACGCGGTTCCGAGAGCATGTCTCCACCCTAAGGAGAGGACCGATGGGCAGCCCCGCCCGGCTCGTGGCGTAGATTCGTGGAGGGCTGCGCCCACCGGCGCGGCGGACCGAGCCACAGGCGTACGCGACGGCCGAGACCGGCGGCACACTGCAAGGGGAGACAACGCGCTCATGAGCGATGTTCTGGAGCTTCAGGACGTATCCGTGATCCGTGAGGGCCGGGCTCTGGTGGACCAGGTCTCCTGGTCGGTCAAGGAGGGCGAGCGCTGGGTCATCCTCGGCCCCAACGGCGCCGGCAAGACCACCTTGCTGAACATCGCCTCGACCTACCTCTTCCCCACCCGCGGCACGGTCACCGTCCTCGGCGAGACCCTCGGCAGGCCCGGCACCGACGTCTTCGAGCTGCGCCCCCGCATCGGCATGGCCGGCATCGCCATGGCCGAGAAGCTCCCCAAGAGCCAGACCGTGCTGCAGACCGTGCTCACCGCCGCCTACGGCATGACCGCCGGCTGGCAGGAGGAGTACGAGGACATCGACGAGCAGCGTGCCCGCGCCTTCCTCGACCGCCTCGGGATGAGCGAGCACCTCGACCGGAAGTTCGGCACCCTGTCCGAGGGCGAGCGCAAGCGCACCCTGATCGCCCGCGCCCTGATGACCGACCCCGAGCTGCTCCTGCTCGACGAGCCCGCCGCCGGCCTCGACCTCGGCGGCCGCGAGGACCTGGTCCGCCGTCTCGGCCGGCTCGCCCGCGACCCGATCGCCCCCTCGATGATCATGGTCACCCACCATGTCGAGGAGATCGCCCCGGGCTTCACCCACGTTCTGATGATCCGCCAGGGCAAGGTCCTGACCGCCGGCCCCCTGGAGCTCGAACTCACCTCCCGCAACCTCTCCCTGTGCTTCGGTCTCCCGCTCGTCGTCGAACAGGTCGGCGACCGCTGGACCGCCCAGGGCCTGCCGTTGTCCTGATCCCCTTTGCCGCACTCTGTCCGTCGTCGTCGGCCGCGGCTTACCATGAACATGTGGACAACATCGACGCATGGGTGTGGTGGCTGGTCGGTGCGGTAGGGCTCGGAATTCCGCTCGTGGTGACCGCGATGCCGGAGTTCGGCATGTTCGCGGTGGGCGCTGTCGCCGCCGCGGTCGTCGCGGGCTTCGGCTTCGGCATCGTCGCCCAGGTGCTCACCTTTGTCGTGGTCTCCGTCGCCCTCATCGCCGTGGTCCGGCCCATCGCCGCCCGGCACAACCGGCAGCGTCCCGAACTGGCCACGGGTGTCGACGCGTTGAAGGGCAGGCAGGCCGTCGTGCTCGAACGCGTCGACGGCTCGGGCGGCCGTGTCAAGCTCGCCGGGGAGATCTGGTCGGCACGCGCACTCGACACCGACCGCGTCTACGAAGTCGGCGAACAGGTGGACGTCGTGGACATCGAGGGGGCCACCGCCATCGTCATGTGACCGTCCCACCGGGCGGCGACGCAAGTGGGTCGAACACCTTACAAGGTGCCTGACGGTCTGTCAGACTCGACCCGCCAAGATCTTCAACAGCCACAAGATCTTCCGAAAGAGCCGAGGCGGAGAAGGGGTACGGGCAGCAACGATGGCACCGGTCATCATCGTCCTGATCATTCTGGTGGTGTTGGTCTTCATCGCCCTGATCAAGACCATCCAGGTCATCCCGCAGGCGAGCGCTGCCATCGTCGAGCGCTTCGGCCGCTACACACGGACGCTGAACGCGGGCCTCAACATCGTCGTCCCGTTCATCGACACCATCCGCAACCGCATCGACCTGCGTGAGCAGGTCGTCCCCTTCCCGCCGCAGCCGGTGATCACCCAGGACAACCTGGTCGTCAACATCGACACCGTCATCTACTACCAGGTGACCGACGCCCGCGCCGCCACCTACGAGGTCGCCAGCTACATCCAGGCCATCGAGCAGCTCACCGTCACCACCCTGCGCAACATCATCGGCGGCATGGACCTCGAGCGCACCCTGACCTCCCGCGAGGAGATCAACGCGGCCCTGCGCGGCGTCCTCGACGAGGCCACCGGCAAGTGGGGCATCCGCGTCAACCGCGTCGAGCTCAAGGCCATCGAGCCCCCGACCTCCATCCAGGACTCGATGGAGAAGCAGATGCGCGCCGACCGTGACAAGCGCGCCGCGATTCTCCAGGCCGAGGGTGTCCGGCAGTCCGAGATCCTGCGCGCCGAGGGCGAGAAGCAGGCCCAGATCCTCCGGGCCGAGGGTGAGGCCAAGGCCGCGGCCCTGCGCGCCGAGGGCGAGGCCCAGGCCGTCCGCACGGTCTTCGAGGCGATCCACGCCGGCGACCCGGACCAGAAGCTGCTGTCCTACCAGTACCTCCAGATGCTCCCCAAGATCGCCGAGGGCGACGCCAACAAGCTCTGGATCGTCCCCAGCGAAATCGGCGAGGCCCTCAAGGGCCTGTCCGGCGCCATCGGGAACTTCAGCGCCCGGAGCGGAGGCGCGGGCGACGCCGGTGCGAGCACCGAGCGCCGCGAGAAGCCGTCCATCGACTGAGCGGGCCGGCCCCGCCTCCCGCGGCGGGCCCGGCTTCACGGCCACGGGAGACCACAGGAGACGGGAAGGGCGGGCCCGTACCGCCCGCAGGGCCCTCCCGCCGCTCGCAGGACCCTCCCGCCCCGAGCCGCAGGGCCGTCAGGCGGCCGGCCGGACCAGCCATGAGGGCAGCGCCTCGAACTCCTCCTGCCCCAGGGACAGGAGCATCGCGTCGGTCGGCGTGGGCTCGAACGGCTCCCACAGCAGCGGCATGCCCGCCTGCTCCGGAGTCCGGTCCGCCTTCCGGTGGTTGTCCTCCGCGCACGAGGCCACCGTGTTCAGCCAGGTGTCCTGCCCGCCCTGCGACCGCGGCACCACATGGTCCACGGTCGTCGCCCGCCGGCCGCAGTACGCGCACCGGTGCCGGTCCCGCACCAGCACACCCCGTCTCGACCAGGGGGCCTGTCTTCGGAAGGGGACCCGTACATACCGGCACAGCCGGATCACCCGGGGCACGGGTATGTCCACCGATGCCGCCCGCATCCGCAGTTCGGGGTGCGCCTGCTCGACCACGGCCTTCGACTGCAGCACCAGCACGATGGCCCGCTTCAGCGTCACCGTCGACAGCGGCTCGAAGCTCGCGTTCAGCACCAGTGTGTCCCGCATTCCAGCCCACCTCTCGTGCGCATCGGCCCACCCCCGCGGCGGGCTGGATCAACTCTGGCCGGGCGCGCCGGGGTGGGACAACGCAATAAATGCCCGCCTTCGATCAATTCCATGACCGAAGACGGGCAAACGTTCAGTGAACGGAGAACCGGGCCGCGTCAGCTCTTGGCGGGGTTCTCGTACTCACCGATCAGCTGGGCCCTCGCCAGCGTGTGGAAACGCAGGTTGAAGCCCACCACGGCGGGAGTGGCGTCCGAGTCCAGGCCCAGTTTCTCCTGGTCGACGGCGTACACCGTGAAGACGTACCGGTGCGGTCCGTCCCCGGGCGGCGGTGCGGCGCCCCCGAAGTCCTTCGTCCCGTAGTCGTTGCGCGCGTGCACGGCGCCCTCGGGCAGCCCCTCGAACGTGCCGCTGCCCGCACCCGTCGGCAGCTCCGTCACGGAGGCCGGGATGTCGAACAGCACCCAGTGCCAGAACCCGCTGCCCGTCGGGGCGTCCGGGTCGTAGCAGGTCACGGCGAAGCTCTTGGTCTCCGGGGGGAAGCCCTCCCAGCGCAGATGAGGCGAGATGTTCCCGCCCGCGTGGAGCTGGGCCTCCTGGAGCGTCGCGCCCTCCTGGACATCGTCGCTCGTGACCGTGAACGACGGCACGGGCGGGTGGAAGTCGTGGGGGAGCGGCCGTCTCCTGAGCTCGGTCACCTCGGTAACCTCCTGATCGTTTCCGGGTTTTCGGCTCCCGAGCCTAGAACCAGTTGCGCTTGCTGCCGACCTCCGCGATCCACTGGTGCAGATATGCCGCCCAGTCGGTCGTCTGGAAGTCGTGCAGACCCACCTGGAACGACCGGAAGGTGTCGCTGCCCTCGCTGAACAGCCCCGGCTTCTTGTCCATCTCCAGCACCACGTCCATGGCGTGCTCGTCGGCCACGAAGCTCAGTTCGACCTGGTTCAGCCCCCGGTACTGCGCCGGCGGGTAGAACTCGATCTCCTGGTAGAACGGCAGCCGCTGCCGCGTCCCGCGGATGTGCCCGCGCTCCAGATCCGCGTTCTTGAACCGGAAGCCGAGACGGATGAACGCGTCCAGAATCGCCTTCTGCACCGGCAGCGGGTGCACATTGATCGGGTCCAGGTCACCCGAGTCCACGGCACGCGCGATCGCCAGCTCCGTGGTCACCCCGACGTGCATGCCCCGCAGGGCCTGCCCGTCGATCATCGTGATCGGCGTCTCCCACGGGATCTCCAGTCCGAACGGAACCGTGTGCACGGCCCCCGCCTGGAGCTCGAAGGCGCCGCCGATCTGCACCTTGGTGAACTCTATGTCCTGCTTGTACTCCTGGTCTCCGCTCTCGACCTCGACCCGCGCCTGCAGCCCGACCGACAGCCCCTCGATCTGCTGGTTGACCGTGCCGCCCTGGATGTGCACTTCCCCCTGGACGACCCCGCCCGGCACGACGTTGTGCTCATGCAGCACCGTCTCGACCGAGGCACCGCCGACGCCGAGGCTCGCGAACAGCTTCTTGAACCCCATGACTCTCCCTGTGGTGTGAATTTCTGATCCGTACACGCGGTCCGACCGCCCCCGGTTCCGCGGCCGTACCCCGCACAGGGGGACGATCCCCGGACACGGACGAGCGCCCATTCGTCTGGATTACGCTCGGAAGCCATGATCGCGCCCTCGGACCGTACGCCCTTGCCCAGAGAGTTCTTCGACCGCCCCGTCCTGGAGGTCGCTCCCGACCTGCTGGGCCGCCTTCTGGTGCGGACGACCCCCGACGGCCCGATCGTCCTGCGCCTGACCGAGGTCGAGGCCTACGACGGCGCGAACGACCCGGGCTCCCACGCCTACCGCGGCCGCACCGCCCGCAACGGCGTGATGTTCGGCCCGCCCGGCCACGTCTACGTCTACTTCACCTACGGCATGTGGCACTGCATGAACCTGGTGTGCGGCCCGGAGGGCCGGGCGAGCGGAGTCCTGCTCAGGGCCGGCGAGATCGTCGAGGGCGCCGAGCTGGCCCGCGTCCGCCGCCCCTCGGCCCGCAACGACAAGGAACTCGCCAAGGGCCCCGCCCGCCTGGCCATGGCCCTGGACGTGGACCGGAGCCTCGACGGCACCGACGCCTGCGCCGCCGGCGACACCCCCGTACGCGTCCTGACCGGCACCCCGACACCTCCCGACCAGGTACGCAACGGCCCCCGCGTCGGGGTCGCCGGTGCGGGGGGCTGCGGGAAGGCCCACCCCTGGCGCTTCTGGGTCGCCGACGATCCGACGGTGAGCCCCTACCGCCCCCATGTGCCCCGACGCCGACGAAGTTGACTTGCGGAGAGAAGGTACGTAACGTAGTCCGAGCCGCTGAACCGGGTACGGCCCTTGCCTGCAGCCGGAGCGGCCAATCCACTACTCACCGATCACCCCCTGAGCGGGGGCGAGTTTGGTGCGCTCGTGCGCCCGGATTCGATCCCGCGGAGGGCGATTATGAATCGCCGGGGAGAATCGGCTAACGTAGTGAACACCGAAGGGAAGCGCCCG
>NZ_MUME01000017.1 GCF_002155915.1 Streptomyces thermovulgaris | reverse complement strand
CGGCGTCTCCCACCGCAAGATCGCCGCCCGTGCCCGGGTCCCCCTGGGGTCGATGACGTACCACTTCTCCGGCATCGACGAGCTGCTGCGCGAGGCCTTCACCCGCTTCGCCGACCACATCGTGGCCGTCTTCGAGGAGCACCTCGGCCGGGCCGACGGTCCCGAGCAGGCCCGTGAGGCGGTCACCGACCTCGTCCACGCCCTCTCGGAGGGCCCCCGCCGCGATCTCGTCCTGACCCAGGAGCTCTACACCCTCGCCGCCCGCAACCCGTCCTACCGGGAGCTGACCCGGGCCTGGATGCACCGCAGCCGCCGTCTGCTGGAGCGGCACTTCGACGCGGACACCGCCCGCCAGCTCGACGCGCTGATCGAGGGCCTGACCCTGCACCGCGCCCTGGACACCGACCCGCACGACCGCGCGCTGACGCGCAGGGCCGTCCTCCGCATCACCACCGCCGGCGCTCGGGCCGCGCCCCCACGGGCGGCCGGCACCCGCCCCGGCCGCCCGTGGGGGCGCGGCCTGACCCCGCGTCCCCACGGGCTCGTCCCTCCGCCGGGACACGCGTTCCGCCCGCCGGGGCGCCGGTCTCACCGCCGGCGGCGCAGCAGCCGCCCCAGTCCCAGCACCGCGACCACCGCCACGACGGCCGCCGCGAGGGTGCCCGTCCCGAGGCCGCCGCTCCCGTCCGCGCCGGAGCCGCCGGAGCCCGCGCCGTCGTCCCGCGAGGACGGCGCCCCGTCCTTCTTCCCGGCGCCCGGCGCGTCGTACGCCACCACCGAGCTGCCGGCCCCCTCGCTGCCGTACAGCAGCTTGCTGCCGTCGGCGCTGTAGGTGAGGGACTCGCCCTGCGCCTGCAACGGCACCTGGAGCCGGCCGATCCGCTTGATCCTGCCGCCGTTCCAGTCGTAGAGGATGCCGCCGAAGTAGCCGCGTACGGCGAGTCGTGTGCCGTCGGGCGAGAGGGCGGCGTCGGTGGCCCACAGGTCGACGGGGGCGATCGGCCGGAAGATGTTCGTGCCCGAGGGGGACAGCTCGGCGGGGCCCTCGTACAGGTGCCCCCCGTCCTCGTTCTTGTCGATGATGTAGACGCGCCCCGTCCTCGGGTGCACGACCATCGACTCGGCGTCGCGGGGGCCGTCCTCGTACTTCACGACGTACTGCGTGGCCCGGATCGTCTGGTCCTTCAGCTCCTTCGGCTCGGGCAGCCGGTAGATCCACACATACGGCCAGGTGCCGCCGCGGTTGTCGCCGATGTCGCCGACGTAGATCTGGTCGTCGGGCCCGATGGAGATGGCCTCCACGTCGCGGGGCTCGCCGATCCCGCTGAGGGTGACGGTGGCGACGGTCTCGCCCGTCCTGCCGTCCACGGCGTAGATCTGGGGGCCGTATCCGCTGTCGTTGTGGGTCCAGTAGACGCCCGGGTGCCGGCGCGAGGCCGCGAGCCCGCTGGACTCCTTGATGCGGGGGTCCTTGATCGTGAACCCGCCGTCGCCGTCGGCGGCGGAGGCGGCGGGCACGGCGGACACGGTGAGCGCGCCCGCGAGGAGAACCCCGGCGAGCAGGGAGAACGGTCGGCGCATACCCCAAGCCTGCCATCCTGCGGGGGAGTTCACCCGCGTGGCGGGCCTCACATCGCACCGCGTCGCGTGATCGTCCATCATGAGCGGATGCTCAGGTTCATGCCCGTCGGCGACTCCATGACCATCGGCAGCGCGGGCGAACACACGTGGCGTTACCGGCTGTGGCGGCATCTGTGCGCGACGTACGGCGGCCCGTTCACATTCGTCGGCCCCCGTGAGGCGCTGTACGACAAGACGGCGGACGCGCCGGTCTCGTACGCCTACGCCGTCCCGGACTTTCCCCGTGCCCATCTGGCCGGCTGGGGCGAGGGCTGGGGGCACATGGCCCCGGTGATCGGCGAGGCGGTGCGGGAGCACCGGCCGGACGTGCTGCTGGTCTCCCTGGGCCTGATCGACCTCGGCTTCTACACCAACGCCGAGCAGACGGAGGTGAACGTGCGCGCCTTCGTGGCGGCGGCGCGGGAGAGCAACCCGCGCATCCGCATGGTCGTCCTCCCCGTGATCCCCAATGTGCGCGCCGAGTCCGACCCGCCCTTCGCCGCCCAGGTGGCCCTCTTCAACGAGCTGCTGGCCAAGGCGGTGTCCGACCTGGACGAGCCCCGTTCCCCGCTGCTTCTCGCCTCCCCTCCGGCGACGTACGACATCCGCACCGACACCTACGACGGCACCCACCCGAACGAGAGCGGCGAGCACAAGATCGCGGCGGTGTTCGCGGGGGCGATGCACCAGGCGTGGGGATGGGGCGGGGAGTACCGGGGCGGCTGAGCCGCGCCGGCTCCTTCCGGCACATGCGCGGGAAGCCGTGCCCTCGTCACCGTGCGTATCGTTGTACTGCGCGGCCGTACTCGTCCACGGTGCGGCCGGGGAGGAGCGCCACGATGACCGTCCTGGACGACGGGATCACGATGGCCGAGAGCGACGACACGCAGTGGCTCGACGACATGTTCGAGCGGCTCGAGAAGATGCCCGTCCCCGAGGGATACAAGGTGGAAATCGTCGAGGGGGCCGTCTGCATGTCGCCGCAGCGCACCGTGCGCTGGCGGACCGTCTTCCTGCTCATCAAGGTGCTGATGGGCCGCTTCGGCGAAGACGTCAACCTGGTGTCCGACGTCCGCATCGACTTCCCCGGCCATCGGAACGGCTTCGCCCCGGATCTGGTGAAGTTCCGTGACGGTGCCACGCCCGACGCGCGGGGGCGCCGGTCCCCGAAGGACGTGGAGTTCATCGCGGAGGCCGTCTCCAAGGACACCGGCTTCAACGACTGCGGCCCCAAGAAGACCGCGTACGCCCTCGCCGGAGTTCCCGTCCACCTGATCGCCGACCCCTACGCGGGCGAGTGCCGCCTGTTCACCCAGCCCAAGGACGGTACGTACCTCAGCGACACGTCCATCGCCTACGGCGGCGAGGTCGACATGACCTCGACTCCTCTGGGCCTCACCCTCAAGACCGACGACTTCCCCCGGGACTGACACACCGTCACACTCCTTGCCGAGGCCCTCTTGCCTTGAGCCCTTTCACGACGTTGGGTGGTGAACCATGGAGTACACACAGCTCGGACGCACGGGGCTCAAGGTCAGCCGGCTGGTGCTCGGCACGATGAACTTCGGCCCGCAGACCGACGAGGCGACCAGTCACGCGATCATGGACGCGGCGCTGGACGCGGGGATCAACTTCTTCGACACCGCCAATGTGTACGGCTGGGGCGAGAACAAGGGCCGTACCGAGCAGATCATCGGCAACTGGTTCGCCAAGGGCGGTGGCCGCCGCGACAAGGTCGTGCTGGCCACCAAGGTGTACGCGAACATGGCCCCGGACGACGCCTCCGTCTGGCCGAACCACGACAAGCTGTCCGCCCTGAACATCCGGAGGTCCGTCGACGCCAGCCTCAAGCGGCTGCAGACGGACTACATCGACCTCTACCAGTTCCACCACATCGACCGCAGCACTCCCTTCGAGGAGATCTGGCAGGCCGTCGACGTCCTGATCCAGCAGGGCAAGATCCTCTACGTGGGGTCGAGCAACTTCCCCGGCTACAAGATCGCGCAGGCCAATGAGATCGCCGCCCGCCGGGGCGGCACCATCGGGCTGGTCAGCGAGCAGTGCCTCTACAACCTCGCCGAGCGCCGCGCCGAGATGGAGGTCATCCCGGCCGCACGGGACTACGGACTCGGTGTCATCCCCTGGTCGCCGCTGCACGGCGGGCTGCTGGGCGGAGTGCTCAGGAAGGAGACCCAGGGCAGCCGGCGCACTTCCGGCCGGGCCGCCCAGGCGCTCGCCGACGAGTCCCTGCGCTCCCGGATCCAGCGGTACGAGGACCTGCTCGACAAGCACGGCCTGGAGCCCGGCGAGGTCGCCCTGGCCTGGCTGCTCTCCCGGCCCGGTGTGACCGGCCCGATCGTGGGTCCGCGCACCGTCGAGCAGCTCGAGTCGGCCCTGCGGTCGGTCGAGCTGGAGCTGAGCGGGGAGCTGCTGGCCGAGCTCGACGAGATCTTCCCGGGTCCGGGACCGTCCCCGGAGGCCTTCGCCTGGTAGTTCCCGGGGGTTCCCGAAGGGACCACGGGCCCGAAGAGGTCACGGGCCGGGCGGGTCGCCGGGCCCGTGGCCCGCGGGCCCGCAGGTCCGCTCGGCAAACGGGCCGGGCGGGTTCCCGGGCTTCGGGGTCAGCAGGCCCTGGCGGGCGTCCGCGCAGGCGTCCACGGCCCCGTCGTCTCCGCCCCGGCGGTCGCGTTCACGGGCGTCACTTGCCGAACGCGGCCGCCAGGGCCACGACGGCGAACATCAGCACGAGTGCACCGGCCATGATCCGGTTCCGGGTTTTCGGGTCCACGTCTTCGAGACTAACCGGCCCCGCGCAGCGGCCTGCGGGCGACCGGCTCGTAGCGGGGCTGCTCGCCCGGCGTCCCGGACCGGGGCAGACGGCTGTGGACGAGGACCAGCTCCTCCACGGTCCAGGTGGGGCTCGTGAAGTCCGCCAGCGCCTGGACGTAGGCCCGTACGTCCATCCCGTCCCGGCTGCGGGCCACCGTGAGATGGGCCCGGTACGGGCGGTGCTCCCGCATCGGCACCCCCGCCTTCCGTGCCGCCGCCTCCGCCCGGCCGGCCAGCAGCCGCATGGTCCGCAGATCGCCGTCCGCCCCCGCCCACAGCGCCCTGCCGCGTCCGAACTGCCCGCCGCCGCGCAGCGCCAGCGGGAAGGGATCCGTACGCCGTGCGGCCTTCTCCAGCCGTGCCGACAGCTCCGGTACGAGCTCCTCGTCGACCTCGCCGTAGAAGGCGAGCGTGAAGTGCCAGCCGGGGCGCTGCGTCCAGCGCAGCCGGTCCGCGCCGGGCAGCTTCCTCAGCCCGGCGACCTCGCGCGCGAGCGCCCCGAGGACGTTCTCGGGGGGCAGGACGGCGGCGAAGAGTCTCATGGAGCCCATGGAAGCCAGTGTCCCCGCCGTGCGCCCGGCGGCTCCACGGCACCGGCCCTCCCCGCGGGCACCGGCTCTACAGCGTCGCCAGCTCCTTGCGCCGCTCGCGCGGGACCAGACCGACGCGCGGGTGGCCGTGGTGCCAGCCGAAGGACAGCCGCATCCCGCCGACCCGGGTCAGGATCAGCCCGATGACACCGGCCGCGGCGAGCGAGACCGCACCGCCGAAGGCGAAGCCGATCCGGGCACCGTAGGTGTCGGTGATCCAGCCGACCAGGGGCGCGCCCAGCGGCGTGCCGCCCACGAAGACCATCATGAACAGGGCCATCACCCGCCCGCGCATGGCCGGGTCGGTGGCCATCTGCACCGCGGTGTTCGCCGTGACGTTGACCGTCAGGCCGAAGATCCCGATGGGGGCCATCAGCAGGACGAACAGCCAGTACGACGGGGCCAGCGCGGCCACGATCTCCAGAAGGCCGAAGGCCGCGGCGGCCGTGAGGAGCACCCGCAGCCGGGCCGCGCCGCGGCGGGCGGCGAGCAGGGCACCGGTCAGCGAGCCGACCGCCACCACCGTGTTGAACAGGCTGTAGGCGCCGGCACCGGCGTGGAAGACGTCCTCGGCGTAGGCCGACAGCCACACCGGGAAGTTGAAGCCGAAGGTGCCGACGAAGCCGACCAGGACGATCGGCCAGAGCAGCTCGGGACGGCCGGCGACATAGCGCAGGCCCTCACGGAGCTGGCCCTTGCCGCGCGGGGCGCGCTCGACGACGTGCAGCTCACGGGCGCGCATCAGGAGCAGGCCGGTGATGGGGGCGAGGAAGGACAGCCCGTTGGCGAGGAACGCCCAGCCGGTGCCGACTCCGGTGATCATGAGACCCGCGACGGCGGGGCCGATCAGACGGGCGGACTGGAAGTTCGCGGAGTTCAGGCTGACCGCGTTCGGCAGCTGCTTCGGGCCGACCATCTCCGAGACGAAGGACTGGCGGGCCGGGTTGTCGACGACCGTGGCGAGGCCGACCGCCAGCGCGGCGAGGTAGACGTGCCAGACCTGGACCTGCCCGGTGAGGGTGAGCGCGGCGAGCGCCAGGCCGGAGACGGCCATGGAGGTCTGGGTGACGAGCAGCGTGGGCCGCTTGGGCAGCCGGTCGACGAGGACGCCTCCGTAGAGGCCGAAGAGCAGCATCGGCAGGAACTGCAGGGCGGTGGTGATGCCGACGGCGGCGGAGGAGCCGGTGAGGCTCAGCACCAGCCAGTCCTGGGCGATGCGCTGCATCCAGGTGCCGATGTTGGAGACCACTTGCCCGAAGAAGAACAGGCGGTAGTTCCTGATCCTCAGCGAGCTGAACATCGAGGATGTGCGGGGGGAGGTCCTGCGGGGGGATTCGGAAGCGTTCTGCGCGTTGTCGTGGTGGGTGGGTGCGGGGGCGGAGTCTGCTCCGGATCCCGTACTCAAAGGGTTTCGCCTCCTTGTCCGACGTCTTTCACAGGTGCGCGAGCTTTTCCAGCACGGGGGCGGCGGCGCGCAGTTTCGCCCACTCCTCCTCGTCCAGTCCTTCGACCAGGCCGGCCAGGAAGGCGTTCCGCTTGCGGCGGCTCTCCTCGAGCATGGACTCGGCCCGTTCGGTTCTGGTGACCAGCTTCTGGCGCCGGTCCTCGGGATGCGGTTCCAGGCGGACCAGCCCCTTGGCCTCGAGCAGCGCCACGATGCGGGTCATCGAGGGGGGCTGCACATGCTCCTTGCGGGCGAGCTCGCCCGGGGTGGCGCTTCCGCAGAGGGAGAGGGTGCCCAGCACCGACATCTCGGTGGGGCTCAGCGACTCGTCCACGCGCTGGTGCCTGAGCCGGCGTGACAGCCGCATCACGGCGGATCGCAGGGAATTCACGGCGGCGGCGTCTTCGGCGCGGCTGAGATCCAGCATGGTCTTTAGCGTAACTCATTACTCTCGCTAAGTACCAATGGAAAGGGCGCCCTGCATCCGTGATGCCTGCCACGGCAAGAGAACATCACTCTTTCGAGTGATATCGGCACGGAACGTCACACCTCGTGCCGAAGTGTGGGGCAACTCTCGTTCCCATGGGATCCATGGGATCAAGCGTGCTGAGCGTGCGCATCGACCATGAGCTGCTCGAGCGGCTCAGGGGTCATGCGGCAAAAAGAGGAATGAGCGTCCAGGACTATGTCGTCCGGACGCTCATTCGAGCCGACTTCGACGAACGATTCCAGGCCGCCGTCGAGGAGACGGAGAGGTTCTACGGAGTCACCTGACCCGGCCGGTCCGCCCGGACCGGCCGGGCCCGGTCGGCCCGGGCCGGATCAGGAGGCGGACCGGACAGGGGGCCGGACCGGATCAGGTCAGGCCGAGGGCCGGCATCAGGTAGTAGAAGGCGAAGACCGCCGCCACCACGTACATCGGCACCGGGACCTCCCGGCCGCGGCCGGCCGCCAGACGCAGCACCGCGAAGGCGATGAAGCCCATGCCGATGCCGTTGGTGATCGAGTAGGTGAACGGCATCATCACCATGGTGATGAAGGCCGGGATGGCGATGGTGAAGTCCGTCCAGTCGATGTCCCTGACCGCTCCGGCCAGGATCAGGAAGCCGACCGCGAGCAGGGCCGGGGTGGCCGCCTGGGACGGGACCATGGTGGCGACGGGCGTCAGGAACAGCGCCACCACGAACAGGGCGCCGGTCACGACGTTGGCGAAACCGGTGCGGGCGCCCTCACCGACACCGGCCGTCGACTCCACGAAGCAGGTGGTGGCCGAGGAGGAGCTGGCGCCACCGGCGGCGACCGCGATGCCGTCGACGAAGAGGACCTTGTTGATCTCGGGCATCTGCCCCTGGGCGTCGGTCAGCTTGGCCTCGTCGCTGATGCCCATGATCGTGCCCATGGCGTCGAAGAAGCAGGACAGCAGCACGGTGAAGACGAACAGGACGCCGGTCAGCACCCCGACCTTGGAGAAGCCGCCGAAGAGGCTGACCTGACCGATCAGCCCGAAGTCGGGGGTCGAGACGGGGTTGCCGGGCCACTCCGGGGTGGTGAGTCCCCAGGAGGGCACCTTGGCGACGGCGTTGATCACGACGGCCAGGACGGTCATCGCGACGATCGAGATGAGGATCGCCCCGGGCACCTTGCGCACGATCAGCGCGAGCGTGAGCAGCGTGCCGAGCACGAAGACCAGGACCGGCCAGCCGCTGAGGTGGCCGTCGGCGCCGAGCTGCAGCGGAACGGTGGTCTGGGCGGCGTCCGGGATGCGGGTGACGAAACCGGAGTCGACGAGCCCGATCAGCATGATGAACAGGCCGATACCGATGGAGATGCCCTTGCGCAGGCCGAGCGGTACGGCGTTCATGACGCGCTCGCGCAGACCGGTGGCGACCAGCAGCATGACGACGAATCCGGCGAGCACCACCATGCCCATGGCGTCCGGCCACGACATGCGCGGGGCGAGCTGCAGCGCGACGACGGTGTTCACACCGAGGCCGGCGGCGAGCGCGATCGGCACATTGCCGATGACGCCCATGAGCAGCGTGCTGAAGGCGGCGGTCACGGCGGTGGCGGTGACGAGCTGCCCGTTGTCGAGCTGGTGCCCGTACATGTCTTTCGCGCTGCCGAGAATGATCGGATTCAGCACGATGATGTAGGCCATCGCGAAGAAGGTGGCGAAGCCACCGCGGATCTCCCGGGACAGGGTGCTGCCCCGCTCGGAGATCTTGAAGAAGCGGTCGAGAACGCCGTACACCGGCGGAGTTCCCGGTTCCTCGGGAGCGGGGGCCTTGGCGGCGGCCGAGGTGGACATGCGAATTGACCTCAGGGAATGCGAATCGGCACGGGGTGATGGGCCTGACCGTCGGGTTCCCCCTCAGATCTCCGCCCTCTCCTGTTTGGAGATTCCTCCGAAGACAAGCGGTCAGACACGAACCGCTTCAGTATGAACATATGAAGGGCAAAAGACCATCTCCGCGCGTAGAAGAAGGAACCGCAAGAAGATCGACAACTGCAAGAAGATCGACAAGTGGGCCGGCCCGGGGACCGGCGGGAGAGACGGGCGGGGGAATCGGCGGGAGCCGTGCGGAAGAGCCCGCCGCGCCGGGGCACCCGGAAGCGGGGCCATAGACTGGCGCCCATGGCGAAGTGGACCCCCAAGCACGAGGCACCGGAGCCCTTGGAGGGCCCCGTGGTCGCCACCGTCACCGGCGGCACGATCGTCTGGTTCGTCCTCTTCCTGCTCCAGCTCCCCTTCTACGGCTGGCTCCGCGACCACGGCCACACCTGGTGGCTCTGGACCTGCCTGGCCGGCGGCGGGCTGGGCCTGCTCGGCATCTGGTACGTGCGCAAGCGGGACGCGGCCATCAAACGGGAGGCGGCGAGGCGGTCCGCGCGCCAGGAGGAGCCGACGTCGGCGGAGTAGCGGACGGCGGGCGGGCGACGGCGAACCAGCGGGCGACGGCCCGCCGGGGCCGGGAGGAAGCCGGCCAAGCGCCGGGGCCCGAGGACAAAACCGCCTTCACCCCCACGGGACTTCACGGGACTGCCCCCGGCCCTCTCCGGGGAGGGCCGGGGGCAGTCCCGTGAAGTCCCGTGGGGGTGAAGGCGGTTTTGTCCTCGGGCCCCGGCGCTTGGCCGGCTTCCTCCCGGCCCCGGCGGGCCGTCTCCCGCTGGTTCGCCGTCGCCCGCCCGCCGTCTGCTACTCCGCCGACGTCCGCTCCTCCTGGCCCGCGGACC
>NZ_MUME01000169.1 GCF_002155915.1 Streptomyces thermovulgaris | reverse complement strand
CCGTCCCCATTCCGCCCTGGGCATGCTCACCCCAGCCGAGTTCGCCCAGCGATGGAGGAGCCAACACCAACCGCAGCTCTCATAACGGGTGGACCACCAAACGGGGTCCGGTCAGGTGCATCGTGGCCTCATTCATCTTTTCGTGACCGACGGCGGGCCGGCGGGGGTGCGGCCGGGTGACGGCTCCGGAGGGCGCATCGGGTGACGGCTCCGGAGGGCGCATGAGGACAAGGCGCTTCGGAAGCGCAGCGGCTTGTCTGGGGGACAAGAGCTAGGCTTCTGTCCACAGGTAGTCCACTGAGAGGGGTTTATGAGAGGGGTTTACGCTCAGCATCCCCGAAGGAGTGCTGGAGCCCACCGGCGCCCACCAACATGATGCGAGGCAAGGGCGCTGCTGTACCTCCCGACCCTGTGTCATTTATGCCAGTACCTGTTCACTGTGCGTGGTCAGGCCCACTATGCTCGGGGAAGAACCGGTGGCCCTGGGCCGCTCGTGGTCAACCACGAGCCTTGGGTTGCATGGATGTAATGTCCGCTTGGGAGAAAGTGGGGGGACTATGTCCTCATCTCGTGTGGCCTTGATGAAAGACGCCTTGGTGAGCTTTGCTGAAAAGCTGACAGCGACATGGGCTCTGAATATTCCAGGCCAGCAAGAAGACCAACTTAAGTCCCCTACCACGATTCTGCTGGAGAAGGCTGGAACAGCTTATGGGCGTACTGTTGAGACTAAGACGGAGTCCGTAGTCACTGGCCTCGGCGGTCGGCCAGATATTGGTGTGGCAGTTAATGGCTTGCTTTGTGGGCATATTGAACTGAAGGCGCCGGGCATGGGAGCCCGTACCAGCAAGTACAAGGGCGACAACAAGAAACAATGGGAAAAATTTAAGTCGCTGCCGAACGTGATTTATACAGATGGCAATGAGTGGGCGCTTTATCGCACTGGCCAGCTGGTAGGTAAGGTCGTTCGGTTTTCAGGGGACGTTACGTCGGATGGGCGTAATGCTATCAGCGACGACAATGTAACCCAATACAGTGAACTGATTCGCAACTTCCTGACCTGGGATCCAATCGTTCCGGACTCCCCTCGTGGACTCGCAGAGGAACTCGCTCCTCTCTGTAGGTATCTGCGTACGGATGTGCTCTCCTCGCTAGCCATCCCGGGATCTGCAATGTCGATCCTGGCTGAGGAATGGCGTAGGTTCCTCTTCGGCGACGCGGATGATTTCCAATTCGCGGACGCGTACGCCCAGACACTGACTTATGCGATGCTGCTTGCGCGTCTTGAGGGAGTAACCGATCTGCGGCGAGACGCCGCTGATGCTTTGGACAAAGGGCACGGTTTGCTTGCTCAGGTTCTAAGAGTGCTTGCTCAGCCGGATGCGCGCGCAGAGATTGAGGTGCCGCTGAACCTCCTGGAACGTACGATTGCGGCTGTGGATCCTGAGGCTATTAGCCGGCACGGCGACCCATGGATTTACTTCTATGAAGATTTCCTGGCCGCCTACGACGAAAAATTGCGCAAAAATCGCGGAGTTTATTACACTCCTGCACAAGTCGTAGGCTGTCAAGTGAACCTTGTCACGGATCTCCTTATTAAAAGGTTTGGTAAGCCTCTTGGAATGGCTGACGATGACGTCACTGTGCTGGATCCAGCAGTGGGCACGGGGGCTTACCCACTCGCGGCTTTCCGCCGCAGCCTCGAGCTGGTTGAGAACGCTTACGGTGCGGGTGCTGTAGGTGCTCGAGCCACTAAGGCCGCAAAGAACCTGCATGGGTTCGAGTTGCTTGTTGGCCCCTATGCTGTTGCGCACCTTAGGCTCTCGGAGCAAGTTCTTTCGGCAGGGGGTGAACTTCCGGCAGATGGAGCCCATATTTATCTAACGGATACTCTTGAGTCGCCTTGGGAACCTGAAGGGCAACTGTCACTCGATTTGTTGCACCGCCGTCTAGCGGAGGAACACAAGCGGGCTCGGAAGGTTAAGTCGAGTGCCCGCGTTCTTGCTTGCATTGGAAATCCGCCCTATTACCGGCAGACCATAAGCTCAGATGATGTGGGAGTGGAGCGTCAAGGCGGATGGGTGCGATTCGGGAACCATGGGGATGACGGGATCCTTGCGGACTTCGTCAATCCGGCCATTGAGGCCGGCATGGGTGGTCATGTCAAGAACCTCTATAACCTTTACGTGTACTTTTGGCGCTGGGCTCTGTGGAAGGTGCTTGAGTCGACAGACGGACCTGGCATTGTCAGCTTCATTACGGCCTCCTCCTATCTTCGCGGTCCGGGTTTCGTCGGGATGCGTGAGGCGATGAGGAGGGCTTTCGATGAGCTCTGGATTATTGACCTTGAGGGAGACAACCTCGGGGCCCGTAAGACTGAGAACGTGTTCGCCATCCAGAACCCTGTGGCCATTGCGGTCGGTGTGCGCTACGGGACTCCCAAGCCTGATCAGCCGGCTACTGTCTGGTACGCGCGTATCACAGGAACGCGCCAAGAGAAGCTCACGCGACTCGGTGACGTAAAGACGTTCGATGATATGGCCTGGCAGCGATGCTTCAGAGGTTGGCACGAACCCTTTCTTCCGGAACAGTCTGGCGACTACTTTGCCTGGCCTTTGTTGACCGATGTTTTCCCTTGGCAGCATTCAGGAGTCCAGTTTAAGCGAACCTGGCCGATCGCTCCAGACACCCATACTCTAGGGCGCCGCTGGCAGGCATTGACTAACGCCCCTGACGCAAAAAAGTCGGATCTGTTCGTAGTCAGACCTGCCCGCAACCTTGACCGAGCGTATTCACGAGTCCCTGGCATGGATCCCGAGAATATGCCACCTACTCTTCCAGTATTGAGGAATGCGCGTCCGGAGGATCAGCCAACTACTGTGCGATATGGCTACAGAACTCTCGATAGGCAATTTGCCTTCGCGGATAGCAGGCTAGCTGACCGGCCGCGTGCGGATTTGTGGCGCGTCCACTCTGATAAGCAGGTGTACATGACAAGCCTGCTAACGGGTGTTCTCGGGCTAGGGCCCGCTGCGAGCGTCACAGCGTACGTTCCTGATCTACATCATTTCCGAGGGTCCTTTGGCGGGAAGGACGTCATTCCACTCTGGCGCGATGCAGCGGGGACCGAGGCTAACATTAACCCAGCTCTGGTGCAAAAGCTGTCTAGCCTGTTCAGTCAAAAAGTGACAGGGGAGGAGGTTTTCGCTTATTGCTATGCGGTTTTGTCCTCCCCTTCTTATGTCGATCAGTTCAGTGAAGAATTGGTACTGCCGGGCCCTCGCATTCCGATCACCAAGGATGTGCGCCTATTCACACAGGCGGTGGAGGTCGGGTGGCAGCTAATTTCTCTACATACTTTCGGGGAAAGGTCTGCTGAATCAGGCGTACGTGTGAATATCCCGCAAGGGGAAGCCAGGTGCGTCAAGGCAGTTCCCGGTGATCCCGCTGGTTATCCAGACGAGGCGTTCTACGACCGGCAAAGTCGAGTACTCCATGTGGGATCCGGGGAATTTGCTCCGGTGGCGCCAGAAGTATGGGACTTCTCAGTCAGTGGCTTTGAGCCGGTGCAATCTTGGGTAGCGTACCGCCTCGCCGAGGGGGCCGGTCGACGCAGCTCTTCACTGGATGGCATCAGACCAGAGCGTTGGACGGCTGAGATGACTGAAGAACTGCTCAGAGTGCTATGGATTGTGGAACGCACCTTGCAGTTGCAGCCAAGGCTGATCACCATGCTCGACGAAATTGTCAACGGTGAGACGGTCAGGCATGAAGAAATTCCGCAACCGGCTGAAAACTTGCGGGGGCCGATTTCTGAGGTTAAGCGTGTAGCTCATGTGCAGGGCACCTTCGACGAGTGAGTGAGTTGAAAGGAGATAGGTCGGCGGAGCGATTTTGGGCTGGAGCTGCTTTGGCGTGAGTGATCATGGCCCCGTAAGCTTCTGGCGCGTCGGGCAGGTAGTGGACCTGCCCGGTAAAGCACGACGTTGGGGCCATGATCTGCGAGGCTCGCGCCAAAGTGGCTGCCTAAAATCGCGGAGCCGACCGCCCCAGCCACGACGCACCCCTTTTCTGGCATCAAGCGGCTGATCGCTGTGCGCGCGGCAGCGAGCCGCACTTGAACCCGTAAAGAAGGTTGTAACTCAGCCGTTGGATGGGATGCGCCACAAGGGAGCTGCGTACTGCTCCGGGCGACGGTTGATGAGCAGTTGGCGCAGGGCTTCTCTGTGGGAGCCGTTGAGGTTCAGGGCCTCGGTGAGGTGGCGGAACGTGGTGTGGGTGACGCCGCGGGCTCGGGCTTCGCTGTGGAACTGGTCGAGCCGGGACAGTACGTCGTTGGGGTCCAGCTTCGTCGGCGGCTGTTCGGTGAGCCAGGTCGCCTTGTTGCGTTCGTAGTCGATTTCCGAGAAGCCGCAGATCTCGCGGCTGTGTGCCTCGGCCTCGTCCAGGGTGGCGGTGGTCATGACGGCGCGGGCCAGGCTGTTGCGGCTGAGCGCGTCGTCCAGGTCGACTTCGTGGACCGTGGGGCCTTCGTCGGTGAGGGGGACGGGAAGGCCGGCGTCGCGTACCTCGCAGGTGCCGCGGGCTCCTCGGGCTGTTGCGGCGAGCATGGCTGTGGCCTCCGAGGGGTGCCATTGCAGGATGCCGCCGATCGCATCCACATCCTCGGCTGTGAAGGTGTGGACGAGGGGGCCGAACAGGGGACGCAGGTCGTCGGGGGAGAGTTCGCCGTCCAGGCCGGGGCCTGCGATCAGGAGGCGGATCGGTGCGTTGACCTGGCAGCAGGCGGCGAGGGTGAGGGCGTCGGCGAGTGGGCTTTTGAGGGTGGGTTCGTCGCCCCGGGCGAGGATGTCGCCGCCGACGTCGAGCAGGTCGATCGATGCCGGGGCCAAGTGGGTCACCAGCTCTTCGAGCTGACGGGTGATGCCCTCGGCGCCGTGGTGGGGGTCGAGCAGGGCCAGGGTGTGGGGCAGCTCTGCTGCGAGACGGGGGAGGGTGGAGCCTCCTGGAGGGATCGGCCGGGCCGTGGCCGGTACCGACCGGACGGACCGAGTGAGCTGCTCGAGTCCCGTGAAGCCGTCGGCTCCCCGTGGCCCCGGGTGCGGGTCGATCAGGAGGCGGTCCCAGGCGTACGTGAAGATCACCGCCTGGTCCTCGTCGCCGTAGAGGGCGGCGTGAAGCATTGCGGCGGCGACTGCGTCGCCCCCTCCTCCTGCTGCGACGATCAACCGCGTCATGCGGTCAGACTACGGGTTCAGGGGTTGGCCACTCACCCTATAGTGGCTAGAGGCCATAGCCACTTGGACAGAAAGGAGGGGGGATGCCTCAGATCGAAGAGGCTCTGCCGAAGTACCTCCAGATCGCTCACTACATCCGCGACCAGATCCTTCGGGGGGACCTGCGTCCAGGGGACGAGGTGCCCTCGGAACGGCAGCTCGCCGCGGACTGGAACGTGTCCCGGCCCACGGCCGCACGGGCACTGCAAGCGCTGAGCCATCAGGGCCTGGTCGAGAAGCGCCAAGGGTCGGGCACCTATGTGCGCAGTCTCGAAGTGAACCGGCGTGCACGGGAGTTGTACGGGCGTGCTCGGCAGACCGGGAAGATCTACACGCCCGGAGAGTACGCGGTGATCACTTCGGCCGGGTGGACGGAGGCTCCGGACTACGTCGCCGAGGCCCTGGGCCTGGTGAAGGACCGTCGAGCCGTGCACCGCCGGCGTGTGACCAACAATCAGGACGGTCCGATCACGCTGTCCACCTCGTGGTTCGCTCCGGACGTCGGCCGGCGCGCGCCCAGGCTCATGGATCCCGAGCGGATCACGGAAGGGACGCTCATGTACGTCGAGAAGATGACGGGGCGTCAAGGTAGCTACGCGGAGGACCGCATGTGCGCTCGGGCCGCCACGGACGAGGAGGCGGCCGACCTGCGGTTGGAGCCGGGTTCCCCGGTCCTCGTCGTCCATCATGTCGTCTTCGACTTGCAGGACCGGCCCCTGGAGTTCGCCGAAGCCACCTACCCGCCTCACCGCTGGGCGTTCGAACAGGGGTACCCCCTCACCTGATTGACGACTCGCCGGTTCCGGTGAATCGCTTGCGCCTCCAAAGTGGCTAATGCCACTATCCAGAAAGTGGCTAATGCCACTTGAAGGAGAAGGGGGCACGACGTGACGAGTCGGCGGCCGGAGCGGGATGCGCGCTTAGCGTGCCGGGGGTGTCGGGGGCGTGGGTGGAAGCGCGTCGGCTCCCGGACGGAGCTGGCGCTCTCCACGGCCAATGACCGCGGCCGTGCCACGTCGAAGCGGCGCTGCCTCGACTGCGACGGCAGCGGCAAGGAGTGAGCACGCATGGCCTACACGATCGACCGCTACCCCTGCGAGGGCTCACCGCGGCTCGGAGCAATGACCTTGCATCCTGAGCCCGAGTCCGTGTCCCGCGCCCGGCGCTGGTTCCGGAAGTTCATCGCTCCGTACAACCCGGCCTGCTCAATCGACGACTGCACGCTGATGATCTCGGAGCTGGTGACCAACGCCATCCGCTACGGGAGGTCGGACGAGCCCTGGCTGGTACGGGTCGAGTGGTACCGCGAGGGAACCTCGCTCCGCGTCGAGGTGCACAACCCGGGTTTCCCGGCGAACGTGCGCCTGCGGCACCCCGACGCCGATGACGCGCACGGGCGGGGGCTGCTCCTGGTCGACTCCATCGCCGACTCCTGGCACTCCGGGCCCAGCCGCTTCGGCGGAACGGTCGTCTCCTTCGTGGTGGCCGATGCCTGGCCGGCGTGATGGGATAGCCCTCTGCTTCTCCTGCCGGTGCGCAAGTGTCGCTAGTCTGGTTGACCAGTTGACTTGGCCAATCTCGACGGGCGGCGTTCATGGCATATGAAGTGGAGCCACCGAAGTACGTGCGCCTTGCGCAGACGCTTCAGCGTCGCATTGAGGACGGCACGTATGCGCCCGGCACCCGCGTGCCCAGCGAGAACCAGCTGGTGCAGACCTTCGGGATGTCCCGCCCGACCGTCGTCCGAGCGCTGGAGCTGCTGAAGCGGGACGGCTGGCTCGAGTCCCGGCAGGGATACGGCACGATCGTCCGAGCCCGCCCGGAGGTCGTCGAGCGGAAGGACCGGCGGGGGCGGGAGGCGCTGGAACGTGATGAGGCGCAGAGCGCGGGCCGTCTGATCGACGTCGGACGCGTGCCCGTCCCGGCTCGGGTGGCCTCGGCGCTCGGCCTGCCGAAGAGCGCTGAGGTCCTCATGCGCCGCTTCCTGGTCGAAGAGGACGGCGAAGCCGTCGAGCTGGTCTCGTCGTACTTCCCCGCCGGCATGGTCGAAGGCACCGAGCTGGAGGCTGACGCGCCTCTGAGCGGGAGCACCCGCGAACACCTTGAAGCACGGAAGAAGGTTCGCTTCGACCATGTGACCGAGCGGGTTTCGGCTCGGCTGCCCGAAGCGCGTGAGGCGGAGCTGCTGGAGCTGCCGGACGGTGTTCCCGTGCTGAGCGTTCTGGTCATCGCGCGTGACGCCTCCGGCCGCGCCTTGCAGGTCTCCGACGTGCTGCTTCCGGCCGACCGGCAGGAACTCGAGGACACCTACCGTCTGAACTGACGCCGCCCTTCGGGCGAGACTCCGGCGAAAGCAACTTGACAAGTCAACCTGTCATCTCTAGCGTCAAACTTGCTAAGTCAACTTGTCAGGTTGGCAAGTTGGTCGACTCTCAGAAGGAGCAATCCCTGTGCGTGTGATCCGCGTTGACGCCTCGACCGCCACGATCCTGCTCACCGAGGCTCCGGCGCCGAAGGTGCGCGACCGGCAGACCGGTGAGATCGCCAAGGACGCGGTGACCGGTGAGGCACTGATGACCGTCGGCGTCGTCTACATCGACGAGGGCGAGTCGTCGCTGATCCAGGTCACCGTCCCGGAGAGCGGCGTGGCCGAGGGCCTGACGGTCGGTGCTCCGGTCTCGCTGCCGGGGCTGGTGGCACGGCCGTGGCAGAGCGTCTTCAACGGCCGGGAGCGGCACGGCATCGCCTATCGGGCGACCGCCGTCACCCCGGGTGCCTTCCCGCTGGCCGAAGCGGGCTGATCGCTGTGACGGACCTGGTGACGTGGGCCGAGCTGGGCGGTCTGCTCGCTGCGGCAGGCGGCGCCGTCTACGCCCGGCACGCCCACCCGGCGGCGTACTGGTCCACAGTCGGGCTGCCGCTCACGGTGGTCCGGCTGCTGGCCTCGTACTCCTCGACCATGGACGCCTGCGGTCTGACCGTCGAGCCGCCCCGGTGGCGGGCGCTGGCCGTCCGGGCGACCACCCGTCGTGAGATCCGGCCGGTGCCTCCTCGGCGGGGTGCCATCCGGCCCACCACGACCGGCCTGCGCATGCGGCTGCGGCTGGCTCCGGGACAGGAGCCGGCGGACCTGGCGGCCTCCACCGAACGCCTCCGGCACGCCTGGGGTGTCCACGCCGTCCACGTGCGGGACATCAAGCCGGGCGTCGTCGAACTGCGGCTCGTCGGCTTCGATGTGCTGCGGAAGGTGCGGATGCCCCGTCGGCTGGACGGCGGTCCCCTTCGGATCCCGGTGGCGTTACGGGAGGACGCGACCGCGTTCGTACGGGACTACCGGGCCGTACCGCATGAGCTGGTGCTCGGCGCCACGCTCTCGGGCAAGTCCATGTACCTGCGGAACCTGCTGACCGGGCTCGCCGCCCAGCCGGTGGCCCTGGTCGGCATCGACTGCAAGCGCGGGGTCGAACTGGCGCCCTTCGCGCCTCGGCTCTCCGCCCTGGCGACCGAACCGGACCAGGCGGCCGAGCTGCTTCCCGTGCTCGTGAAGGAAATGGAGGACCGCTACGACCTGATCAAGGCCCGGCAGGGCATCGCGCCCGACACCCCGGAACAGCTGATCACCTCGGACATCTGGGGACTGCCGGAGGACGAACGCCCGGCCCCGATCGTGCTGTTCATCGACGAAGTGGCCGAACTCTTCCTCGTCGCCACACGGAAGGAGGAAGAGCGGCGGGACGAGATGGTCACCCAGCTCATCCGGCTCGCCCAACTCGGCCGTGCCGCCGGGATCCATCTCGAAGTGTGCGGGCAGCGCTTCGGCGCCGAACTGGGCAAGGGCGCGACCATGCTCCGCGCTCAGCTCACCGGCCGTGTCTGCCACCGTGTGAACGACGAAGCCTCGGCCAAGATGGCGCTCGGCGACATCGCCCCTGAGGCCGTCCTCGCGGCCTGCGCCATCGCCCCCGAGCTGCCCGGTCTGGCCGTCGTCGGCGACACCTCCGGCGGCTGGTCCCGCATCCGCACTCCCTATCTCTCCCTTGCCGATGCCGCGGCCACCTGCCGCGCGGCGGCGGATCTCACCCCCGACGTACCGGCGCTCGATCCCTTCCGGCCGTACGTCCCGCCGATGCCGGTGGAAGCGTCCGGGCCCCTGGCCACGACGCACCCGGCCACCGAGTAGACGCACTCCGCCCCACGGCCGGCACGGCTGTTCCGTGCCACGTCCCTACCCCCTCCATGCCTGGAACCGGAAGGAGTCGTGCCGTGCGTGTCCTGTCCGTCCGCCTCGACGCCGTACTCGTCCAAGCACTGATCGCCGCCGCGCTGTCCTTCGCCCACCTGCACGACCTGGCTGCCGCTGCCGGGCAGGACGGCTGGAAGGCATGGGCCTACCCGGTCTCCGTCGATCTGCTGTTGGTGGCGGCCTGGCGGCGGTTGCGCTCCGGTGAGGCGAAAGCGGCCGGGTGGTGCTGGTTCCTCGTCGCCCTGACCGCCTCGCTCGGCGCCAACGTCGCCACGGCCGGGCTGCTCGACCTGAACGCCGTACCGAACTGGCTGCGCATCCTCGTCGCCGGATGGCCCGCGGTCGCCTTCCTGGGCGGAACGCTGCTCGCCCACGGAGCAGCCGCGCATGCCTCGACGGGAAAGCGCGAGTCGGCCCCGGAACCCGAGGCACCCCAAACCCCTGCCTCTGCCCCTGAGTTGCCCGCTGCGGAGCCGGAACCGGTTCCGCCCTCCACGCCCCCGGTTCCGCCGGCGCTTCTCACACTCGCGCGCAAGGTCGCCGACGAACACCGCGCCCGGACCGGAACGCCCATCGACACCTCGACCCTTCGCGCCCGGCTCGGCGTCCCGCTGCCGCTGGCCGAAGCCATCGCCACCCACCTCACCTGACCCGGAGGACTTTCCACCGTGCGCCCGTCCACGCTCCGTGCGCTGAACCGCGCCGCCGAGCTGACCCGACAGAACCGCTTCGCCGAAGCGCTGCTCATCGCCGAACCCGTGATCCTCACCGCCGACAAGCACGAGGGCGAAGAGATCCGGCGGTGGCTGCTCGACCGCGTCGCCGACTTCACCGGCGAGAACCACGAGAACTCGAAGGAGCTGCCCTGATGCCCGCCACCCCGCGTTTCCGCCGCGTCGTCCGCATCGGCCCCGTCCAGGTCGCCACCTACTACGACGGCCGGGGCCACGAGAAGCACACCGCCGCCTGCACGGCCCCGCGCTGCGGCTTCTCCGCCGACTACGACAGCCGGGCCGCCGCCGAGCTGGCCGCCCGCACCCACCGCTGCGCCGTCCGCTGAAGGAGTCCCCGTGACCGTCTCGCTGCCGCTCGTCTTCGTCCTGGGCGTCATCGCCTGGGCCGCGATCAGATTCCTCGGCGTCCGCCTCTGGGTCGCCGTCGTCATCGCGCTGTTCGGCTTCTGGCTCTCGCACACCTTCCTCGCCCCCGCCATCGAGTCCGGCACTCGCTCCGGGATCGACGTCGTCAACGGCACCCACGAGTGACAAGGAGGACCACCGTGCTCCGTCCCAAGCTGCCCGACATTCCGACCCTGCCGACGACAACCGTCGCACCTCAGCACACGCAGGCCCCGGCCTCCTCGGCCGGCCGCCCGGTCGCCCCGCACGTGGGCGTCGGCGCGGTCGCCGCCGTGGTCGTCGTCGGAGTCGTACTCACCGCGCTCCTGGCGGCCGTCGCCGTCTCGGCCGTGTCCGTGGCCATCGCCGCCGTGGTCCTGCGCTCCCTCCTCAGCAGCGCGCACCAGCGCTGACCGGCCGCCGGGGCGGCAAACGCCGCCAAGCATCCCGCCGCCCCGGGGCCGATGCCTCCCAACCGTCGCAATGGCTGAAAGGAACTCCCATCATCACCCAGCAGACTCCGCCCCCGCTGGCGGAACTCTCCATGCTGGCCTCCCTCGGCACCCTGCCCGAGCTGGCCCGCCAACTGTCCGGCCTGGGCGGCTGCACCCGCCCCATTCGCCTCGACGGTCACCGCACCGAGTACGCGGTCGACACCACGACCGGCGAGATCGGCCGCGTCCTGCACCACCTCGACTCGGCCGACCTGCCCGCCGGCCAACTCCTCGTACGCTGCAACAACCGCCGCGCCACCCGATGCGCGGCCTGCGCCGAGACCTACCGCCGCGACACCTTCCACCTGATCACCGCCGGACTGCGCGGCGGCAAGGGCCTGCCCGAACAGGTCGCCACGCACCCGCGCGTCTTCGCCACCTTCACCGCCCCCGGCTTCGGCCCGGTCCACAACCGCCCCTCCGACGGCCGTAACTGCCGTTGCGGCACCCGGCACGAGGAAGACGACGCCGTCCTGGGAACGCCCCTCGACCCGGAGTCCTACGACTACGAAGCGGCCGTGCTGTGGAACGCGCACGCCGGGATCCTGTGGCGGCGGTTCTCGATCTATCTGCGCCGCGAGGTCGCCAAGCGGGCGGGGCTGACGCAGCGGACGTTTAGGCACCACGCCCGGATCTCCTTCGCCAAGGTGGCCGAGTACCAGAAGCGCGGTGCCGTCCACTTCCACGCCGTCATCCGCCTCGACGGCCCCGAGGGCGGCGACACTCCGCCTCCTGCCTGGGCCACCGCCGAGCTGCTGACCGACGCCATCCGCACCGCTGCGGCCAAGGCCCGGGTGTGCGGGCCGGTCGTCGACGGCCGCGCCCACACCTTCGCCTTCGGCCGCCAGCTCGACGTGCGCATCATCCGCTCCGCCGACTTCACAGGCGGGCAGGAGCTGACCGAGCGGGCCGTGGCGGCGTACATCGCCAAGTACGCCACCAAGGGCGCCGAGACGGCCACGGGCGCCCTGGACCGGCCGCTGAAGTTCGCCGCCGAACTGGCCCAGCTCGACATCAGCGACCACGCCCGCCGGCTCATCCGCACCGCCTGGACCCTCGGCGCACGCAAGGACCTTGAACACCTCCGCCTGCGGGCCTGGGCCCACATGCTCGGCTTCCGCGGCCACTTCTCCACCAAATCCCGCTGCTACTCCACCACCCTCGGCGCCCTCCGCGACGCCCGCGCCGAGTGGCGCCGGGCCCAAGCGGCCCCGCCCGTCACGCAAGACGGCGAAACCACGCTCGTTCTCGCGCACTGGGTCTTCGCCGGTACCGGCCTGTCCGACGCCGAGGCCTGGCTCGCCGCGTCCCTCGAACCCGCCCCCGGAACGGAAGGAGAGCCCACCCATGGCTGACCGCTGCCTGACCGTGGCGCAGGTGGCCGAACTCCTCGGCACCACGGAGCGCTTCCCGCGTCGCCTGGTCGAGGAGCGGCGCATCCGGTACGTCAAGGTCGGCCGCCACGTCCGTATCCCGGAGAGCGCGGTCGAGGAGTTCATCGAATCGCACACTGTCGAGCCGATCAGGCTTCACCGTGCCGGAGTGCGGAGGGTTGCTTGATGGCCAATAAGAGGGGCAGGCGTCGGCGCTTCGGTGCGGTGAGGCAGTACCGGTCCGGTCGCTGGACGGCTTCGTATCTCGGTCCTAGCGGTGAACGCATCCGCTCGGGCGAGACCTTCGCGACCAAGAAGGAGGCCGAGATCTGGCTGTCCCAGGTCGAGGCGGACCTCAGCCGCGGGGACTGGCGTGCTCCCGACGCTGGGGCGGTCAACTTCCGTGTCTACGCCGAGAAGTGGGTCGAGGAACGGGAGTTGGCCGTGCGAACCGAGGACCTGTACCGGCATCTGCTTCGCCTGCACATCTTTCCGACGTTCGGCGGGCTGGACCTTGACGAGATCACCTCGCCGAGTGTCCGTGAGTGGCGCGCCGAACGGCTGCGCACCACCGGAGCCAAGACCACCGTTGCCAAGGCGTACCGCCTCCTCAAGTCCATCCTTGAGACGGCCGTCGATGACGAGCTGATCCAGCGCAACCCGTGCCGGATCAAGGGCGCCGGCAAGGAGTCCGCGGCCGAGCGGCGCATTGCCACCGTCGCCCAGGTCGACGCGCTCGCCGACGCGATCGGCATTCGCTGGCGGCTCATGGTCTACCTCGGCGCGTACGGCCCGATGCGGCCTGAGGAGCTGGCGGGCCTGCGCCGCCGGGATGTGGATGTCGACAATCTCGTGATCCGCGTGCGCGTCGCCGAGCCCGAGCGCACCAACGGCAAACGGGCCCCCGGGCCGACCAAGTCCGACGCGAGTGCTCGTGTCGTCGTCCTTCCGGCCTTCCTGCGCAAGGAGGTGCAGCGGCATCTCGACTGGTTCGCGGAGAAGGGACCTGACGGCCTGGTCTTCGTCGGGGAGAAGGGCGCGGCCTTCCGGCGCACCACCTTCGGACGGAAGTGGCGACGGGCTCGCGCGGTCGCCGGCCTCCCGGACGGATTCCGCTTCTACGATCTTCGTCATACCGGGCACACTCTGCTGACCCGCTCAGGTGCCACGCTCCGGGACACCATGGTGCGGGCCGGGCAGTCCTCCGAGAAGGCCGCGCTGATCTACCAGCACAGCGACGAGGAGCGGCAACGGGAGGTCGCCGCCGGGCTGGACGACCTCGTGCGGGCCGAACGTGCGAAGCACCACACCGGCGACCGCGTGCACCACAAGGAGGGGCCTTCCGAGAGCTAGTGGTGCGGTTGTGGTGCGCCTGCCGCCCACTGGTCTGGACAACAAAGAACCCCCGGGTCTCTGACCTGGGGGTTTCGCTTGGAGCGGGTGACGAGAATCGAACTCGCGCTCTCAGCTTGGGAAGCTGATGTTCTACCATTAAACTACACCCGCACACGACGCCGACCGAAGTCGGTGTCTGGCGCTTGCATACTTTACCTCATCTCCGGCCCCTGGTGCTCGAGCCCAGGGGCCGGATCTGTGTTTTCGAGGTGTGGGGACACGGAGTTGGGGCGTACGGTGGTAGTGGGGGAGAGGAAGCGTGTGGGGTGGAAGCTTCGCGTGGTGGGCGTCTGCTTGATCCCTTATTGTGGCTTTTGTCGTCAGGCGGCAAGAAGCCGGACGCGCTTCTGGTGAAGGGACTCAAGGGACTTGATGGAGCGCACCGTCGTCCGTTGTGCCGAAGGGCACGTGTTCAGCACCGCTTCGTTTCCGATGCAGCAGGCCGAGCGGCTCGGCCCCTGCAGGCTCGTGAGGTGTCCGCGGTGTGCCCGGCTCCGCAGTGCGGTGCTGGTGAACCGGGGAAAGCGGTAGAGGGCCGCGGGAAGCGGTAGAGGACATCGCGACAGCCGGCGCGTGGAGTCGTCCCGATTGCGGGGGCTCCGCGCGCCTTGCGTATCCTCAGGACGTGCTTCTCTCAGACAAGGACATCCGGGCCGAGATCGATGCCGGACGGGTACGGATCGAACCCTACGACGAGTCCATGGTGCAGCCGTCGAGTGTCGACGTACGGCTGGACCGCTACTTCCGGGTGTTCGAGAACCACCGCTATCCCCACATCGACCCCTCCGTCGAGCAGCCGGACCTCACCCGGCTCGTCGAGCCGGAGGGCGACGAGCCCTTCATCCTGCACCCCGGGGAGTTCGTCCTCGCGTCCACGTACGAGGTGATCACGCTCCCCGTCGACCTCGCCTCCCGGCTCGAGGGCAAGAGCTCGCTGGGCCGGCTGGGGCTCGTCACCCACTCCACCGCCGGGTTCATCGACCCCGGGTTCTCCGGGCACGTGACCCTGGAGCTGTCCAACCTCGCCACCCTGCCGATCAAGCTGTGGCCCGGTATGAAGATCGGGCAGCTGTGTCTGTTCCGGCTCTCCTCGCCCGCCGAGGCGCCGTACGGCAGCGAGCGCTACGGCTCCCGCTACCAGGGACAGCGCGGGCCCACCGCCTCCCGGTCCTACATCAACTTCCACCGGACGCGGGTGTGAGGAAGCCGTCCTGAGAGAGACGCCGAAGGGGCCCGGCCGACCGGCCGGGCCCCTTCCCTTGTGCGCGTCTTCTTGTGCACGTGCCGCCGTCCGTCGGACGGGTGCTCTCAGAAGGTGCCCAGCTTCACGATCGACAGCAGGGCGATCAGCTGGATCGCCGAGGCACCCAGGGCCTTCGGCCAGGGCAGGTCGTGGGAGCGGCCGACCATGAGGGTCAGCAGGGCACCGCCCGCGACCCAGGTGGCCCAGCCGAGCGCCTGGACGAAGCCCGCGTCGCCGCCGAAGAACACGGCGAAGAGCAGACGCGGTGCGTCCGTGATGGACATGATCAGCATGGACAGGCCGACCGTGGGCTGCCAGGCGCCGTTGCCGCCGAGCTGGCGGGCCAGGGTGTGGGTGACCACGCCCAGGACGAAGGCGCTGATCACCATGGCCACCGCGCTGACCAGGACGATCGGTATCGCGTTGGACAGCGTGGCGTTGATGGCGTCCTCACGGGCCTCGTCGAAGCCGAAGACCGCGAGCAGGCCGTAGAGGAACGTCACGATGAGGGCGGGGCCCCACATCGTGTAGTCGCGCATCCGCAGGAAGGTCTGGTTGGGCGAGAGGACGATGCCCCGCAGCAGCTCCTTCCAGGTCAGCGGGGGACCCGTCGGACCGGCCGGGACCGGCTCCGCGGGGTGGGGCCCGTCCTGGCCGTACGGGACCTCGTCCAGCGCGAACGCCTGGGTGTGGCCCGGGTTGTTGGCCGTGTACGGGTCGTGGGCCCCGTGCGGGTGGCCGTCGTCGCCGAAGTACTCCGGCCCCTCCCGGCCGCCGCCGTGGCCGCCGTGGACGCCCGGCCACTGGACCCTGCCGGGCTCGTACGGCGGTCGCTGCCGCGGCGGGTACGGCCGCGGCGTCGGCGGAGAGCCGTACGGCGGCGTCTGAGGTGCCTGCTGTCCGTACGGAACTTGTTGGGGTCGCGCGTGCGGTGCGCGGTCGTCGCGGCCGCCGCGCCCGATCCTGAATCCAGCCACGTCATCGAACGTACCTGGTCCCGACAACTCCCGGGCCCGGCCGGGGGTATGGACGGAGCATTGCGGCCGAGCTGTGACATCCCCTAGGGGAGCCGGGCGGGGACGTCCCGGGGACGTCCCGGGGGTGCCCCCGGGAG
>NZ_MUME01000168.1 GCF_002155915.1 Streptomyces thermovulgaris | reverse complement strand
TTCCAGGGCCAGGTCCCGCGCGTCCCCTCCGCCTCCCGTGCCCCCTTCGGCGACGGGGACCAGGACTTCGGCGGCGCCTCCCGCGACAATGGCCCACAGGACCCCTCTCGCGGCCAGGCGTCGCGGGATCCGGGCCACACGGCCGGCCGCGCCTCCTCTCCCGGCGGGGCGCCGCGCGACGGCGGCGGGTCCTGCGCGGACCCCTCCGACCGCGGATGCGCGGACCAGGCGGTGCGGCACGGTGTGCGGGCCGGTGCGGGCGGTGCGTTCACCACCTCCCCGCCGGCGCTGGTCGCCGGTGGCCTGCTGATCGCGGCGGCGTTCGGCGCGGCGGTCCACCGGGTCTGGTGGTGGCGGAGGACCTGACCGGGACCCGGGGCGCCACGGAGGACCGCGGCCCGCCATGGAGCGGTGCCGCCGGGGTACCCGGAGCCGCGAGGGCACGGCCCGCACGAACCGGCGGCGACACGACCGGCACCAGGGACTGCGTGGAGGTACGCATGCTGCGGACGGACCCCGAAGGACACGGCCCCGTCCGCTACGGGCCGTCGGCCCTCCCCGACGACGGACTGCCCGTGCTGCCCGAGCTGTCCGCCGCGCTCGCCAGGGCCACGGCCCGCAGCGGGGAGAGACCGATCGGCGGCGACACGGCCCTGCTGGACGCGGCCTGCGGCTACTGGCTGCGCCGCGGGCTGCCCACCCGGCCCCGCCAGGTGGCGGCCGCACCCGGCGCCCCCTCCCTGCTGCTCGCGCTCACCGCCGCGCTCGGCGGCGACGTCCTGGTGCCCCGGCCGTGCTCCGCCTGGTGGGCGCCGTACGCGCGGCTGCTCGGCAGACCCGTCTTCCCCGTGGCGACACCCGCCGAGTGCGGCGGCGTCCCCGACCCGTACGCCCTGCTGGAGACCGTCCGCCGGGTCCGCGCCGAGGGAGGCGACCCCCGGCTGCTGGTCCTGTCCGTCGCCGACGACCCCACCGCGACCGTCGCCCCGCCCGAGGTGCTGCACGAGGCCGTCGAGGCCGCCGCAGGCGAGGGGCTGCACCTGGTCAGCGACGAGACCTGGCGCGACACCGTGCACGATCCGCACGGGACGGTGCTGCTCAGCCCCGCCGAGATGCTGCCCGAACGGGTCACCGTCGTCACCGACCTCGCCGGTGCCTTCCTGCCCGCCGGCTGGCCCGCCGCGCTCGTCCGCTTCCCCGCCGGCGTCACCGGCGACGCGCTGCACGCGCGCGTGCTCGACGTGCTCACCGCGCTGGACGCACGCATCGCCGACCCCGTCGCCGCCGCGGCCGCCTACGCCCTCGACGAACCCGACGCCGTCATCGAGCGCCTGACCGCGTCCGTACGCCTGCACGCGCGCGTGGCGCACGCCGTGCACACGACCCTGGCCGCCGCCGGCGTGCTCGTCCGGCCGCCTCAGGCCGGCCGCCACCTGTACGCCGACCTCGGTCCGCTGCGCTCCGGACTCGCCGGCCGCGGAGTGAGGGACGCACAGGACCTGGAGGACTTCCTCACCGCCCGTCTGGAGCAGCCCGCACCGGGCGGCCACCGCTTCGGCGACGACCTCGGCGCGCTGCGGGTACGGCTGTCCACCGCGGAGTTCCTCGGCCGCACGGACGAGGAGCGCGAGGAGTGCCTCCTGTCCCCCACACCGCTGGAACTGCCGCATGTGCAACGTGCGTTGCTCTCCTTGAAGTCGGTCTTCGACGCTCTCCGCGACGACGCTCAGCGATGGGAGTCTCCTCGATGACGCAGCAGTCCGAGCCGATCACGTCCGAGCCGATCACGTCCACGACCACTTCCCGGCAAGCCGGCGAACCCGCGACGCCGTCCCCGTCCGCTTCGTCCGCCCCGTCCGCTTCGTCGCCCGCGCCGTACCCGCCGCAGGCCGCACCCCGGCCGCTGGGGGAGCGGCGGGTGTGGCCGCGCAGCTTCCACGACCGTCTCACCTCCCCGCTGCCCGGCCTGAGAGCCTTCGCCCGCTTCGCCCGCGAGGGCGCCGTACGGCCGAGCAAGGAGGGACTCGCCGACATCCCGCTGCTGCCGTACGAGCCCGTTCCGGTGCCGCGCGTGGACGCCCGTACGGTCGCCGTCAGCTGGGCGGGACACGCCAGCTGGGTCGTGCAGATAGGCGGGCTGACCGTGCTGACCGACCCCGTCTGGTCCCGGCGCATCATCGGCACCCCGGCGCGCATCACGCCGGTCGGGGTGCCCTGGGAGGCGCTGCCGCGCGTCGACGCGGTCGTCATCAGCCACAACCACTACGACCACCTGGACGCGCCCACGCTGCGCCGCCTGCCGCGCACCACCCCCGTGTTCGTGCCGGCCGGGCTCGGACGCTGGTTCCGGCGCCGCCGGTTCACCTGCGTCACCGAGCTGGACTGGTGGGAGGCGTCCGAACTGTCGGGGGTCCGCGTCGACTTCGTTCCCGCCCACCACTGGTCCAAGCGGACCCTCACCGACACCTGCCGCAGCCTGTGGGGCGGCTGGGTGCTCACCGCCCCCGACGGACAGCGCGTGTACTTCGCCGGCGACACGGGCTACGGCCACTGGTTCTCCCGCATCGGCCGCCGCTATCCCGGCATCGACCTCGCCCTGCTCCCCATCGGCGCCTACGAGCCCCGCTGGTGGCTCAGCGACGTCCACTGCGACCCGGAGGAGGCGGTCCGGGCCGCCCAGGACCTCGGCGCCCGTCGCATGGCCCCCATGCACTGGGGCACCTTCCTCCTCTCCGCCGAGCCGGTCCTGGAACCCCTCACCCGGGTCCGCGCGGCCTGGCAGAAGGCCGGTCTTCCCCGGGAGCACCTGTGGGACCTGCCGGTGGGCGCGTCCCGGATCCTGGAGCGGTAGTCCCCGCGGGGCACCGAAGCGGTGAGCCGGCGGAAGGAGGCCGTCGCAGCCCGGACGGCCGGGAAGGCCCCTCGGACCCGGGCGGCGGCCACCGGAGGACGCAGGGGACGCGGGGGACGCCGGAGGACACGGGAAGGCGCCGGGCCGGAGGACGCGGGGGAGCGGTCAGTTCGAGCGGTGGGCCGGAAGCAGGCGGCGCAGACGGCGCCAGGCCGTGGGAGCGGCGCTCAGCAGGACGGTGAGGGCGACGGCGGTGAGCAGGCCCGCCCAGGGCTCGCTGAACAGGGAACCGCCGAGGACGCCGATCATCTGGTAGGTGGCGGCCCAGGCCAGGCACGCCGGGAGGTTGCCGCGGGAGAAGCGGTGCAGGGGCCACCGGGCCAGCAGACAGGCCAGCATCACCGGTATGCGGCCGGCCGGGACGAGCCGGGAGAGGACCAGCACCGCGATCCCGTGCTCGGCGAGCAGGGTCTGTGCCTGCCTGAGCCGGTCCTCCGGCGCCCGTGAGCGGAGCGTCTCCAGCCAGCGCGAGCCGTTCCGCGACCCGAGCCCGCGCCGCCCCAGGCAGTACAGCACCGCGTCCCCGAGGAACGCCGCCAGCGACGCCGTCACGAACACCAGCGCCAGCGAGAACGGCGCCGTCCGGTGCAGGGCGACCACCGTCGCCGAGCTGACCAGCGCTCCCGTCGGCACCACGGGCACGAGCGCCCCGATCAGCACCAGCAGGAACAGCGAGGGATACCCCACCGCCTGCTGCGTGGTCTCCTCCGGCACCGCCGTCGTCGCGGCGGCGAGCCATGTCACCGGGCGACCTCCAGACGCACACTCTCCCCGTGCTCGAGCCGGTGCACCGTCACACCAGGCGCACGTTGTGCGGCGAGGCGCGCGAATTCATCACCCGGCGCATGGAACTCATAGGGGCGCACGGCATCCATTCCGATCGGCCAGTACGTGCCGTAGTGCACCGGCACCGCACTGCGTGCCTCCAGCTGCGTCAGTGCGTGCGCCGCCTGTCCCGCGTCCAGATGCCCGTCGCCGAGATAGGGGCCCCAGCCGCCCACCGGCAGCAGTGCCGTGTCCACCGGCCCGACCTCCTCGGCCATCGAGTCGAACAGACCGGTGTCCCCGGCGAAGTACGTCCGTGCCTCGCCCTCGACCACGTATCCGAGGGCGGGGGAGCGGTGCCGCCCGAGCGGCAGCCGCCGGCCGTCGTGGTGCGCGGACACGACCCGCACGACGATGCCGCCGACCTCGACCCGGTCCCCGGGAGCGACCTCGGTGAGGCGCAGATGGTCGAGCCGGCGCAGTCTCGGCACCGCCCGGGGCGCACCCCGGGGCACCAGCAGGCGCGTCCCCCGCTCCAGCCGGGCCAGCGAGGGAAGGTGCAGATGGTCGGCGTGCAGATGGGAGATCAGCACCACGTCCGCCCGCCGGGCCTCCGGCGGCGGCAGCGCGCCGCGGCGCCGCCGCAGATGTGCGAGCCGCCGGGCGAACAGAGGATCGGTGAGCACACGGACGTTCGAATCCTCCACCGTGCAGGTGGCGTGACCCCACCAGGTGACCTCCACCGGCACTTGTTTGCCTCCTTTGCGCGACTCCCCTTGAGCCTACGTGCAGGAGTAGGGTCGTCGGCGGAAACCCGGAGGTGAGGGGACGCCATGGGAGAAATGCGGGACGCTCCTGGTGAGGACGGCGCCCCGGCCGTTCGTGTCACGGCGATCGCGAGCCTGACACCCCTGGAGGAGCTGCACGACGACCCCTTCCTGGTGGACTCCCGCAGCCAGCACGCGATGTGCGCCCGCTGGGCGGCCGAGCACGGCTACGTGGTCGCCCGGGAACTGCTGGTCCGTGGGCTGCGGGCCGACCACCGCGCCCTGTGGGAGGGGGTCCGCCCCGGCATCGACCTCTTCGTCGCCCCCAGCCGCCGTGTGCTGGAACGGGCCCTGTCCTCCGTCGAGGAGTTCACCGCGGAGTGCGCGCGCCGGGGCGTCCGGGTGGAGACGGTCGGCCAGGCCGAGCCGTCCTACGACGCCCGGATGAAGGCCCGGGTGCACCGCCGCCTGTCCATGCCCACGGCCGGTTACGACGGCCGGTAGCCCCCGCGGGACGGGGCTTTCGTCCGCTGTGTGACAAGCTGGAACGGGACCCGTGCCAGACCGGACGGGGAGGGCGGACGACTGGGGGAGTGTGCCGGCGTGGGCGGTGAACGATGGCGGCGGTGCGCCGGTCAGGTGGGCCGGAGCGCCGCCGTGTGGGCCGTCTCCACGGTCACCATGCTGGTGCTCGCCTGGATCCTGCCGGACTTCCAGCTGCGGTCCTCCGACGGGGACAGCGTCACCACCATCGCCCTGACCGCCGCGCTCGGCGCGGGCGCCTTCGGCGTGCTGTCGGCCGTCGTCTGGCCGCTGCTGGTCCGGCTGCTGCTGCTCGTGCCCGCGCTCGTCCTCGGGCTGCTGGTGTTCTTCCTGAACGGGTCGCTGCTGCTGCTCGCCCTGCGCATCGAGCCCTCCGGCCAGGCCGAGGCGGCCCCCGAGACCGCCGTCATCGTGGCCGCGGCGATGTCCGCCGTCGCCTCCGCCACCGGCGGTGCCCTCGCCGTACGCGACGACGACGCCTACCGGCGCCGGCTCTACCGGCTCGCCGACCGCCGCCGCAGACGTCCGCGGTCCTGCCCGTCGACCCCCGGCACCGTCGTGATCCAGCTCGACGGTGTCGGCCACGACGTGCTGCGGGACGCGGTGGACCGGGGCCTGATGCCCACCGTCGCCCGGTGGCTCGGCGCCGTCCCGGGACAGCCTCCCACCCACCGGCTCACCCCCTGGCGCACCGACTGGTCCAGCCAGACCGGCGCCAGCCAGCTCGGCATCCTGCACGGCTCCAACCACGACGTCCCCGCCTTCCGCTGGTACGAGAAGGACACCGGCGAGGTCATGGTCAGCAACCGCCCGCGCAACGCCCTCGAGCTCCAGCGCCGTGCCGTGCGGCGCACCGGGGACGGCGGGCTGCTCACCGACGACGGGGCCAGCCGCGGCAACCTGTTCACCGGCGGCGCCCGCGAACTCGCCCTCGTCCTGTCCGTCGCCGTGCGCCGGCGCGGCAACCGCTCCCGCGCCGGTTACTTCGCCTACTTCTCCGACCCCGCCAACGCCGTCCGCACCTTCCTCTCCTTCGTCGCCGAGACCGTCCGCGAGATCGGCCAGTCCACCCGCGCCCGGCTGCGCAAGGAGCACCCCCGGGTCTCCCGCGGCGGCCTGTACCCGCTGATCCGCGCCTTCGCGACCGTCGTCCAGCGGGACGTCGTCGTGGCCGCCGTCGTGGGCGACCTCCTCGCCGGCCGCACCGTCGTCTACGCCGACCTGGTGGCCTACGACGAGGTCGCCCACCACTCCGGCCCGCACAGCCGGGACGCGGCGAAGGTCCTGCAACGCCTCGACCGCTCCCTCGCCCTGATCGAGAAGGTCGCCGAGCACGCCCCCCGCCCCTACCGGATCGTCGTCCTGTCCGACCACGGCCAGAGCCCCGGCGAGACCTTCCGCTCCCGCTACGGCCTCACCCTCGGCGACCTCGTCCGGGCCGGCTGCGGCCTGCCCGTGCCGCGCCGGGCCCGGCACACGCTCGGCCCGGCCCGGGAGGAGGAGAGCCAGACCGGCGCCGAGGCGCGGGCCGTCGTACGGGCCGCGCTGCACCGCCCGGTCGAGGAGCACGAGGAGGAGCAGCGGCCCGCCCGCCGCTCGGAACCCGTCGTCCTCGCCTCCGGCAACCTCGGCCTGATCTCCTTCCCCGACGTGCCGCACCGCATGAGCCAGGAGGAGATCGACGCCCGCCACCCCGCGCTGCTGCCCACGCTCGCCAACCACCCCGGCATCGGCTTTCTGCTCGTGCGCAGCGAGAAGCACGGCGGCCTCGTCCTGGGGGCCGGCGGTGCCCGCGTGCCGCTGGACGACCTCGACACCGACCCCGGTCCGCTCGCCGTCTTCGGGCCCGGCGCCGCCGACGCGGTGCGCCGCACCCACTCCTTCCCGCACGCCGCCGACATCATGGTCAACTCCTGCTACGACCCCGACGGCGGCGAGGTCCTCGCCTTCGAGGAGCAGATCGGCTCCCACGGCGGCCTCGGCGGCGCCCAGTCCCGCCCGTTCCTGCTGTCGCCGCTCGCCTTCTCGCCCCCGGTGGAGGACGGCGAGGAACTCGTCGGAGCGGAGCAGGTCCACCGTGTCCTGCGCCGCTGGCTGCGCGAGGCCGCCGAGGAGGACGGGGAGACCGGGGAGGCAGGGGGAGAGGCGCCGCTCCCGGCGAAGGCCGGGAGGAGCGGCGGGACCGGCGAGGCCGAGGAGGCCGACGAGGCCGGGGAGCAGGCGGCCTGACGGGAGACGGGTGATTCGCCGGACCGTCCGGCAGGTCGTGGCCCGTTCGAGGGGTCCGCGCGCGGCGGATGTGATCGGATGGCGGGTAAGGAATCCGGCAACGGGCCCCTGGACGAAAGGTAAGGAAGAACCGTGGCAACCACGCGTACTGCTCACACCGTCTGGGAAGGCAACCTGCTCGAGGGCAAGGGTGTCGTCACCTTCGACTCCTCCGGCATCGGCCAGCAGCCGGTGTCGTGGCCGTCGCGCGCCGAGCAGGCGAACGGCAAGACCAGCCCCGAGGAGCTGATCGCCGCCGCCCACTCCAGCTGCTTCTCCATGGCGCTGTCGCACGGCCTGACCGGCGCCGGCACCCCGCCCACCCGGCTCCGGACGAAGGCGGACGTCACCTTCCAGCCGGGCGAGGGCATCACGGGCATCCATCTCAGCGTCGAGGGCACGGTCCCCGGCATCGACAACGACGCGTTCGTCGCCGCCGCCGAGGAGGCCAAGAAGAACTGCCCGGTCAGCCAGGCCCTGGCCGGGACGACGATCACTCTGGAGGCGAAGCTCGTCTGACGGGGAGCGGGCTCGTCGGGCGAGGGACGGGCTCGTCCCCCCCGCGAGGGACGACGCAGGACGCGTCCCGGTCCCCGTGCCCGTGCCGCGCCCCGTTCCCCGGGGCGCGGCACCGCGCTGGGATGCGCCACCGCTCTTTCCGTGTTCGCCTCGGCCGCCGCCGGGTACGCGCATTGACAGCAGCACGCTCAAGTTTTGTGCCGAAGAGCAGGGCCCTGGCGGAAGGGGACAAAGATGGCACGCGCGGTCGGGATCGATCTGGGGACGACGAACTCGGTGGTGGCCGTCCTGGAGGGCGGCGAGCCCACCGTCGTCGCCAACGCCGAGGGCGCGCGGACCACGCCGTCGGTCGTGGCGTTCGCCAAGAACGGAGAGGTGCTCGTCGGCGAGGTGGCCAAGCGGCAGGCGGTGACGAACGTGGAGCGCACCGCCCGGTCCGTCAAGCGCCACATGGGGGACCCGCAGTGGCGGTTCCCCGAGAAGGGCTCCATCGACGGCACCCGCTACCGGGCGCAGGAGCTGTCCGCGCGGGTGCTGCAGAAGCTGAAGCGGGACGCGGAGTCCTACCTGGGCGAGGACGTCACCGACGCGGTGATCACCGTACCGGCGTACTTCGACGACACCCAGCGCCAGGCGACCAAGGAGGCCGGCGAGATCGCGGGCCTGAACGTCCTGCGGATCATCAACGAGCCGACGGCGGCGGCGCTGGCGTACGGACTGGACAAGGAGAACGACCAGACGGTCCTCGTCTTCGACCTGGGCGGCGGCACCTTCGACGTGTCCCTGCTGGAGATGGGCGACGGCGTCATCGAGGTGAAGGCCACCAACGGTGACACGCACCTGGGCGGCGACGACTGGGACCAGCGGATCGTCGACCACCTGATCACGCGGTTCAAGAACCAGTACGGGATCGATCTCGGCAACGACAAGATGGCGGTGCAGCGGCTGCGCGAGGCCGCCGAGAAGGCCAAGATCGAGCTGTCGTCGTCCACCGAGACGACCATCAACCTCCCCTACATCACCGCCTCCGCCGAGGGCCCGCTGCACCTGGACGAGAAGCTGACCCGGGCCCAGTTCCAGGAGCTCACCGCCGATCTGCTCGAACGCTGCCAGAAGCCCTTCCACCAGGCGGTCAAGGACGCGGGCATCCAGCTGCCGGACATCGACCACGTGATCCTCGTCGGCGGCTCCACCCGGATGCCGGCGGTGACCGACCTGGTGCGGAAACTCACCGGCAAGGACCCGCACAAGGGCGTCAACCCCGACGAGGTGGTGGCCGTGGGCGCCGCCCTCCAGGCGGGCGTGCTCCGCGGCGACGTCAAGGACGTCCTCCTCCTCGACGTCACCCCGCTGTCCCTGGGCATCGAGACCAAGGGCGGCATCATGACCAAGCTGATCGAGCGCAACACCACGATCCCGACCCGGCGCTCGGAGATCTTCACCACGGCCACCGACAACCAGCCCTCGGTCGGCATCCAGGTCTACCAGGGCGAACGCGAGATCGCCGCGTACAACAAGAAGCTCGGCGTCTTCGACCTCACCGGACTGCCGCCCGCCCCGCGGGGGGTGCCGCAGATCGAGGTCACCTTCGACATCGACGCCGACGGGATCATGCACGTCTCCGCCAAGGACCTCGCGACCGGGCGCGAGCAGAAGATGACCGTGACCGGCGGCTCGGCCCTGCCCAAGGAGGAGATCGACCGCATGGTGCGGGACGCCGAGCAGTACGCCGAGGAGGACCGCAAGCGCCGGGAGGCCGCCGAGACCCGCAACCAGGCCGAGCAGCTCGTCTACCAGACCGAGAACTTCCTGCGCGACAACGGCGACCGCATCCCCGCCGACACCAGGTCCGAGGTCGAGGCGGCCGTCACCGAGGTCAAGACCCTCCTCAAGGACGACGCCGACACCGCCGCCCTGCGCACCGCCATCGAGAAACTGGCCTCCGTCAGCCAGAAGATGGGCCAGGCCATGTACGCCCAGGCCCAGCAGCAGACGGCCCCGGGCGGCACCGAGCACTCCACCGCCTCCCAGGGCGAGGAGGGCGTGGTGGACGCGGAGATCGTCGACGAGGACCGGGAGGACCGGGAGGACCGGGACGCCAAGGGCGGAGCCGCCTGACCCCGCCGGACACGCCGAGCACGCCGCCCCGGCCGGCCCGTCTCCCGGCCCGGCCGGGGCGGCGGAGCCCACAAGAGGCGGTCCTCCGCGGGAGGAGCCGGAAGAAGCCAGGAGAAGCCGGGAGAAGGGACAGGGACCAGGAAGGAGCCGGGAGGGACAGGAGAGGACAAGGGAGGGTCTCAGAACCTCTCCCGGCACTCCCACAGCAGCTTCCGGGTGCGCTCGGCCGACGCCGCTCGCGCCGACATGTGGTCCAGGACCTCCAGATGCGAGGAGATCTCCGTGCGCGAGTCCAGGTACAGGGCGCCGCTCAGATACTCCGTGTAGACCAGGTCGGGCAGCTCCGGCTCGGCGAAGCGGAACAGCGAGAACGGCGCGTACGTCCCCGGGTGCGGGCCGTCCGCGAACTCGGCCACCTGCACCGTCACCCGGTCCCGCTCGGAGCACTCCAGCAGCTTGTCCAGCTGCTCGCGCATCACCTCGCCCCCGCCGCCGCCCACCGGCCGCCGCAGCACCGTCTCGTCGATGACCACCCACAGGTGCGGCGGGTCCGGCCGCTCCAGCAGCTGCTGCCGGGCCATGCGCAGCGCCACGTGCCGCTCGACCGCCTCCTGCCCCCGCCAGCCGACCGTCCCGCTCTGGAGCACCGCGCGTGCGTAGCGCTCCGTCTGCAGCAGCCCGGGCACGAAGTGCGGCTCGTAGGAGCGGATCAGCTGGGCCGCCTCCTCCAGGCTCACATACAGGCTGAACCACTCCGGCAGCACATCGTGGTACCGCTGCCACCAGCCCGGCCGGTTGGCCTCCTCGGCCAGCTTCACGAAACCGGCCGCCTCCTCGGCGCCCACCCCGTACGCGTCCAGCAGCATCTGCACGTACGGGATCTTCAGGGCGACCTCGGCCATCTCCATCCGCCGCACGGTCGCGGGTGCCACCCGCAGCACCCGCGCGGCCTCCTCACGCCCCAGTCCGGCTTCCTCCCGTAACTCCTGCAGCCGTCTTCCGAGCACCACCTGACCCACGGTGGGTGCGGGCCGCCGCTCACTCACGCCTTGCCGCCTTCCCTCAAAACACCACCGGAAGAAGGTACTTCACCATCACCGGGGCCGCGGCCGGAAAGGGCCGATCCCCGGTCCCGGCACCGCGGGCCGGTACCCTCCGGGGCGTCCCGGTTTCGGCCGGGACCGCGGTGGACGGAACAATGGCCGCACGCACGACATGATCGAGGAGGGGGTCGGACATGACCGAGCCGTGGAAGCAGTCCTGGGAAGCGGCGGCGGTGTACCGCGCCAGAGTGCGCGGCTGCCTGCTGGGCGGGGCCCTGGGGGACGCTCTCGGCCACCCGGTCGAGTTCAGCTCCCTGGACCGGATCCGCGCCACGCACGGCCCGCGCGGTGTGACCGGTCTGCCCTCCGGCACGGACGGCCCGGCGGGCGCGGTCGCCCTGATCACCGACGACACCCAGATGACCCTGTTCACCGCGGAGGGGCTGCTCCAGGCCCATGAGCGCGAGCGGCTGAAGGGCATCGGCGGCGCCTGGCCCCGTCTGCTGCGCTGGGCCTACGACCGCTGGCTGGAGACCCAGCTCAAGCCGGGCCCGGAGGCGAGCCCCATGGCCCAGCCCTCCGGCGGCTCCTACGAGGGCCCCCGCGGCGGCCTGATCACCGAGCGCTGGCTGTACGCCCGCCGCGCCCCCGGAAACGCCTGCCTGTCCGGGCTCAGCCACGCCGACTTCGTGCCCGACCCGGCGGCCGAACTCGGCCGGCCCGGCCCCGTCAACCCCGACTCCAAGGGCTGCGGCACCGTGATGCGCTCGGCCCCCTTCGGCCTGACCGGCGTCGACCCCGCCACCGCCTTCGACATGGCCGCCCGCTGCGCCCAGATCACCCACGGCCACCCCACCGGCTACTACGCCGCCGGCGCGTTCGCCGCGATCGTCGCGTACATCCTGGGCGGGGACTCGATCGAGGGCGCGACCCTGCGCACCCTGCGCCTGCTCGCCCGTCACCCCGGACACGAGGAGACCACCACCGCCCTGGAGCAGGCCCTCGACCTGGCCGCCGAGGGCAGCCCGGCCCCCGAGAAGCTGGAGAAGCTCGGCGGCGGCTGGATCGCCGAGGAGGCGCTGGCCATCGGCGTCTACAGCGCCCTGGCCGCCCCCCGGGTCGAGGAGGCCCTGCTGCTCTCCGTCAACCACTCGGGCGACAGCGACTCCACCGGTTCCATCTGCGGCAACATCCTCGGCGCCCGGTACGGCGACCACGGTCTGCCCCACGCCTGGGTGGAGCGGGTCGAGGGGCGCGCCCGGATCGCCGCCCTGGCGGACGACCTCGCCGCCGAGTGCACGACCGGCTGACCCGCTTTTCTCCCGGCCGGGACGCCCCTTTCCCCGGCCGGGACGTCTTTTCCGGCCGGGGACGCGGCGCCCCTCCTGTGGCAGTCTGAACACGTACATGTTCTGTCGCCCCGTCAGGCCACGCCCAGGAAGGGGACGAACCATGGCCGCCGAACCGCTGTCGCCCCAGGAGATCGAGGACCGGCTGGGCGAACTGCCCGGCTGGTCCCTCGACGGGAACCGTCTCACCCGCTCCTTCCGGCTCGGCTCGCACTTCGCGGCGACGGCCATGGTCGTGCACATCGCCCAGGTGCAGGAGGAGCTCGACCACCACTCCGACCTCACCCTCGGCTACAACACGGTCTCGCTCGGTGTGCACACCCACAGCGCGGGGGGTGCCATCACCGAGAAGGACTTCGAACTCGCCCGCAGGGTGCAGGACCTCGCCGCCGGGCACGGGGCGAGCTGACGAGGTCACCGGGACGGGGGGAGACCGGGTGCTGGACTACGACAAGGAAGCAGAGTGCTACGACGCCCTGCGCGGCGGCGAACCCAGGGCGGCCGCCGCGGCCCGGGCCGTTCTCGAGTTCGTACCGCGCGGGGCGCGGGAGGTGCTGGACGTCGGCTGCGGCACCGGCATCGTGACCCGCCGCCTCGCCGCCGCCCGCGCCGGTCTGCGGGTCGTCGGCGTCGACCGGTCGGAGGCGATGGCCCGGCAGGCCGAGGCCCGCCTGCCCGGCGCCGTCGTCCTCGCCGACGGACGCCGTCTGCCCTTCGCGGACGAGCGGTTCGACGCCGTCACCAGCGTGTGGCTGCTGCATCTCGCACCGAGCGCCGAGGACGCGCGGACGACCGTCGCCGAGTGCGCCCGGGTGCTCCGTCCCGGCGGGGTGTACATCACCACGGTCGACAAGGCCGCCGCGCACAACGTCGGCAGCGACATCGACGCCGTTCTCGCCTCCCGGCCGCGCAGCCCCGCCCGGGACGCCGAGGCCCTGGTCGTCCGGTACGCCGCCGAGCACGGCCTGCTCCCGGTCGGCCGGGGCCGCTTCCAGGGCCTGGGCCAGGGCCGCAGCCCCCGCCGTACCATCGCCGACCTGCGGCGCGGCTGGTTCGTCACGCTGCCGCCCGGCGATCCGCTCAGCGAGGAGTTCGCCGCCCGGCTGGCGGCCCTGCCCGACCAGGACCGCCCCCGCCCGGACCCGGTGTTCACCCTGCGCGCCTTCCTCAAGCCGCCCGACGGCCGCATTCCTCCGCCCCGCCGCACCTGAGGAGCCCGGCCGGGCCGGTCGGTCCGGCCGGCCCGGCTCGTGCGCCCGCCCGGGGAGTGCGGGTTTCGCCGGCGGGTCCGCCTCCCCGGATTTTTTGCCGCCCCGGCAACAGAAGTGGCCCCTCGGCGGTGCGTCGGCCCAGGCTGAGCGCAGTGCACAGGAGCAGAGCAGGAACAGAGGGGGCGACCACCATGGCGCACGAACACGGCGAGCACCGGCACGGCGAGCACCGGCACAGCGAGCACCGGCACGGCGAGCACCACGGGCACTTTCACGGGAGCACCGACATCGACTGGGGCGCGATGGCTCCGCTCCTGGAGTCCCAGGCGGAGCTGTTCGCCCCCCTCTACGAGCAGGTCATGGCCTGGCTGGCGAAGGAGGCGGCCGAGCCGGGCCTGATCGTCGACGCCGGCAGCGGACCGGGGGTGGTGTCCTGCATGTTCGCCGAGGCCTTCCCGGGCGCCCGGGTGGTCGCGGTGGACGGCTCCGAGCCGCTCCTCGAACGGGCCCGCGCCCGGGCCGCCCGCCTCGGCCTCGGCGACCGCTTCGCCACGATCGCCGGTGAACTGCCGGACGTGCTGGACGAGTTGGACTACCCGGCCGATCTGCTGTGGGCCGGCAACAGCCTGCACCACATGGGCGACCAGCGGGCCGCCCTCACCGCGTTCGCCGAGCGGCTGGCGCCCGGCGGCACCCTGGCCCTGCTCGAGGGCGGGCTGCCGGCCCGCTTCCTGCCCCGGGACATCGGCATCGGCCGTCCGGGCCTCCAGGCCCGTCTCGACGCGCTGCAGGAGGAGTGGTTCGCACGGATGCGGGCCGAACTGCCCGGTTCCGTCGCCGAGACCGAGGACTGGCCGGCGCTGCTCGCCGCCGCGGGCCTGAAGCCCACCCGCACCCGCAGTTTCCTGCTGGACCTGCCCGCCCCGGTCTCCGACCGCGCCCGCGCTCATGTCGCCGCCACCCTGGGCCGGGTGCGCGAATCCCTCGGGGACGCCGTCGACGAGGACGACCGTGCGACCCTCGACCGTCTCCTCGACCCCGAGGACGAGGCGAGCGTGCACCGCCGCAAGGACGTGTTCGTCCTGAAGGCGCACACCGTGTACACGGCCGTCCGGACCTCCTGAGCGCACCGGGGCACCCCGGTCCCGTCTCCGTCACCGGCGCACGGTGCGCCGGTGACGGAGACCGGGCTCATGCCAGGTTGAACGTCGCCGGGTCCGGGCCGAGGCGCCGGTCCTCGTTCAGCGCGCTGATCGCCGCGAGGTCCTCGTCGTCCAGGCGGAAGTCGAAGACCTCGATGTTCTCCCGGATCCGGGACGGGGTCACCGACTTCGGGATCACGATGTTGCCCTGCTGGAGGTGCCAGCGCAGCACGATCTGGGCCGGGGTGCGGTTGTGCTTCTGCGCGATCGCGACGATCGCCGGGACCTTCAGCAGGCCCTTGCCCTGGCCGAGCGGCGACCAGGCCTCGGTGGCGATGCCCCGCTTCGCGTGGTACTCACGGGCGGCGTGCTGCTGCAGGTGCGGGTGCAGCTCGATCTGGTTGACGGCCGGGACCACCGAGGTCTCGGCGGCCAGACGGTCCAGGTGCTCGGGAAGGAAGTTGGAGACGCCGATCGCCCGGGCGCGTCCCTCGGAGTACAGCTTCTCGAGCGCCTTGTAGGTCTCGACGTACTTCCCCCGCTCCGGCGTCGGCCAGTGGATCAGGTACAGATCCACGTACTCCAGGCCGAGCCGGTCCAGCGAGGCGTCTAAAGCGCGCAACGCGGAGTCGTAGCCCTGGTCGCTGTTCCAGAGCTTGGTGGTGACGAAGATGTCCTCGCGGGGGATCCCGGAGGCGGCGATGGCCCTGCCGGTGCCCTCCTCGTTCTCGTAGATCGCGGCTGTGTCGATGCTGCGGTACCCGGCCTCCAGTGCGGTGGCGACGGCCCGCTCCGCCTCGTCGTTCGGCACCTGCCAGACACCGAAGCCCAGCTGGGGCATTTCGATGCCGTTGTTGAGGGTGATCGAGGGGACCTTGCTGCTCACAAACTCCTGACCCTTCGGTTGGCGTCGCGTCGTCACGTGATACTCCCATCGTCGACGATCACGGCTCACAGCGCACCCCTGATACGGGCGTGGCGCCCGGTGCGCCGTGGCGCTCCGGCGGCGCTCCGGCGCCGTGATCCCCGCCGGATCCGCCGCGCCCCGTGACCGGAGCCCACGGTTCCGAGCGCCCGGCTCCGCGGGGCCCGGCTCTGCGCACCCGGTTCCATGGAGCCCGGGTGCGGTCTCCCGGCCGGCGCGCGGGATCATGTGCGCGGCCCGGAGGAACCGGGCCATTCCGGCAGGGGGACGATGGAGAGGGACCGCCCGCCGGTCCCACGCCGCCGACGGACGGTCCCGTACCGTCGACGGGCACGAGCGAGTGGAGCACTGGAGTACCGTGAAACGCCTGCACCGGCCGAGCTGGCTGCCGATCGACCCGTACATAGTGCTGCTGATCGGCGTGGTGGCCGTCGCCGCCCTCCTGCCGGCCCGCGACACGGCCGCCCAGGTGGTCTCGGGCGCCTCCACCGCCGCGATCGCCTTCCTGTTCTTTCTCTACGGCGCCCGCCTGTCCACCCGTGAGGCACTGGACGGCCTGCGGCACTGGCGCCTGCATGTCACGGTCCTGGCCTGCACTTTCCTTGTCTTCCCCCTGCTGGGCCTGGCCGCCCGCGCTCTGGTGCCCACCGTGCTGACCCAGCCGCTCTACCAGGGCCTGCTCTTTCTCACCCTCGTCCCGTCGACCATCCAGTCGTCGATCGCCTTCACGTCCATCGCCCGCGGCAACGTGCCCGCCGCGATCTGTGCGGGCTCCTTCTCCTCCCTGGTCGGCGTCGTCCTCACCCCGCTGCTCGCGGCCGTCCTCCTCGGCGACGGCGGCGGCTTCTCCGGGCGCTCCCTGCTCACGATCGTGCTGCAGCTGCTGGTGCCGTTCGTCGCCGGACAGGTGCTGCGCCGGTGGATCGGCGGTTTCGTCGCCCGGCACCGGAAGGTTCTCGGGCTCGTCGACCGCGGTGCGATCCTGCTCGTCGTCTACGCCGCGTTCAGCGAGGGCATGGTCCGCGGCGTCTGGCACCGGGTGAGCCCCGCCCGGCTGGGCGCCCTGCTCGGGGTGGAGGCCGTGCTGCTCGCCGTGATGCTCGCCCTGACCTGGTACGGCGCCCGGGCCCTGGGCTTCGGCCGGGCCGACCGCATCGCCATCCAGTTCGCCGGCTCGAAGAAGTCCCTGGCCGCCGGTCTGCCCATGGCCGGCGTCCTGTTCGGCGCCCAGGCCTCCCTCGCCGTGCTGCCGCTGATGCTCTTCCACCAGATGCAGCTCATGGTCTGCGCGGTGATCGCCAAGCGCCGTTCCCGCGACCCCGAGGCCCGGCGGGAGACACCGGCGGTCGGGGCGGGCCTCGCCTCCGGCCGAGGCCCGGGCGGGGCTCCGTGAGCCCCCGTCACCCCGCTTCCTCCCGCAGGGCGATCCGCTCCTGGCCCGCGTAGACGTTCATGGAGTTCCCCCGCAGGAACCCCACCAGCGTCAGCCCCGTCTCCGCCGCCAGGTCCACCGCCAGCGACGACGGCGCCGAGACCGCGGCCAGCACCGGGATCCCCGCCATGACGGCCTTCTGCGCCAGCTCGAAGGAGGCCCGCCCGGACACCAGCAGCACCGCCCGGGACAGCGGCAGCCGTCCGCTCCGCAGTGCCCGCCCGACCAGTTTGTCGACGGCGTTGTGACGGCCCACGTCCTCCCGCACGTCCAGCAGTTCGCCGTGCTCGTCGAACAGGGCCGCCGCGTGCAGTCCCCCGGTGCGGTCGAAGACGCGCTGGGCGGCGCGCAGCCGGTCCGGGAGGCCCGCGAGGAGTTCGGGTGCGAGGCGGACCGGAGGGGTGTCCGCGATCGGCCAGCGGGCGGTCGTACGGACCGCGTCCAGGCTCGCCTTGCCGCACAGACCGCAGGAGGACGTGGTGTACACATGGCGCTCCAGGGTGACGTCGGGCACCACGACCCCCGCCGCCGTCCTCACGTCCACCACGTTGTACGTGTTGGTGCCGTCCGCGGTCGCCCCCGCGCAGTACACGATGTTCCGCACCTCGGACGGCGACCCCAGCACGCCTTCGCTCACCAGGAACCCGGCCGCCAGCGCGAAGTCGTCGCCCGGGGTGCGCATGGTGATCGCGAGGGGCTTGCCGTTCAGCCGGATCTCCAGCGGCTCCTCGGCCACCAGCGTGTCCGGGCGGGACGAGACGGTCCCGTCGCGGACACGGATCACCTTGCGTCGTTCCGTGACTCGTCCCATCGCTTCTCCCCGGGCGGCCGTGCGCGTACCCCGATTATCGGGGACGGCGCACATGCCGAGGCCAGTGCGCGGCCGGGGCCGGCCCTTCGAGGACGTCCGACTTTCTGAGGGAAGCCGACAACCCGGGTGCGCGATTCCTGTGCTTTCACCTGCGGGGTTACCCACGGGTCACTGATCAGACTGGTGATTCCCGCCAACCACGGCAAGCTAGCAGCAAGGGGGATCGCCATGAGCGGCTCACGCATCGTCGCCGTCGGTCACTACCAGCCCGCCAAGGTGCTCACCAACGAGGACCTGGCCGGTCTGGTGGACACCAGCGACGAGTGGATCAGGAGCCGGGTGGGCATCCGGACCCGGCACATCGCCGGCCCCGACGAACCGGTGGACGAGCTCGCCGCGCACGCCGCCGCCAAGGCGCTCGCGTCGGCGGGGCTCACGCCCGCCGACATCGATCTGGTCCTGGTCGCCACCTCCACGGCCATCGACCGCTCCCCGAACACCGCCGCCCGTGTGGCGGCCCGGCTCGGTGTGCCGCGGCCCGCCGCCATGGACATCAACGTCGTCTGCGCCGGGTTCACCCACGCCCTGGCCACCGCCGACCACACCGTGCGCGCCGGTGCCGCCGCCCGCGCCCTGGTCATCGGCGCCGACAAGATGTCCGACGTGACCGACTGGAGCGACCGGACGACCTGTGTGCTCGTCGGCGACGGGGCCGGCGCCGCCGTGGTCGAGGCCTGTCCGCCGGGGACGGAACCCGGGATAGGTCCGGTGCTGTGGGGCTCGGTGCCGGAGATGGGGCACGCGGTGCGCATCGAGGGAACGCCCCCGCGGTTCGCCCAGGAGGGGCAGAGCGTCTACCGGTGGGCCACCACGCAGCTGCCGCCGCTGGCCCGGAAGGTCTGCGAGCGGGCCGGTCTGCGGCCCGAGGAGCTTGCCGCGGTCGTGCTGCACCAGGCCAACCTGCGCATCATCGAGCCGCTCGCCGAGAGGCTGGGAGCCGTCAACGCCGTGGTCGCCCGGGACGTGAGCGAATCCGGCAACACCTCGGCCGCGAGCATCCCGCTGGCCCTGTCCAAGCTGATCGAGCAGGGCGCCGTCACCTCCGGCGACCCTGTCCTTCTCTTCGGTTTCGGCGGCAATCTCTCCTACGCCGGACAGGTCGTCCGCTGCCCCTGACGCGCCGGGGACGTGCCCCTGACGCGCCGGGGACGTGCCCCTG
>NZ_MUME01000167.1 GCF_002155915.1 Streptomyces thermovulgaris | reverse complement strand
TGGAGGGGCTCACCGGTGAGCACCGATTCGTCGAGCACGGCGGCGGCGCTCTCCACACGGCCGTCGACCGGGACCACCTCGCCCGGGCCGACGACGAGAAGGTCGCCGACGGCGACCTCGTCCAGCGGCACCGTGACCACGTCGGCGCCGGTGCGGCGGCGTGCGAAACGCGGCGCGTGCTCCAGCAGGGCACGCAGATCGTGAAAGGCCCGGCGCTGGGCCGCGGCCTCCAGGGTGCGGCCGGTGGCCAGCATCAGCGCGATCAGGGCGCCGGCCAGGTACTCGTGGACGGCCAGGGTGCCGCCGAGCGCGAGTACCGCGATGAGGTCCACGCCCGCGCGTCCTTGGCGCAGCGCGGTGAGCACCCACATCACCGCGGGGACGACGGCAAAGAGGGTGCCCAGGGCCCAGAAGAGGTCGGAGAGGGCTCCGGCACCGGCGAGCCGGGCGATGCCGCCGGCGGTCAGGGCCGCCACGGTGACGGCCAGGAGGACGGGTTCGAGCCGCGGTGGCACGACCGCCGCGGTCAGGCGGCGCAGCCGTGCGGCGAACGTGCGATGGGTCATGGCGTACCTCGGTCCGTCGGGCAGCGCGGTCGCGGAGCCGGTTCTCTCTTCATCGCATCTCCCTCACCTCCATCACACCGCACCCCCGGGCAGTGCGGCAGGGACGTACGCCCCTGTTCCAGGGTCGTGCGGACGCGGTGCACACGCGATGCGGCGGTCTGAAGGCGCGGGGCGGCCCGGGGCGGTGGCGCAGGTCGTCGTGGCCGGCACCGCGCAGGCTGGTCCGTCCCCGGCGGGCGAAGGGGCCGCACCTCGGACACCACCCGGTGGAAGAGCCCTTCCGCCGCACCGGTGATTCACCGCTCGGCCGGGCCCGATCCGTTTCCGTCCGACAGGTACGGGCCGGCCTGGTGAGACGCCGGTGGGCCCGCAGCCGCCCGTTTTCTCGTCCACCTGTGCGGTCGTCACAGGTGTCCTTCGCCGCCACAAGGCCGATACTGCCGGTAGGAGGCTTCGGTCTCCTCCGTCCGCCCGTCCGAGTCTCCGTCCGAGTTTCCTGACGAGCCGTCGGCGGCGTCGGCGCCGAACCGGCGCCGGCACCGCCGGACACCGTTTCCGAGCGTCACGGACCGCCGAGATCGACAACAGCCCCCGCGCGACCTGATCGGCGGAAACGCGGGTCGGGGCCACATCCGCCGAGATCCCTGGGAGGTACCCATGAAGATGCTCATCAACGTTCCCGAGACCGTGGTCGCGGACGGGCTGCGGGGCATGGCGGCCGCCCATCCCGAGCTGACGGTCGACGTGGAGAACCGGGTGGTGGTACGGCGGGACGCGCCCGTGGCCGGGAAGGTCGCCCTCGTCTCCGGCGGCGGGTCGGGGCACGAGCCGCTGCACGCGGGGTTCGTGGGACCCGGGATGCTCTCGGCGGCCTGTCCGGGGGAAGTCTTCACCTCGCCGGTGCCCGATCAGATGCTGCGGGCCGCGGCGGCCGTGGACAGCGGGGCGGGTGTGCTGTTCGTCGTGAAGAACTACACCGGGGACGTGCTCAACTTCGACATGGCGGCCGAGCTCGCCGAGGACGAGGGCATCCAGGTGGCGAAGGTCCTGGTCAACGATGACGTGGCGGTGACCGACAGCCTGTACACGGCGGGGCGGCGCGGCACCGGTGCGACGCTGTTCGTGGAGAAGATCGCGGGTGCGGCGGCCGAGGAGGGGCAGCCGCTGGAGCGGGTGGAGTCGATCGCCCGCCAGGTCAACGAGAACTCCCGCAGCTTCGGTGTCGCCCTGAGCGCGTGCACCACCCCGGCCAAGGGCAGCCCCACCTTCGACCTGCCGCCCGGGGAGCTGGAGCTGGGCATCGGCATCCACGGGGAGCCGGGACGGGAGCGGCGGCCGATGATGACCTCGCGAGAGATCGCCGACTTCGCGGTGCACGCGATCCTGGAGGACCTGCACCCGAGCGATCCCGTGCTGCTGCTGGTCAACGGCATGGGCGCGACCCCGCTGCTCGAGCTGTACGGCTTCTGCGCCGAGGTGCACCGGGTGCTCGCCGAGCGGAACGTGGCCGTCGCCCGCACGCTGGTGGGCAACTACGTCACCTCGCTGGACATGGCGGGTGCCTCGGTCACCCTCTGCCGGATCGACGAGGAACTGCTGCGTCTGTGGGACGCTCCTGTGAATACGCCGGGCCTGCGCTGGGGCATGTGAGTCCTGGGAACCGTCTCCACCCCACCTACCACGCAAGGGAGATCCCGTGCTCGACGCCGACTTCTTCCGCCGTTGGATGACGGCGACCGCCGAGGCCGTGGACCGCGAGGCGGAACGGCTCACCGCTCTCGACTCTCCCATCGGGGACGCCGACCACGGCAGCAATCTGCAGCGCGGGTTCGCGGCCGTGCGGGCCGCGCTGGAGAAGGAGGCACCGGACACTCCCGGTGCGGTCCTGATCCTCGCCGGGCGTCAGCTGATCTCGAAGGTCGGCGGCGCGTCGGGACCGCTGTACGGCACGCTGCTGCGCCGTACCGGCAAGGCGCTCGGGGATGCCGCCGAGGTGAGCGAGGAGCAGCTGGCCGAAGCGCTCAGAGCCGGGGTGAGCGGGGTCATGACGCTGGGCGGGGCGGCGCCGGGCGACAAGACCATGGTGGATGCGCTGGTACCGGCCGTGGACGCGCTCGGTGACGGCTTCGCCGCGGCGCGTGCCGCCGCCGAGGAGGGGGCCGTGGCGACCACGCCTCTGCTGGCCCGCAAGGGCCGGGCGAGCTATCTGGGCGAGCGCAGCATCGGGCACCAGGATCCGGGGGCCACGTCGTCCGCCCTGCTGATCGCCGCACTCGTCGAGGCAGCGGCGGCGGAGGCCTGACATGGGTGGCGACAAGTCGAGCGAGGACAAGACCGTCGGGATCGTGCTGGTCTCGCACAGCGCCGAGGTGGCGGCGTCGGTGGCCGAGATGGCGAAGGGGCTGGCCGGAGGGGCCGCGGGGGTGCCGGTGGCCACGGCCGGCGGTCAGGAGGGCGGTGGGCTGGGCACCAGTGCCGAGCTGGTCCGTGCGGCGGCCGCGTCCGTGGACCGGGGGGCCGGGGTGGCCGTTCTCACGGATCTCGGCAGTGCGGTGCTCACGGTGAAGACGCTGCTCGCCGAGGGCGACGAGCTGCCGGACAACACCCGTCTGCTGGATGCTCCGTTCGTGGAGGGCGCGGTGGCCGCGGTGGTCACGGCGGCGGCGGGAGCCGACCTCGACGCGGTGGAGGCGGCGGCGACGGAGGCGTACGGCTACCGGAAGGTGTGAGCGGCGGCCGAGGGCGTGGGGCGGTGGCACGGGTCATCGTTCCCGCGCCGTCCCGTCGCGTTTCCGGGCCGTTGGCCCGTCCTTCCGCGCCGTCCCGTCGCTCTCCCGGACCGAGTCGCCGTTCCCCTGGGCCGGCTCGCCGGTCCCCCGGCTCTCCCCTGCCGGCTCGCCCTTCTCCTGCGCCGGGCCCCGGGCCGGCTCGTCGCTCCCCCGTGTCGCGCCGTCGTCTCCCCGCGCCGCCTCGTCGCTCTCCCGGGCCGCCTGTCCGTCCACCAGCCGGCGGGCCAGCCGTTCGCCGAGGGCCACGGCGGCCGCACGGTCCTCGATGGCGTCGAGCCGGGAGTTCTTGAACACGATGTAGGTCACGCCCGAGCTCACGCCGCCGGTGCTGGGATGGGCGGGGATGCCCAGGTTCCGGGCAGCGGCGTACGAGGCCTCGCCGATGATCTCGCGCGGCCCGATGTCGCCCACCACCGCGTACTCCACACGGTCCCGGTAGACGATGGCCGCGACCGAGCCCCCGCCCACGCCGTGGGCGCGATGGTCCCAGATGCGGCTCGCCGCGGGCAGGACGACGTACGGCAGCCGTTCGGCGTCGAGGCGGCGGCCGTCGGACTGCCGGTAGGCCGTGGCCGGGGAGAAGTGCGGGTCGGTGCGGTGGTTGCAGCGGGCGGTGGGACGCCCGTCGCAGTCGATGTCCATGTCGGCCTTCCAGAAGACGGCGTCGTCCAGCCCGCAGACGGGAACGGTGGGCGGCGCGCCGGCGTCGAGCCGGTAACGACCGCGGGAGATCGGTCTGCACTGCCGTACCGCGGCCAGCAGGTCGGCGGCCCGGACGGGACCGGTGTCGTCGCTTCGGGCCGCCGACCTGCTGGCC
>NZ_MUME01000166.1 GCF_002155915.1 Streptomyces thermovulgaris | reverse complement strand
TGCTGGAACTGCCGCCGGGCGGGTCGCACACCTTCGACACCGGCGACAGCGAGTGGATCGTGCTGCCGCTCAGCGGCGGCTGCACGGTGGAGGTCACCGACGACTCCGGCGCGCAGACCTTCCGGCTGACCGGCCGTGACAGCGTGTTCAGCGGCGTGAGCGACTTCGCGTACGTGCCGCGCGACGCCCGTACGGCCGTCTCGTCGGCCGGCGGCGGACGCTTCGCGCTCACCGGCGCCNNGCCGCCGGCGTCTTCGAGTGCGACAAGCTGATCGCCGTGGAGGTGCTCACCCCGGGCGGCAACTGGTCCTCCTTCCCGCCGCACAAGCACGACGAGCACCGGCCGGGCGAGGAGTCGGTCCTGGAGGAGATCTACTACTTCGAGTTCGCCGCCCACGACGGCGTCCCCGGCCTCGGCTACCAGCGGGTCTCCCCCTCCGGTCCGGACCGGGAGACGGACGTGCTGGCCGAGGTGCGCGACGGCGACGTGATCCTGATCCCCAACGGCTGGCACGGGCCGTCGATGGCCGTGCCCGGCCACCACATGTACTACCTCAACGTCATGGCCGGCCCCGATGCCGAGCGCGCCTGGCTGATCTGCGACCACCCCGACCACGCCTGGATCCGCGACACCTGGCCCGGGCAGCCCGTCGACCCCCGTCTCCCCCTCTACACCTGTCTCTTATCCA
>NZ_MUME01000165.1 GCF_002155915.1 Streptomyces thermovulgaris | reverse complement strand
GGGCGCTCAGTTCCGTGCCCCCCGGCGGGGTGCGAGCGCCGCGGGGCACGGAACTGAGCGCCCTGGGATGGCAGCAGGAAGCCGCTTTGCGGATGCTCCAGAACAACCTGGACCCCGAGGTCGCCGAACACCCCGAGGACCTCGTCGTCTACGGCGGCACCGGCAAGGCCGCCCGCGACTGGCGCTCCTTCGACGCCATGGTCCGCACCCTGCGGACCCTCAAGGCCGACGAGACCATGCTCGTCCAGTCCGGCCGTCCCGTCGGCGTCCTGCGGACCCACGAATGGGCCCCGCGTGTGCTCCTGGCCAACTCCAACCTCGTCGGCGACTGGGCCACCTGGGAGGAGTTCCGCCGCCTGGAGGCCCTCGGCCTGACCATGTACGGCCAGATGACCGCCGGTTCCTGGATCTACATCGGCACCCAGGGCATCCTCCAGGGCACCTACGAGACCTTCGCCGCCGTCGCCGCGAAGAGGTTCGGCGGCTCGCTCGCCGGCACCATCACCCTGACCGCCGGCCTCGGCGGCATGGGCGGCGCCCAGCCGCTCGCGGTGACCATGAACGACGGCGTGGCCCTCTGCGTCGACTGCGACCCGCGCGCCATCGAGCGCCGCATCGAGCACCGCTACCTGGATGTGCGGGCCGACTCCCTCGACCACGCCCTCGAGCTGGCCGTCGAGGCGCGCGACGCCCGGCGTCCGCTGTCCATCGGCGTCCTCGGCAACGCCGCCGACCTCGTCCCGCGGCTGCTCGCCATGGGCGCGCCCATCGACGTCGTCACCGACCAGACCTCCGCCCACGACCCTCTGTCGTACCTGCCGCTCGGCATCGACTTCGCGGACATGGCCGAGGCCGCCGCCAAGGACCCGGCCGGGTTCACCGCCCGGGCCCGCGAGTCCATGGCCCGGCATGTCGAGGCGATGGTCGGCTTCCTGGACGCCGGCGCCGAGGTCTTCGACTACGGCAACTCCATCCGCGGCGAGGCGAAACTGGCCGGATACGAGCGGGCGTTCGACTTCCCCGGCTTCGTTCCCGCCTACATCCGGCCGCTGTTCTGCGAGGGCAAGGGCCCCTTCCGCTGGGCCGCGCTGTCGGGGGAGGCGTCCGACATCGCCAAGACCGACCGGGCGATCCTGGAGCTGTTCCCCGAGAACGAGTCCCTGGCCCGCTGGATCAGGATGGCGGGCGAGCGCGTCCGCTTCCAGGGCCTGCCCGCGCGCATCTGCTGGCTCGGCTACGGCGAGCGGGACAAGGCGGGCGAGCGGTTCAACGACATGGTCGCCGGCGGTGAGCTGCAGGCGCCGATCGTCATCGGCCGTGACCACCTCGACTGCGGTTCCGTCGCCTCCCCCTACCGGGAGACCGAGGCCATGCGCGACGGATCCGACGCGATCGCCGACTGGCCGCTGCTGAACGCGATGGTCAACGTGGCCTCGGGAGCCTCCTGGGTGTCGATCCACCACGGCGGCGGCGTCGGCATGGGCCGCTCGATCCACGCCGGGCAGGTCACGGTGGCCGACGGCACGGCGCTGGCCGGCGAGAAGATCCGCCGGGTGCTCACCAACGACCCCGGCATGGGCGTGATCCGGCACGTCGACGCCGGATACGAGCGCGCGGAGGAGGTGGCCCGGGAACGGGGGGTCCGGGTGCCCATGCGCGAGGGGGACGACGCGTGACCCGGCGCCCCGACGACGGCCCCGAGCCCCCGGCGGACGGCGGCTCCCTCCGCGGCGATTCCCTCCGCGGCGATTCCCTGCGCGGCGATTCCTTTCACGTGATGTGGCGGGACCTGGCCGCCATCGGGCGGCACGCGGCGTCCGGCGGCTACCGCCGGTTCGCGTGGACGGCCGCCGACGCGGAGTGCCGGGCCTGGTTCGAGGAGCAGGCCCGGGCCCGCGGGCTGATGTACGAGGTCGACCGGAACGGGAACCAGTGGGCCTGGCTCGGGGACCCCGCCCGGGGGAACGCCGTGGTCACCGGCTCGCATCTCGACTCCGTGCCCGACGGCGGGGCCTTCGACGGGCCCCTGGGAGTCGTGTCCGCCTTCGCCGCCCTCGACGAACTGCGCGGCCGGAACGCGCGGTTCACCCGGCCGCTCGCCGTCGTCAACTTCGGGGACGAGGAGGGCGCCCGGTTCGGGCTCGCCTGCGTCGGGTCGCGGCTGACCGCCGGACGGCTCACCGCCGAGCAGGCGCACCGGCTCACCGACGGCGACGGGATCACGCTGCCCCGGGCCATGGAGGCCGCCGGGTACGACCCCGACGCCATCGGACCGGACCCGGAGCGCCTCGCCCGCATCGGGGCCTTCGTCGAACTGCACATCGAACAGGGACGCGCCCTCGACCTCACCGGCGACGCCGTCGGCGTGGCCAGTGCGATCCGGCCGCACGGACGGTGGCGGTTCGACTTCCGGGGCGAGGCCAACCACGCCGGCACCACCCGGACGCCCGACCGGCGCGACCCGATGCTGCCGTACGCCGAGACCGTGCTCGCCGCCCGGCGCGAGGCCGAGCGCACCGGTGCCGTCGCCACCTTCGGCAAGATCGCCGTGGAGCCGAACGGCGTCAACGCCATCCCCTCCCTGGTGCGCGGCTGGCTCGACTCCCGGGCCGTCGACCAGCAGACCCTCGACACCGTGGTCGGCGGCATCGAGAAGGCGGCCCGCGCCTCCGCCGCGGCACACGGCGTCGACGTGGACCTGGTGCGCGAGTCCTTCACCCCCGTGGTCGAGTTCGACCACGCCCTGCGGGACGAACTGGCCCGCATCCTGGGCAAGGACACCGGCCTGACGGTGCCCGTGCTCGACACGGGCGCGGGACACGACGCCGGGATCCTGGCCGGGAGCATTCCGACCGCCATGCTGTTCGTGCGCAACCCCACCGGTGTCTCGCACGCTCCGGCCGAGTTCGCCGCCGAGGACGACTGCGTGGCAGGGGTGCGCGCACTGGCCGACGTACTGGAAGGGCTGGCCTGCGCGTGACGACGACCCATCCGCGGACGTACTGGCTGGAGCACGCGTGGCTCGGTACGTTCCCCCAAGCTCTCGACAGCGCTCGAGCAGGGGGGACCCCCACCCAAGCTCTCGACAGCGCTCGAGCAGGGGGGACCCCCACCCAAGCTCTCGACGGCGCTCGAGCAGGGGGGACCCCCACCCAAGCTCTCGACGACGCTCGGGCGGAGGAGACTCCCGTCGCGTCGGGCGTGGTGCTGGAGGTGCGCGACGGCCGTGTCGCGGCCGTCCGCACCGGCGTGCCCTCCCCGCCGCCGGGAGCCGAGCCCCTCAGAGGACTGACGCTTCCCGGCCTCGCCAACGCGCACAGCCACGCCTTCCACCGGGCCCTGCGCGGCACCGTCCAGGTCGGCTCCGGAACCTTCTGGACCTGGCGCGAGGTCATGTACGCCACCGCCGACCGGCTCACCCCGGAGAACTACCACGCACTGGCCCGCGCGGTGTACGCCGAGATGGCCCTGGCCGGCATCACGGCCGTCGGCGAGTTCCACTACGTCCACCACGCGCCGGGCGGCTCCCGGTACACCGACCCGAACGCGATGGGCGAGGCCCTGATCGAGGCCGCCGCCGAGGCCGGCATCCGCATCACCCTCCTCGACGCCTGCTATCTCTCCTCCGGCTTCGGGCAGCCGCCGAACCCTCCCCAACTCCGCTTCTCCGACGGCACGGCCGAGGCCTGGGCCGAACGCTGCTCGGCTCTCAAGGAACGGGAGCACGCACGGATCGGGGCCGCCGTGCACTCCGTACGGGCCGTGCCCGCACGGGAGCTGGCGACGGTCGCGCGGTGGGCCGGGGAACGGCGGGCCCCGCTGCACGTCCATCTGTCGGAGCAGACCGCGGAGAACGACGCCTGCCGGGCGGCCCACGGGTGCACCCCGGCCCGGCTGCTGGCCGACCACGGCGTCCTCGGTCCGCGCACCACCGGTGTGCACAACACCCACCTCACCGACGAGGACATCGCCCTCATCGGCCGCTTCGGCACCGGCACCTGCATGTGCCCGACCACCGAACGGGACCTGGCCGACGGCATCGGCCCCGCCCCGGCCCTGCAGCGCGCGGGCTCCCCGCTGAGCCTCGGCTCCGACAGCCACGCCGTCGTCGACCTGTTCGAAGAGGCCCGCGCGATGGAGCTGAACGAACGGCTGCGCACCCGTACCCGCGGCCACTGGACGGCCGCGGCCCTGCTGCGGGCCGCCACCGCCGGCGGACACGCGGCCCTCGGCTGGAGCGACGCGGGCACCCTCGGCCCCGGTGCCCTCGCCGACTTCACGACGATCGCGCTGGACTCGGTCAGAACCGCGGGCACACGGCCCGAACTCGGCGCCGAGACGGCCGTGTTCGCGGCGACGGCGGCGGATGTGCGCCATACGGTCGTGGGCGGACGCCCCGTCGTGCGGGACGGAGTCCACACCCTGGTCCCCGATGTGCCGTCAGCGCTGGCGGACGCCGTCGAAGCCCTGCGCGGCTGAACCCCACCGCCCCTGCCGAGGACGCCATGAGCAGCACCGTCATCACCAACATCGCCACGCTGGTCACCAACGACCCCTCCCTCGGACGAGGGCTCCCCCGCTCCGGCACGTCCGGAAGCGGGGGAGACTCCCCCCTCGGACTCGTCCAGGACGCGGCCGTCGTCATCGACGGCGACCGCATCGCGTGGATCGGTGAGTCCAGGAAAGCACCCGCCACTGACAACCGGGTCGACGCCGGCGGCCGGACGGTGATCCCGGGCTTCGTCGACTCCCACTCCCACCTGGTCTTCGCGGGCGACCGCACCGAGGAGTTCAACGCCCGCATGTCCGGCCGGCCCTACAGCGCGGGCGGCATCCGCACCACGGTCGCCGCCACCCGCGCCGCCACCGACGCGGAGCTGGAGGCCAACCTCACCCGCTACCTCGCCGAGGCCCTGCGCCAGGGCACGACCACGCTCGAGACGAAGTCCGGGTACGGGCTGACCGTCGCCGACGAGGCCCGTGCCCTGCGCATCGCCGCCCGCCACACCGACGAGGTCACCTACCTCGGCGCACACATCGTTCCCCCCGACTACGCCGAGGACCCGGCGGGGTACGTCGAGCTGGTCACCGGGGAGATGCTCCGGGCCTGCGCCCCCCACGCCCGCTGGATCGACGTGTTCTGCGAGAAGGGCGCCTTCGACGGCGACCAGGCCCGCGCGATCCTCACCGCGGGCAAGGCCAGGGGCCTGCACCCGCGCATCCACGCCAACCAGCTCACCCACGGCCCCGGCGTCCAGCTCGCCGTCGAACTCGACGCGGCCAGCGCCGACCACTGCACCCATCTGACCGACGCGGACGTCGACGCCCTGGCCTCCGGCACCACGGTCGCCACCCTGCTGCCCGGCGCCGAGTTCTCCACCCGCGCCCCCTGGCCCGACGCCCGCCGCCTGCTGGACGCCGGGGTCACGGTCGCGCTGTCCACCGACTGCAACCCGGGCTCGTCCTTCACGTCCTCGATGCCGTTCTGCATCGCGCTCGCCGTGCGGGACATGGGCATGACGCCCGACGAGGCGGTCTGGGCGGCGACGGAGGGCGGAGCGCGGGCCCTGCGCCGCGACGACGTGGGCCGGCTGACCCCCGGTGCCCGTGCCGACCTCGTCGTCCTCGACGCGCCCAGCCATGTCCACCTGGCCTACCGCCCGGGCGTTCCCCTGGTCGCCCAGGTCTGGCGGAAGGGCGTGCGCGAGGTGTGACGAGGCCCGCCCGGACACCGCCGCCGCCCCGCCGCAGGACGTGCGGGACTGCCCGGAAAAGAGCGACGGCAAAGGACGACGAAGAAGAGGGCCGCGCAGAGGGCTGCCCGGATGAGGGCCGCCCGGAAGAGGGCAGGCCGGAAGGCGGCTGCCCGGAAAGGGGACTGTCCGGAAAGGGGACTGTCCGGGAGAGGACGGGCGGGACGCGGTCCGTCCGGTGCCGGGAGCGGCACCGGACGAAGGCGCCCGGCCCCGTCACTCCTCCACGGTCAGTCCCTTGCGCAATCGTCCGAGCGTGCGCGAGAGCAGCCGCGAGACATGCATCTGCGAGATGCCGAGCTCCTCGCCGATCTCCGACTGGGTCATATTGGCCACGAACCGCAGGGACAGGATCTTCCGGTCCCGGGAGGGCAGCTCGGCGATCAGCGGCTTCAACGACTCGACGTACTCGATGCCCTCGAGCCCGTTGTCCTCGTATCCGATGCGGTCCGCCAGGGCGCCCTCGGAGTCGTCCTCCTCCGGCTGGGCGTCCAGCGAGGAGGCGGTGTACGCGTTGGAGGCGGTCATGCCCTCGACCACCTCGTCCCTGGTCAGGCCGAGGTACTCGGCGAGTTCGCCCACCGTGGGGGCGCGGTCGAGGCGCTGGGCCAGCTCGTCACCGGCCTTGGCGAGGTCCAGGCGCAGCTCCTGCAGCCGGCGCGGGACGCGCACGGACCAGGAGGTGTCGCGGAAGAAGCGCTTGATCTCGCCGATGATGGTCGGCATCGCGAACGTGGGGAACTCCACGCCCCGGGAGAGTTCGAAGCGGTCGATCGCCTTGATCAGGCCGATGGTGCCGACCTGGATGATGTCCTCCATCGGTTCGCTGCGGGAGCGGAAGCGGGAGGCGGCGAACTTGACCAGCGCGAGGTTGAGCTCGACGAGTGTGTTGCGGACGTACGAGTACTCGTGGGTGCCTTCCTCGAGGGACTCCAGCCGCGCGAAGAGGGTCTTGGACAGGGCCCGGGCGTCGTCCGGGGCCACTTCGTCGTACGGGGGGATGTCCGGAAGCCCGGCCAGTGAGGCCCGATCGGCCCGCTCGGCGCTTGCGTCGTGAAGCTCGGTGGGATCCGGGTGCTCCGTGGGGGGTGCCGACGTCGCCTTCTGGGGATGCGATGCGTCGAGCCGGGGTGACATGATGTCCTCCATCGTTCTCGGCATATGGCTGCCGAAGCCAGTGCGTGCACTGCGGTGTGCGGCGCCTCCAAAGCCGGCCGTGTCGGGTACAGGTCCTTACTAGCCCTACCTGCTTCCCCGACACTGTGGCAAGTGTGTTGCGTGGGAGTGTGCCTGTTCGTGTGCGTTTGTCGGGTGTTGCTGCGCTGCAGGAAGGCGTAGTGTTCGAGGGCGTCAGTCAGCGGACCAAGACCCCGGGAGAGAAGACGGCATGGACCACGGGACGGTCGGCAGCGCACAGTCGGGCCGGCTTCTGGTGGAGGTGCGGCAGGAGGGCTCCAGCGCCGTCGTGACTCCAGCGGGTGAGCTGGATCACCACACGGCCGACCTGCTGCGCGAACCGCTCGAGGAGTGCCTCGCCAAGGGGTGCTCGCGACTGGTGGTGGACTGCTCCCGCCTGGAGTTCTGCGACTCCACGGGGCTGAACGTGCTGCTGGGCGCACGGCTGAAGGCGGAGGCGGCCGGAGGCGGTGTGCATCTCGCCGGAATGCAGCCGGTGGTGGCTCGGGTGTTCGAGATCACCGGGGCCGACGCGGTCTTCAGCGTGCACGACACGCTCGAGGACGCCCTGGCCGACGAGACCGGCTGAGCCGGCCGCTGGAACGCCGACGTGTCCTCCTTCCTTTTCCTCTCCCACTCCCGCACCCGACGCGTACCGGGCATTGCTCCCCACGGGCCGAAAACAGGGGTGTTCCACCGGATCGGTCGGGCAGGAGAGATCCTGAGCGGATCGGCTGCCCGCACGAGGCCCGGTGAGCGGGATTCCCGCATGTGCACGGACACACCGGCCGTGCGCATGCGAAGCGACGGATGACCTTTGAATCGTGAACTGGTGGATCGGTGAGGTGAAGCGCTGATGAGCACCACCCGGCCCTACTCGCCGGGCGACCGCGGCCCGGAGCCCAGCGGCGCTTCCGGGATGCCCGAGGGGGATGTACCGGCAGGAGGGGCGTCCACAGGGGGGACGACGGCCGTGCCGGCGGCCCCGCCGGGGGGACGCCAGGTCCGCACGCTGAACTTCGACGGCCAGAGCGGTGTCGTGCCCCTCGCCCGGGACTTCACCCGTCAGGCGCTGTACGCATGGGGCTGGCTGCCCGCCACGACCGCCGACCAGCGGGCCGCCGCCGAGGACGTGCTCCTCGTCGTCTCCGAGCTG
>NZ_MUME01000164.1:900-9863 GCF_002155915.1 Streptomyces thermovulgaris | reverse complement strand
TCTCTCTCCCCCCGTCCCTCCCCCGTCTCCCCAGGGTCTCTAGGCGCGGGTGAGGGCCGCGCGGCGGCGGTGCCGGGCCACCCGCTCGCGGTTGCCGCACACCTCGCTGGAGCACCAGCGCCTTCTGCGTCCCCGGGAGGTGTCCAGGTACACGATCGGGCAGTTGTCGCCCTCGCACTGGCGCAGACGCGCCCGGGCGGCGGGGTCGGTGAGCAGGTCCACGGCGTCCCGGGCGACGACCGCGAGCAGTGCCGCGCACCCGGGCGGTCGGGCCACCTCGCGCACGAGGGTGCCGTCCTCGCCCCGTACGGCCCGGGGAGCCGGGGGCGCGACACGGGCGACCTCGTTGACGCGGGCGAGTGCGAGGTCGTACGGCCGGGACTCACCGGTCAGGCACGCGTGCACCAAGTGCCGGATGTCCGACCGCAGTTGGTGGAAGGCGGTGAGCCAGGAGGCATGCGCGTGCGTCAGCCCGGTGCCGGCCGGCACCAGGCCCGCTCCCGTGATCCAGGCGCACAACGGCGCCAGGGAGTGCAGCCGTTCGGTGGGATGACTGGTGGCCAGCAGGTCCAGGCAGATCCGCCCGGTGTCGAACCGCAGCTCGTAGGGACCCGTGGCCGTACCCACCGCCATGTTCCTGTCACCACCTGGGCTCACCCCGGCCGGTGAGCCCGGGCCGGGGCACTCGTCGGAGGCCGGGAAACGGAAACCGGAAAGCCGTTCCCTCCTACAGTGCCTGCCCCGTACCGTGCCCGGTATCCCTCGCCCGCCGGGTGCGGGCTACACGTCGGCGTATTTCGTCTCGGCCGCCAGGTCCAGGGCCAGGCGGTAGCCGCGTTTGACCACCGTCTGGATCAGCCCGGGGTTGTCCAGGGCGGTGCGCAGGCGGGTCATGGCGGTCTCCACGGCGTGTTCGTCGCGGCCGGCGCCCGGAAGGGCGCGGAGCAGGTCGGCGCGGGTGACCACCCAGCCGGGCCGCCGTGCCAGCGCCCTCAGCAGCGCCATTCCCGCCGGGGGCACGGGCCTGAGGTCCTCGTCCACCAGCACCGCGTGCCCGCGGATCTCCATGCGGTGCCCGGCGACGGGCAGCACCCGTGCCCGCCCCGGCAGTTCCCGGCACAGCACCTGGACCAGCGGCCCCAGCCGGAACCGCTCCGGCTGGACCGTGTTCACCCCGCGCTCCTGCAACGGCAGCGCGGTCACGGGCCCGACGCACGCCGGCAGCACGTCGTGCCGCAGCGCGGCCAGCAGCTCCGGCAGCCGCCCCCGTTCCTCCGCCCGCGCCAGCAGCGACGAGGCGGCGGGCGCGCTGGTGAAGGTGAGCGCGTCGACCCCGCCGGCGACGACCGCGTCCAGCAGCCGGTCCAGGGGCCCCAGGTCCTCCGGCGGCATCCACCGGTACACCGGCACCTGGACGACCTTTGCACCTCCCGCCTGCAGCGCCTCCACGAACCCGGGCAGCGGCTCCCCGTGCAGCTGCACGGCGATCCGGCGTCCGTCGACGCCCTCCTCCAGCAGCCGGTCCAGCACCTCCGCCATGGACTCCGACGACGGCGACCACTCCTCGGTCAGCCCGGCGGCCCGGACCGCTCCCCTGACCTTCGGCCCGCGCGCCAGCAGCTCCGCCTTCTGCAGCCGCTCGAGCAGCGCCTCGCCCAGCCCCCAGCCCTCCGCCGCCTCGATCCAGCCGCGGAAGCCGATCGCGGTGGTGGCCACCACGACGTCGGGCGCCCGGCCGACGATCTCCTCGGTGGCGGCGAGCAGTTCCTTGTCGTCGGCGAGCGGCACGATCCGCAGGGCGGGCGCGTGCAGGACACGGGCCCCGCGCCGTTCGAGGAGCGCGCCCAGCTCCTCGGCCCGGCGCGCGGCCGTCACCCCGACGGTGAATCCGGCCAGGGGCCCGTGTTCCGTCCGCTGCTGCACGTCGTCCATCGGCTCTTGTCCCGCGTTCGCGTCCTCGTCCCCGCTGCTCGTCTTTCGATCGTGTCAACTGTGCGTGACGGCCTTGGTTCGGCGCGATGTCTCCAGTGTTACGCCGTGCGTCACGTCGTGCGTCATGTCACGGCCCGGCACGCCCTCGGCCGGGCGGCGCAGGTACACGGCCCAGGTGACCGCGACGGCCACGCCGTAGAAGGCGAGGAAGGCGACGAACGCGCCGGTCCCGGAGCCGTGGGACAGGAACGACTGCCGGAAGGCCAGGTTGATGCCGACGCCGCCGAGCGTGCCGACCGCGCCGATCAGCCCCATGGAGGCCCCGGACAGCCGCCGTCCGTGGGCCGCGGCCTGTGCGCCCCTCAGCCCCCGGGCGAGGGCCTGGGCCTGGAAGATCCCGGGGATCATCCGGTACGTCGACCCGTTGCCGAGCCCGCTGAGCGTGAACAGCACCACGAAGACCGCCACGAACAGCGGCAGCGAGTCCCGCCTCCCGGCCACCACGAGCAGGGCGGTCGCGGCGGCCATGGCGACGAAGTTCCACAGGGTGATCCGCGCGCCGCCGTACCGGTCGGCGAGCCGGCCGCCGACCGGCCGGCTCAGCGAGCCCAGCAGCGGCCCGATGAAGGTGAGGCAGGCGGCCTGCAGCGGCGTACGCCCGAACTGGCTGGTGAGCACCTGCCCGAAGGCGAAGCTGTACCCGATGAACGACCCGAAGGTCCCGATGTAGAGGAAGGACATGATCCAGGTGTGGGCGTCCTTCGCGGCCTCCTTCGCGGCGCCGGTGTCGTTCCGCACGGAGGCGATGTTGTCCATGAACAGCGCGGCGAGCACGGTGGCGACGACGATCAGCGGAATGTAGATCCCCAGCAGGAGCCGCGGCCCGCCGCCCGCCCCGATGACCCCGAGGGCGGCGAGCTGGATGACGGGCACGCCGATGTTGCCGCCCCCGGCGTTCAGTCCCAGCGCCCACCCCTTCTTCCGCAGCGGGAAGAAGGCGTTGATGTTGGTCATGGAGGAGGCGAAGTTGCCGCCGCCGATGCCGGCGAGCAACCCGACCCACAGGAAGGTGGAAAAAGAGGTTCCCGGCTCCATCACGACGAAGGCGGCGACGGTCGGGACGAGCAGCAGCCCCGCGGACAGAACCGTCCAGTTCCGCCCGCCGAGGAGCGCCACGGCGAAGGTGTACGGCACCCGCACCACCGCCCCCACCAGCGTCACCAGGGAGGTGAGCAGGAACTTGTCGGCGGGGGTCAGCCCGTACTCGGGCCCCATGAACAGCACGAGCACGGACCACAGCGTCCACACCGAGAACCCGATGTGCTCGCAGAGCACGGAGAGGACGAGGTTCCGGCGGGCGACCCGCTTGCCCTCCCTCTCCCAGAAGTCCTCGTCCTCCGGGTCCCAGTGCTCGATCCAACGACGGCCGCCTGCCATGACGCCTCCACAATGCGCTGAGTGGCTGGGCCCCGACGTTAGGAACCCCGCGTTTCCGCGCTGTGGCCGCGCGTGACCGGGAGGCAACGTTGCACTCACCCCGGAGCGGACGGCAGTGAGAGGCCGCCCCGGCTACACCCCCGCGCCTCCTCTCCCCCTCCGCCTCGGCGGGCCGTCCGGCCACAGCCGCGGCCTGCGCCGGGCGGCCAGGTCCTCGACCCAGCCGACGGCGAGCACGGCCAGACCGATCAGGGGCCAGACGAGCACGAACTGCCAGAGGAGTTCCGTCGACGCCAACCACGAGGCGGCGGTGCCGCTTTCCAGGAAGGGCAGCTCGTAGAGCCGGTCGAGGACCGGCACCGTCGCCATGAGCAGCAGGTTGTGCCAGAGGTAGATCGTCACCGCCCGGTTGTTGAAGAGGGTGATCAGCCCGTCCCATCCGGCCAGCCGGCCCGGCAGCCGCCGCCAGGACGGGGAGCACCGCAGCAGGACCGCCACGAAGCCGAGCGACCACAACGCCTGCGCGAGCGGGATCTCGTTCAGGTCCCAGCCCTCCGGGCCGAGATGACCGAAGGCCCACCACAGGCCGAGGGCCATCGGCAGGGCCGCGCCGGCCACCACCGCCGGGCGCGGGATCCGCTTCAGCATCCCGTCGTGGTGGGCGAAGCCGAGCACCCAGCAGCCGCCGTACACGGCGAAGTCCACGACCGCGTTGCCCGTCTCGCCGGAAAGGGTCACCAGCCCGGTGCCGACCACGGCGGTCAGCGCCGGAGGGAACAGCAGGGTCGGCCACGGCGCTCTGCGGAAGACCCGCAGCAGCAGCGGGGACGCCACCACGAACCACAGATACGCCCGCAGGTACCACAGCGGGCCCGCCGCCTGCTCCGCCCATGTGCTCTCCAGCCAGCCGGACCCCGAGCCGATGCTCGCCGGATACGGCGGGGCGCCGACCGGCACCAGATAGGTGAACACCGCGACCGCGCCCCGGAAGGGGCCGCCGAGGTCCGGGTCCTCGCGCGGGTCCCAGCCCTGGAGGAACAGCACGGGCAGGACGACGGCGGCGAACGCCCACAGCGGAGGCAGCAGACGGCGCACCCTGCTCCTGATCACCGAGAGGGCGGGGCGGTTGAGCGAACGCGCCGTCAGGGAGCCCGCCAGGGCGAACATCACGCCCATGGACGGGAACAGCACCGTCAGCCACGCCCAGCCGAAGAGGTGGTACGCCACCACACGCACCAGGGCGAGGAAGCGCAGGAGGTCCAGATAGCGGTCGCGGCCGGGACGGGCCGGTTTCCCGGCCGCGGCGGCCGTGTCGACCGCCTCGGCCGTGTCCGTCGCGTCCGCCGCACCCGCCGTGTCCCCCACGCCGGCTGCCCCGCCGGCCGTCCCGGCCGGTGCCGTCCGCCGGGCGGGGGTCCTCGTCCCGCCCGGCGGACGGTCCCCGTACGGCCGGGGCACCGCCCCCGCCGCTGCCGGGCCGGGGCCCGGGGCACCCGCCGGTGCCCCGGGTGCGCCCGGCGACGGGACGCCGTCCGCCGCTCCGTACACGCCTCCCGTCATCCGACGGGCCTCTGCTCGCGTGCGCTGTCACCGCTCTCCGTGCGCCGGCGCGGGATCGAGCCCGGCGCCTCCACCGCACCCGTGCGCCGCAGCTTCTGCCAGCGCAGCCGGCCGCCGGTGAGTGCCGTCATCCAGGAGCGGAGCAGGACGACGTACATCAGCTGCCGGTAGAAGATCTGCTGGAGCGGCAGCGAGAGCAGGTGCCTCATCTTCTCGCGGTCCAGCCAGAAGGCGTACGCGGCGCAGACCGCCTGCACCGCCAGCACACCGAGCCAGGCGCCGATCGTCTTCTGCGTGGGACCGAACACCAGGCCGTACAGCAGGAAGATGTCGATCAGCGGGGCCAGCAGCGGGGCCACCACCATGAACAGGGACACGAACGGCAGACCGATCCGGCCGAAGCGGCCCGACGGGCCGCGCTCCACGATGGCCCGGCGGTGCTTCCAGATCGCCTGCATGGTGCCGTACGACCAGCGGTAGCGCTGGGACCACAGCTGCCGCACGGACTCCGGGGCCTCGGTCCAGGCGCGCGCGTTCTCCGCGTACACCACCCGCCAGCCGTCGCGGTGCAGCGCCATGGTGATGTCGGTGTCCTCGGCGAGCGTGTCGTCGCTCATGCCGCCCACCCGCTCCAGCGCGCTGCGCCGGAAGGCGCCGACGGCTCCGGGGATCGTCGGCATGCAGCCGAGGATGTCGTACATCCGGCGGTCGAGGTTGAAGCCCATCACGTACTCGATGTGCTGCCACGACCCGATGAGCTTGTTCTTGTTGCCGACCTTGGCGTTGCCGGCGACCGCGCCGACGCGCGGGTCGGCGAAGGGCTGCACCAGCTCGCGGACGGTGGACGGCTCGAAGACGGTGTCGCCGTCCATCATCACGATGATGTCGTGGCTGGCGTTGGCCACACCCCGGTTGAGGGCGGCCGGCTTGCCCGCGTTGAGCTGCCGGATGACCCGTACGCCCGGCAGGTTCAGGTCCTCGACGATCCGGGCGGTGCCGTCGCTGGAGCCGTCGTCGATGACCAGCACCTCGATGGGGTGGTCGCTGGCGACGAGCGAACGCACGGTTTTCTCGATGCACTTGGCCTCGTTGTACGCCGGGACCAGGACCGTGACCGGCTCGGTGACCGGGGCGTTGGGACCCCAGCGGAAGTTCTTCCGGCGCACCCGGCGGGCGTGCGCACCGGAGAGCAGCAGCATCAGACCGAAGCGGACGAGGACGAGGGTGCCGACGACCACGAGGCCGACGACCAGGACGCCGGTGACCTTGTCCGAGGCCTGGACGAGGAAGACCCAGGCCCGGCCCTTCCACAGCTCGATCCCCGTGACCGGGGTGTGCGCGCTGGGCGCCCCGAGGGCCTCGGTGAGGTTCTGGAACCGGTAACCCTTGGCCTGGAGTTCGGGCAGGAAGCGGTCGAGCGCCTCGACGGTCTGCCGCCGGTCGCCGCCCGAGTCGTGCATCAGGACGACGGCGCCCTCGCCGTTCTTCGGGGTGGCCCGGCGGATGATCTCGTCGACGCCGGGCTTCTTCCAGTCCTCGCTGTCGGTGTCGTTCAGGACCGTGAGGTAGCCGCGGGAGCCGACGTACTCGATGGCCGGCCAGGAGGCGTTGTCGATCGCGCCGGCGAAGGAGGAGTACGGCGGCCGGAACAGCGACGTACGGATGCCGGCGGCGCCCTCCAGGGCCATCTGGGTCTGGGACAGCTGCCAGTCGATGCCGCCCCACGACTTGTAGGAGAGGTCGGGGTGGTTGAAGGTGTGCAGCCCGATCTCGTGGCCCTCGCGCACCATCCGCCTGACCAGGTCCGGGTACTGCGAGGCCATGGTGCCGGTGATGAAGAACACCGCGTGCGCGTCGTGCCGCTTGAGCGTGTCGAGGATCTTCGGGGTCCACGTGGGGTCGGGGCCGTCGTCGAAGGTGAGGACGATCCGCTGCCGGGGCACGCTCAGACTGCTGATCCCGCCGTTGCGGGTGTCGATGACCGGGCCGCCCGTGCGTATCTTCTCGGGCACCTGGTCGGCGGCCGTGTCGGGCCGGACCCGGTAGTCGGCGAGGATCTCGCTGTGCACATAGCCGCGCAGCATCAGCATCGCGGTGACGGCGGTCAGCAGCAGCACGGGCAGCACCCAGCGCATGGGCAGAAGGCGGCGGCGCGCGTTGACGGCCGAGGCACGGCGGGAGCGCCCGTCGGCCCGGCTGGAACGGCGACGGTTGGAGCGCGGGGCCATCAGAGGACGTTCTCCGGGGACTGGGCGGGTGTGGCGTCGGACTGGTCGGGCCGGGGCGTGGCCGGCTCGTCGGAGGCGAGCACGGTCGGGGTGGGGGCCGCGCCGGCCTTGTCGGTGGTGTCGCCGCCGCCATCGTTGCCGCCGGAGTCGCCGGGTCCGTCGCTCGGCTCCGGGTCCGGGCTCGGATCGGCCGGCGGGTCGGCCGGCGGATCGACGACCGGGGGCGAGTCGTGGTCCCCGGGGGCGGTCGGCGTGGCGGTGCGCCCCGGAGTGCCCTTCTTCGTGCCGGACGCGGACGGCTGGGGCCGGGCCGAGGCGTCGGGTGTCGTGCCGGGCCGGGGCGAGGTCCCCGGTGCGGCGGTGCCGCCCGGGGACGGGGTCGCACCGGTGCCCGGGGCACCCGCGTCGGTGCCGGTGTCCGTGCCGGCGTCGGCACCGGCGCCCGGGGCGCCGACGCCGGGCAGGCCGCCGCTCCCGGCGGACGGACCGGTCGTCCGCGACGGGCGCGGGGACTCCTTGACCTTGCTCGCCGGCGGGTCCCCCACACCCGGGATCGGGATCGGCACCCAGGGGGCGCCCGCGTTGCCGGACAGCAGGGTGACGACGATGACGCCCGCGTAGGCGGCGCAGGCGAGGCCGACCGCCATGCCGAAGCGGCGGAGGCGGCGGCTGCGGCGGCCGGAGTCGTCGACGAAGACGGGCTTGTCGGCCGCGGCACCCGCCGATGCGCCGGAGCCGCCCGGCTTCACGGTGTCGAGCTGGACGGTGACCTCGTTCGGGTCGTGGGACTGCCCGGCCCCGTCGCCCTGCTCGATCTGCTCGGTCCGCCAGGGGTCCTCGACGCGTACCCGCAGAGGATCGGATCCGCCGGAGTCGGGGGAACCGGAAGAACCTGCGGAACCGGTGGAACCGGTGGAGCCGGTGGAACCGGTGGAGCCGGTGGAACCGGTGGAGCCGGTGGAGCCGGTGGAGCCGGTGGAGCCGAACGGATCCGTGCCGGCACGTGCCGAGGCGTCCAGGCCCCCGCCCGCCCCCTGTGCGCCGTCCGGACCGACCGGGCCGGACGGCTTCGCCGAGCGGGCCGGTCCGGCCGTCTGCCGCGACAGCGCCCCCGCCTTGACCGTCGGCCAGGCGGGACGCCCCTCGTCGGNNGCCGCCGGAGTCGAACGACTCCCCCGGCTGCACGGCTCCAGCCGTCCCGCCAAGACCTCCGGAAAGGGATCCGGACCCGCTCGATCGAGCGTGATTCCGCCATTTGTCGACGCGCACGTACTCCCCCCCATGGGGCATCACTGGCAGGGAGGCGTACGAACCCGGGCCTACGTATCAATTGTCGCGCCAGGCCCCCACCCAGCACGAACGCCCCCCTTTAACACAATGCGCCCGGGGCCCCGAATGTAGCGCAAGGGGGGATGTCGTGAGATTTGTTTCAGATATGACTTGACATCACCTGCTCATCCATGGTCGGACGCCCGCTTCCCTCCGATCCCGAAGCCGCCTTTTCTCGCACGTCATTTCGACATGGGAACACCTGAGCGCATTCAACCCTGGATGCACCAGCCCTTTTCGCCGCACCAGGGACACGGGAGAAAACGGAATGGGGTCGCTCAGGGGGCGCAGAACCGTCTGCGGCATGGCGATGCAGCCCGGCCGCGCGTCTCGCCATGGGCGCGGTGTTCGGCACGACGGGAGGTCGTCACGGTGACCTTCGCGGACGACCGGGGCCACAGCGCGATGGCGGGTGTGACACCCGGTCTGCAGGCGGCCGGGTGATCGGGCACCTGTCGGCGACGGCCGGTTGCGCGA
>NZ_MUME01000164.1:0-861 GCF_002155915.1 Streptomyces thermovulgaris | reverse complement strand
CGCCGGTGCTGCTGTAGCTGGACTTGAACCACATCAGCTCAGTGGACATAGTTCCTCCGCCAACTTCTCGATAAAGCGCGCCGACTCATCAAGGCTGAGCGCCTTCCGAAGGATCATCGCATAGCGCTGAACAACAGTACTGACCTTGTCCGGGTCGGCATACAGCCTCGCTGTCGCTTGTCCCTCCTCGTAAACCAGAGTGTCATGTTCGGCTGTCTCAAGCAGCACAAAGGGCCCATCGAGCTCAGGTCCAGCCCCCGCGAACGTCAGCACCTGAACCGTCACGTTGCGAGCCCTGCCGACATCCAGCAATCGGTGCAATTGCTTCCGATGCGCCTCCACTCCACCCACCTGGTTGCGCAACGCGAGTTCGCCGATGACGAAGTTGAAGGACCTGGAGCGCTGTTCAAGCAACGACTGTCTTTCCAGGCGCCCCGCGACCCGCTCTTCGAGCAGCTCATCATCCAGAGGAGGAAAGTGCGTGCTGAGATAAGCCCTGATCGTCTCCTCGGTCTGCAACAGTCCCGGGATCAGCAACGGCTGGTAAGAACTCAGCACGACCGCCTCAGCTTCGTACTGCACGTAGTCCTCGGCGTATGACAGATAGCGCTCCGGCTTCAGGAACTCGTACCCGGCCAGCAGCTTCCCTCTCGCCCCGCACAGTTGGTCCGCGACCTGCAACAGCCTGAGCGTCGGCCGGCGGCGCCCGCACTCCATCGACTTGACGTACTCGTAGTCGTACCCGGCCTCGTCGGCGAGCGCCTGTCGGCTGATCTGCGCCTCCTCGCGCCAGAGCTTGATCTGCCCACCGCAGTACCGCCAGCTCTGCTGCGACTTCTCCGGCGCCACGCGCCCTCACCC
>NZ_MUME01000163.1 GCF_002155915.1 Streptomyces thermovulgaris | reverse complement strand
CGCTCGTGCATGCCGACGAGGCCGTGGCCGCCGCCCCCGGCCCGCCCGTCCGAGGGCGGCGGCCACGGCCTCGTCGGCATGCACGAGCGGGCGGCCCTGCTCGGCGGCAGTCTCGACTGGCATCCGACCCCGGACGGAGGATTCACCGTGACCGCGCGTCTGCCGGTCACCGCACCCGGCACCCCGGTCCGCCCCTCCCTCGATCGGGGCCGTCGCTCACCGCAGTCATCCGCAACGCCCAGTGACCTCCAGCAAGGAAACCGGTAAGGAAAGGGGAGTTGGCCGGTGCCGAGGATCCGCGCGGTGGTCGTGGACGATCAGGCCGTCGTACGCAGCGGTTTCGTCAGTCTTCTGAACACCCAGGAGGACATCGAGGTCGTCGGGGAAGGCGCGGACGGCCAGGACGCCGTCCGCCTGGTGCGCGCCCACCGTCCCGACATCGCCCTGCTCGACATCCGGATGCCGAACACCGACGGCATAGCCGCCACACGAGCGATATGCGCCGACCCGAACACCACCACCCGCGTCCTCATCCTGACCACCTTCGGGCTGGACGAGTACGTCTACGACGCTCTTGCCGCGGGAGCCAGCGGCTTTCTGCTGAAGGACGCCACCTTCCCCGAACTGCTGCACGCGGTGCGCGTGGTGGCTGCCGGAAAGGCCATGCTCGCTCCCGACATCACCCAGCGGCTCATCGCCCGCTTCCTGCGTGAACGCCCCGCTCCGCGCCCCCGCCCCGAGGCCCCGAACCTGACCGCGCGGGAGACCGAGGTCCTGCTCCTCATCGCCCGTGGCTGCTCCAACGACGAGATCGCCGAGCGCCTCACCATCACCGACCACACCGTCAAGACCCACATCAACCGGATCTTCGCCAAACTCGGTGCCCGCGACCGCGCCCAGGCCGTCATCGCGGCCTACGAACTGGGCTACATCACCGCAGGCCGGTGACAGGCTCATGACGCCACCGGCACACCCGGCCCGCGCGTCTCGGCGGAGCGTCGGCCACCTCCGCTCGAAACCGCGCGCCGAGCAGGCTGACGCCGGGCGGAAAGCCGTCCGCCGGCCGGTCGACCGCATGTTCCCCGTGGTGGCCGCGTTCCTCGACCGGGGTTCCTCGACCGCGAACGCGCCACGCGGGGCGGTGAAGGCCGGTGAGGACCCCTCCGACGGCCGGGCGATGCCCTGTCCGTCAAGGCCGACGCATACCTCTGTACGACGACCTGGTGGTGATGCCGCGCACCGGTACGACGTCGTCGGACGCTGTGCGTACCGCGGTGTCCATCGTGGCCGGCGGCTGCCGCAACGCGTGGGCGTCCGGGCGCATCCCCGAGGGAGTGGCGCCGAACGTCACGCACATGTCGGTGCGGCCGTACGACGCAGGTCGGCAGCGCTCCGGCTCTCCGGACGCGCTCCCGCCGGCGGGCGGGGGAGGGATCCACTCCGTGCAGGGCGCCGGGGCCGGGGCGGGTCAGCCGTCGTGCAGGCCGGCCTTGGTGTGCAGGCGCCGCAGCGGCGCCGGCGCCCACCAGTTCGCCCGCCCGCACAGCTTCATGACCGCCGGCACCAGGATGCCGCGCACCAGCGTGGCGTCGACCAGGACGGCCAGGGCCAGGCCCGCCCCCAGCAGCTTGAGCAGGCTCAGCTCCGAGGTCGCCAGCGCCGCCAGGACGCTCGCCACGACCAGGGCGGCAGCGGTGATCAGCCGGCCGGTGTGGTCGATGCCGAAGACCACCGCCCGCGTGGTGTCGCCCGTGGCCAGGTACTCCTCCCTGATCCTGGACAGCAGGAAGACGGTGTAGTCCATGGACAGCCCGAACGCCACGCAGAACATCAGCACCGGCACCGTGACCTCCAGCTGCCCGGTGGCGATGAAGTCGCCGACCAGCCACTTCAGATGGCCGTCCTGGAACACGTACACCATCGCGCCGAACGAGGCGGTCAGGCTGAGCGTGTTGAGGATCAGGGCCTGGACGGGGACGACGAGGCTGCCGGTGAACAGGAACAGCAGGACCAGCATGCTCAGGGCGATGACCGCCCCGGCGTGGGGGACGCGGTCCTTCAGGGCCTGCTTGGTGTCCACCAGCGCCGCCGCCTCGCCGCCGACCAGCGCGGCGGCGGGGGCGTCGACGGCGCGGACGCGTTCGGTGTGGCGCTCGCCGGCCGGTGAGTTGGGGTTGGTGTCGGAGACGACGCTCAGCCAGACGCCCTGGGGGTCGGCCATGGCCGCCGCGGCCGGGCCGGGCGGGGCGATCCGCCGGCCCTTCGCCCAGCTGCCGAGCGGGCTGTCGACCCGCACGGTGCCCTCGGTGCGGGAGAGTTCGGCCAGGTAGCCGGTGAGCGCGGCCTGACGGCCCGGTTCGGGAAGGTCCGGCAGGACGACGGTGACCGGGTGGGTGCCCGCGCCGGCGAAGTCGGTGCGGATGGTCTCGGCCGCGGCCTGGGCGGGTGCGCCCTGGGGAAGGATGCGGTCGTCGGTGAGCCCGAAGCGGGCGTGCCCGAAGGGCAGCGCCAGCGCGATCAGCAGGACGGCGACGGCGCCGCCGGCCGCCACCGGCCACCGCATCACGCCGGTGGCCAGCCGGTGCCACATGCCCCGCACGCTGTCGTCGCCCTCGGCGGGCCTGCGCCGCCAGCGGGCGAACACGTCCAGCCTGTCGATGCGCCGGCCGATGACGGCCAGGACCGGCGGCAGGATGAGCAGGGAGGTCAGCGCGGCCAGGCTCACCACCGCGATGCCCGCGCAGGCGAGCGAGCGCAGGAACATCATGGGGAAGACCAGCAGGGCCGCCAGCGACAGAACCACGGTCAGCGCGGAGAACAGCACGGTCCGCCCGGCCGTGCGCAGCGACTCGGCGACCGCGTCGGCCACCTCGCGGCCGCGCCGGAGCTCCTCGCGGTAGCGGGTGACGACGAACAGGCTGTAGTCCACGGCCAGTCCGAAGCCCAGCGCGGTCGTCACGTTCATCGCGAAGAGCGAGACGTCGGTGACGGCGGCCAGCAGGCGCAGCACGGCCAGCGTGCACACCACCGAGACGACGCCGACCAGCAGCGGCAGGAGCGAGGCGACGAGCGAGCCGAACGCGACCAGGAGGATGACCAGGGTCAGCGGTGCGCCGATCAGTTCGGCCTTGGTCAGGTCCTCCTCGCTCTGCTTCTCCAGCGCGTCGTTGATGACCGCCCGCCCGGTCGCCGTGACCGTGAACCGGCCCTGCTCGCCGGTGAGTTCGGCGGTCAGTTCACCGGCCCGGCGGGTGGCCTCGTCCTCGTCGCCGGACAGCCGCACCAGGACGAGTGCCGAGCGGCCGTCCTTGGAGCGCAGGGCGGGGTCCTGGGTGGTCCAGTACGAGGTGGCGTACCCGACGCCGTCCAGCGAGCCGACCCGCTCGGTGAACGCCCGTCCCTCGGCCGCGACGTCTGCGTCGGTCAGCGGCCGCTCGGCCCTGAGCAGCAGGACCATGTTCGGCGACCCGGCGCCGAACCGGTCGGCCAGGATCCGCTCGGCCCGCGCCGCCTCCGACCCGCTGGCCGTGTAGCCGCCGCTGGACAGGTCGCCCGCGACGCCGGCGCCCAACAGGGCGGCGGCCAGCGAGACGAGTGCGACGGCCAGGAAGACGGGCGCCTTGAGCCGGACCAGACCGCGTGCCAGGCGGGCCAGCGCGCCGGACGGCGGCGCGGGGAGGGGCGGCTCACGCCGCTGCCCGGTGTGAGCCGCGTCGGCCGGACGGGGCGGATGCTGTGTC
>NZ_MUME01000162.1 GCF_002155915.1 Streptomyces thermovulgaris | reverse complement strand
GAGGCCATGACGAAGGCCGTGCGCCTGATCAACGACGGCGCCCGGTTCATCGCCACCAACCCGGACAACGTGGGGCCCTCCGCCGAGGGCGCCCTGCCCGCCACCGGCTCGGTCGCCGCCCTGATCACCGCGGCGACCCGCAGGAAGCCGTACTTCGTCGGCAAGCCCAACCCGCTGATGATGCGCGCCGGACTGAATGCGATCGGCGCCCACTCGGAGACCTCCGCCATGATCGGCGACCGCATGGACACCGATGTGCTCGCGGGTCTGGAGGCCGGGCGGGCCGGACGTGTCAGATGTGCTCGACGAGATCCGCGATCGAGTCGACGACACGGGACGGCCGGAACGGATAGCTGTCGATGTCCTTCGCCTGGGTGACGCCGGTGAGGACCAGGAACGTCCGCATCCCGGCCTCCAGACCCGCGAGCACATCGGTGTCCATGCGGTCGCCGATCATGGCGGAGGTCTCCGAGTGGGCGCCGATCGCATTCAGTCCGGCGCGCATCATCAGCGGGTTGGGCTTGCCGACGAAGTACGGCTTCCTGCGGGTCGCCGCGGTGATCAGGGCGGCGACCGAGCCGGTGGCGGGCAGGGCGCCCTCGGCGGAGGGCCCCACGTTGTCCGGGTTGGTGGCGATGAACCGGGCGCCGTCGTTGATCAGGCGCACGGCCTTCGTCATGGCCTCGAAGGAGTACGTCCGGGTCTCCCCGAGGATCACGAAGTCGGGGTCCTGGTCGGTCAGGACGTAGCCGATCTCGTGCAGCGCGGTGGTCAGACCGGCCTCGCCGATGACATAGGCGCTGCCGCCGGGCCGCTGGTCGTCGAGGAACTGCGCCGTGGCCAGGGCGGAGGTCCAGATGTTCTTCTCCGGCACGTCCAGGCCCATGCGCATCAGCCGGGCACGCAGGTCGCGCGGGGTGTAGATGGAGTTGTTGGTGAGCACCAGGAACGGCCGGCCCGACTCCCGCAGCTTCTTCAGGAAGGCGTCGGCACCGGGGATCGGAACGCCCTCGTGGATGAGGACGCCGTCCATGTCGGTGAGCCACGACTCGATCGGCTTGCGGTCTGCCATGTGCGCGTCTCCTGCCGTACGCGGGCGTGGGCAGTCCTCAGCCTAACCAGTGTCCGGATCTTGCCGGAACGGTTCAGCGGACAGTGTCGGGCCCGGCTTCCCGCGCGGAGAGCGCACCGGTGCTCCCAGGAGAGCCGGCCGGTGCGCCGAGCGCTCAGGAGAGCCAGTCGGTGTAACGAGTGGGGGCGAGGCGGGCGTGCCGGTCGGTGAGGACGTCCCCCTTGACGAGGGCGAACATGCCGGCGGTGGGATCGGTGACGACGGTGCGGCGGTCGCCCCTGCGGGACAGGGTCGTACGGCCCAGCTCGTCCAGGGGAAAGACCTCGGGACCGGCGACATTGCGCACACCGTTCAGCGGGGCGCCCACGGCGGCCTCCGCCACCGCGTCGGCCACGTCCTCGGCGGCGATCGGCTGGACCGGCGTGGCGGGCAGCCGGACGGTGTCGCCCTCGGTGGTCCAGGACAGGACGGCGTCCATGAACTCCATGAACTGTGTCGCCCGGACGATCGAGTAGGGGATCGGCCCGGCCGCGAGGATGTTCTCCTGGAGCACCTTGGCCCGGTAGTAGTCCAGCTCCGGCACCTGGTCCGCGCCGACGATCGAGAGGATGACGAAGTGGCCGGCGCCGCCCCTCCGGGCCGCGGCCAGAAGGTTGTCCATGGAGGTCCGGAAGAAGGCCGCGGAGGCCTCGTCGAAGGTCGGGGAGTTCGTCAGGTTGACGACGACATCGGCCTCCGTCATCGCCTCGTCCAGTCCCTGGCCGCCGATGACGTCGACTCCGGTGGACTGCGCGTGCGGTACCGCCTCGTGCCCGGCGGCGTTCAGTTTCCCGACGACCTTCGATCCGATCAGCCCGGTGCCGCCGATGACCGCGCATTTCATGGGAGGTCCTCCCGTCCGGTCTCATCGGCCCCTGTCCGCACTATGGCACACGGGCCACTGCGTGGGTGGGGCATGTACCGCGGCCGACGGCCGTCCTCCGGCCTCCGGCCCCGGCCGGCCGCGGCACCGCTGCGGACAGCCGGTGCGCGGGGGCGGGCCCGGTTCCCGGTCCGCGGGTGCCCGGACCGCACGACCGCCTGCGCCACGATCACCCGCTCTTTGCCGAACGTGATCGACGGCCCCTCGTGCAGCCGGTGCCCCATCGCCGGGGCCTCGCTCGCACGGTGGCAGAACGCCGCGTCGTCAGGACCGGTCGGCACGCGGTACACGGGCAGTCCGTCCGGGGGTGTCGTCATGCCCCCGGCCTGTCATGCGCCCGGCCCTCGGCGACCCGACCCTCCGCCACCTCCCCGGCCCGTACGCCGTGTCCGCGCCCCGGCCCGCCCGGGGCGGGGTGCGCACGGGGCCGGCCCGCGGAAACGCCCCGCCGGTGCCCGTGAAGCCCTGAAGACTCCGCGCGGCCCGTCGCCGTCACCCGTCCCCTCGTCCGAACATCGGCGCGAGAAGCAGCTGGGCCGCTCCCTCCGCGACCCCCCGCTCCCCGCCCGGCGCGACCCGCACCGGCACCGCTCCGCCCGGCATGCCCTCCCGCCGGGCCCGCGCGGCGACCATCGCGCTCACCCCGTCCACGAACACCTCCGGAGCGGCGGCCACCGTCCGTCCCCCGAGCAGCACCAGCTCGATGTCCAGCAGTCCCACGAGGTTCGCGGCCCCGGCTCCCAGCACCCGTGCCGCCTCCCCCAGCTCCCCCCGTTCCACGGCCGTCAGGCACAGCACCTCGATGCATCCCCGGTCCCCGCACCCGCACACGGGTCCGTCCAGCTGGATCACCTGGTGCCCGAACTCCCCGGCCCCCGTCCGCGCGCCCCGGTGCACATGTCCCCCGATCACCAGCCCGGCTCCCAGGCCGGTGCCCAGGTGCAGATACGCGAACGACCCGCCCTCCCCGGCGACCGACAGTCCCAGGGCGGCGGCGTTCGTGTCCTTGTCGACCACCACGGGCAGGCCGAGCCGCCGTGCGAGCGCGTCCCGCAGCGGAAATCCGTCCCACTCGGGGAATCCGGTCACCCGGTGCAGCACTCCGCGCCCGTGGTCGAGCGGTCCGGGCAGTGCGATCCCGACGCCGATGAGGGACTCGAGGAAGCCGTGGCCGAGCGAGCCGGACACGTCCCCCAGCAGTCCCTCCACCTCCAGCGCCACCGTCTCGACGACGTCCTCCGCGCCCGCCCCCAGGTCCAGCGGACGGCTCCGTTCGCCGACCACGGTGCCGTTCAGGTCGACGACGACCGTCCGCACCTCGTCCCGGTCGATGCGCACCCCCACCGCGTGCCCCGCCTCCGGCACCAGGCGCAGCACCGTGCGCGGCTTTCCCCCGGTGGACGCCCGCCGCCCCGCCTCCGCGGCGAGCCCCTGCTCCCGCACCCGCGCGGTGATCTTGCTGACCGCCTGCGGGGTGAGCCCGGTCCGCTCGGCGAGCTCCAGCCGGCTGATCCCCTCCGTGCCCGCCGCGCGCAGCAGATCGAGCACCAGCGCGGTGTTGTGGCTGCGCAGGGCGAGCAGATTCGCCCCGGCGGTTCCACGGCCCGTGCCTCTCGGGACCGTCACGGTGCCCGTCTTGCTGGTCCTTCTGCTCACGCCCCCATTCTGACCTCGCGCTTGCACTTCGGCAACAGCGTTGCGAAAGTAGGGGCCATGACTGCTACCTCCCTCCGCGTGGGCCTGGTCGGCTACGGTCTCGCCGGCGCCGTCTTCCACGCCCCGCTGATCGCCACGACCGAGGGCCTGACCCTCGACACGGTCGTCACCTCGAATCCGCAGCGTCAGGAGCAGGCCCGGGAGCAGTTCCCGGACGCCCGGATCGTCGCCACCGCCGACGAGCTGTTCGCCCGCGCCGACGAGCTGGACCTGATCGTCGTCGCCTCCCCGAACAAGACCCATGTCCCGCTCGCCACGACCGCCCTGAAGGCGGGTCTGCCGGTGGTCGTGGACAAGCCGCTCTCCGGTACGGCGGCCGAGGCGCGGGACCTCGCGGCGCTGGCCGAGGAGCGCGGTCTGCTTCTGTCCGTCTTCCAGAACCGCCGCTGGGACAACGACTTCCTCACCCTGCGCAAGCTGATCGCCGAGGGCGAGCTGGGCGAGGTGTGGCGGTTCGAGTCCCGCTTCGAGCGCTGGCGGCCGAAGCCGAAGGGCGGCTGGCGGGAGTCCGGCGACCCCGCGGAGCTCGGGGGCCTTCTGTACGACCTCGGCAGTCATGTGGTCGACCAGGCCCTGGTCCTGTTCGGCCCGGTCACCCAGGTGTACGCCGAGACGGTGGTCCGCCGCGAGGGCGCGGAGACCGACGACGACACGTTCATCGCGCTCACGCATGCCAACGGCGTCCGCTCCCACCTGTACGTCTCCGCGACGGCCGCCCAGCTCGGCCCGCGCTTCAGGGTGCTGGGCTCGCGGGCGGGCTATGTGAAGTACGGCCTGGACCCGCAGGAGGACGCGCTGCGGGCGGGGAAGCTCCCGGGCCCCGAGGGCTGGGGCACGGAGGACGAGGCGCTGTGGGGCCGCATCGGCTCCGGCGAGTCCCCGGTGACCGGCGGCGGCCGCCCCGTGCCGACCCTGCCCGGCGACTACCCGGCGTACTACGCGGCCGTGGTCGCCGCCCTGCGCGAGAACGCCCCGAACCCGGTGACCGCCCTGGAGGCGGCCGCCGCGCTCGAGGTCCTGGAGGCGGCCCGCCGCTCGGCCCGCGACGGTGTGGTGGTGACGCTGTGACGGCCGACGGCACCGCGACGACCGACGCCCCCCAGGCGGCCCCGGGCATCGAGGAGCTGGAGGCCCAGGAGCGCCGCCTGGTCCTCCCCCGCTTCACCCACGACGACGCCTGGGAGCTGGGCTGTCTGCTGGTGGAGACGGCCCGCGAGCGCCAGGCCCCGGTCGCCGTGGACATCCACCGCGCCGGCCAGCAGCTCTTCCACGCGGCCCTCCCCGGCTCCACTCCCGACAACGACGCCTGGATCGCCCGCAAACGCCGGGTGGTGGAGCGCTACGGCTCCTCCTCCTACCTGGTGGGCGCCCGTTTCCGCGCCAAGGGCACGACCTTCGAGGAGTCCTCCCGCCTGGACCCGGACCGCTACGCGGCCCACGGCGGCTCGTTCCCGATCCGGGTCGAGGGCGCGGGCGTGATCGGCGCGGTGACGGTCTCCGGCCTGCCGCAGCTGGAGGACCACCGGATGGTGGTCGAGGCACTGGAGCGGTTCCTGGCCCGACGGCGTTAGTGCCCTCGGGGGAAGCCGAAGGCCGGTTCCGGGACGCCCTCCGGGGGAAACGTGCCGTACACGTGACGATCAAGGACCACGTGACGAGCAAGAACAGCACCCACCCCCGTCCGGAGGGATCGAACCGATGAGCGACACCACGGGCCGTCTGCGGGAGGCCGTCGGCCGGTACGGCATCTGGAGCATCGGACTCCGCTCGGAGGACGCGGCCCGGCGCGGTGAACTCGCCGAGGCCGCGTCCGAGCTGGAGGAGCTCGGCTACGGAGCCGTCTGGCTGGGCGGCAACAGCACCGCCCGCAACGCCGCCCCGCTGATCGAGGCGACCGGGCGGATCGTCGTCGCCACCAGCATCCAGAGCATCTGGCAGCAGGACCCCGCCACCACCGCGGCGGAGTTCACCGAGCTGGAAGCCGCCCACCCCGGCCGTTTCGTGCTGGGCCTGGGCGTGAGCCACGGTCCGCGGGTGCGGCAGTACCGCAAGCCGTACACGACGATGGTCGGCCATCTGGACCGGCTCGACGAGCTCGACCGGTCGGGCGAGGGCGGCGTGCCCGCCGGGCGCCGGGTGCTCGCCGCCCTCGGCCCGAGGATGCTGGAGCTGTCCCGGGACCGGGCGGCCGGCGCGATCCCGTACCTGGTCACCCCGGACCACACCGCGCGGGCCCGCGCCGTCCTGGGCGAAGCCGCCCTGCTGGCCCCGGAGTTCAAGGTCGTCCTGGAGACCGATCCGGCCCGCGCCCGCACGCTGGCCCGCTCCTGCCTCGCCCCCTACCTCGAGCTGCCGAACTACACCAACAACTTCCTGCGTCTCGGCTTCACCGAGTCCGACATCGCCGGCGGCGGCAGCGACCGTCTGATCGACGCGCTGGTCGCCTGGGGCGAGGAGTCCCGCATCCGCGACCGCGTCGAGGAGTTCCACACGGCGGGCGCGGACCATGTGGCCCTCCAGGTGATCACCGACGGCCCCGTCGACGCCCTGCCGCGGCAGGAGTGGCGCAGGCTGGCGTCCCTGCTGGAGACGGGCGCGAAGTGACCTCCGGCCCCTGATCCCCGCCCGGACCGCCCCTGCCGCTGCCCGACGGGGGCGGTCCGGGCCGGCCGGCTCACCGGTGGAGCACGGCCCGTTCGACCACGCTCCATGCCGTACTGGTCACCACATACAAGGCGGCGGCCGGCGGCACCACGGCCACGGTGACGAGGGTGAAGAAGGACAGGAACGGCGCCACCCTGACGACGGCTCCCGCACCGGCCGGACTCCGCCCGGCCAGGCTCCGTCTCGACTGGAGGAAGCCGACGGCGGCCACCAGGCCCACGACCGCGAACAGCCCCAGGTACACCGTCCCGGCGGCCCCGAACACCCCGCCCTGTGCAAGGGCGTCGGTCCACCTCCCGTCGAGCGGCGCGGCCAGCAGCCGGTGGCCGGGCAGCCCGTCGCCGCCGTCCGCCGGTGTGCTCGAGAACAGGTGGTGGAGCAGGAAGAAGACGGGCAGTTGCAGCAGGCTGGGCAGACAGCCCGACAGCGGGGACACCTTCTCCCGGGCGTGCAGTTCCAGCACGGCCCTGCGCAGCCTCTCGGGGTCCCTTCGGTACTTCCTGCGCAGTGCGTCGGCCTTCGGCTGAAGCGCGGCCCGCGCCTTCTGCCCGCGCGCGGCGGCCAGGGAGAGGGGAAGGAGGAGCAGGCGTACGAGCGCGGTGAACAGCACGATCGCGGCGGCGGCAAAGGTGTGGAACAGCGGCTGGAGCAGCTCGGCGAGCAGCTCCACCAGACGGGCGACAACGGACATGGGTGAGCCCTCCGGGGTCTCGTCGTGCCGGACGTACGGCGTGGCGTACAGGGACGTCGGCATGACGACCCGCGCAGGGTCACGACGCGGTGGAGGACGGGACGTGGTGAAGGGGGGCGGTGTGCCCCACGGAGTGGTGTGCCCCACGCGGTGGTCGCCGGAAGGGCACGCCCGGGCGCTCTGGGCCGGCTCCGTCCCGCGGCGTCGGGATCCCGTTGCGGCAGGAAGGCCGTACGAAGGGCCCGGTCACGCATGGCCGTACGCACCCGAGTGGGTGTCACGACCGGTACGGAGCGCGCGGCCGGCGCCGCACAGGCCATCGGCGCGGCCCCGGCCGCGGCGGTCGTGGCGAGCGCGACGGCGACGGCCGTGAAGAGGCCACCGGTGTCGAGCAGAGCGGCCGGCAGCAGCAGAAGCAGCAGCGGCGCGAGGAGCTGCGGACCAATCCGGCGACGGGTCATGCCGGCTCCCCTCCCTCACTCCTGTGCGCGCGGCTGCGGACTTCCGGTTGCATCAGGGCCGTTCGATCGGCTCACCCCCTCGGGCCGACGCGAGGAGAACCGGCCCGGCCCTTGGAAACCGGGGCGGGAAGCCGTCCCGTATGCCGCCGCCGGGCAGTACGGTGTCCCCCATGCGCCCCGACACCCCCGCCGAGAACGTCGACCACGCCGCCGAGGCGGCCCGCCTCCGGCGGATCGCCGACCTGTATCCCGAGGACGCCGAGGCCCTCCTCCTCAGAGCCGCGGCCCACCTGGAACTGTCCGGCGACCGCCCCGCCGCGACCGCCCTCTACGACCGTCTGCTGTCCTCCCCCGGCTCCCTGGAGAACCCCTTCCTGGTCCGGGCCCTGAAGGCCGCCAACCTGTGGGAGTACGGCCACGAGGCGGAGGCGAGAGCGATCATCGAGGGCATCCGTTCCGCGGCGCCCCGGGACCCGGCCCCCTGGGTGATCGCGGCGGAGGCCCTGGAGTCCCACGACGAGCTGGAGGCGGCCCACGAGACGTTCACGGAAGGCGTGGAGCTGCTGCTGACGGACACCGCGGACGCCGCGGATCCCCCGTACGCCACCCACCCCCTCCTCTTCGGCCGTCACCGCGTACGCCGCATGCTGGGCGCCGACCACGACGCCTGGGACCGGCTGGCCGACACCCTCCACACCTCCCCGGTCTCCCTGGACGAACTGCACGACCCCAAACGGGTCTGGTCCCTGGGCTCGGAGAACCCGGCCGAACTGGCAGCGGAGATCACCCGCCTCCGCGCCGAACTGGGCGCCTACCGCGCCGCCCTCTCCCGCCCCTTCCCCGTGGCGGTCCTCCACTGGCCGAAGGCGGAACTGGCCGAACTCCTCGCGTCCTATCCCGAGCTGACCGCGGAGTACCCCTCCCACGAGACCCATCTGGCGACGATCGAGACCTCCCTGCGGGAGCTGGCCGCCTCCGGCACCTCGAACCTGGGCATCGTCACCGGCACGGTCCCCTCCTACGAGGCCTTCGCCGCCTCGGAGGGCGCGAGCCCGTCCGACGCGACGCTGCTGCCGCAGTACGCGACGACGCTGGCGGCCCGCGGACGGGCGGTGGCCTGGCCGCCGCAGCGGAGCGCGGAGTGCTGGTGCGGCTCCGGCCGGACGTACGGGGAGTGCCACAAAACGGCCGATCCCTCCGGAACCCTCTGACGGCCGCCCCTCCTGCGTCCGCGGCTCACCCGCGGCTCCCCCGCGGCTCCCCCGCGGCTCCCCCGTGACTCCCCTTTGACGACCGCCGCGGTCCGCCCGCGAAGCGCGGGTGCGGCCGGACGCACCGGAGGGCATGCTGCTGCGATGAATCATGCGGCGGATCATGCGACGGCCCAGGTGCGGAAGGTCGCCGAGCTGGTCGACGAGGTGCTGGGGGCCACCGCGATCGGAACGTACCTCCACGGGTCCTTCGTCCTCGGCGGTCTCAAACCGGCCAGCGACGTGGACGTCCTGGTCGTCTCCCGGCGGCCCATGGACGACCGGGAGCGGCGGGCGCTTCTCGACGGGCTGCTGAACATCTCCGGCTCCGGTTCCCCCGAGCCGGCCCGCCCGGTGGAGCTCACGGTCGTCGTCCAGTCCGACGTCCGCCCGTGGCGGTTCCCGCCGACCGGTGACTTCCTCTACGGCGAGTGGCTGCGCGACCGATTCGAGGCGGGCGAGCTCCCCCGCCCGGAGCCGATGCCGGACCTGGCGCTTCTGATCACGACGGTGCTGACCGGCGATCACCCCGTCAGCGGCCCGCCTCCGGCCGAGGTACTGGACCGCGTCCCGCCCGCCGACCTGGCCCGGTCGAGCGTGGCCGGCCTCCCCGGCCTGCTCGAGGACCTGGACGGCGACACACGCAATGTCGTCCTGACCCTGGCCCGTGTCTGGACCACGCTCGCCACCGGCGGGATCCGGCCGAAGGACGCCGCCGCCGACTGGGCGCTCCCCCGGCTTCCCCCGCACCGGCGTCCCGTCCTGGAACACGCCAAACAGCTGTATCTCACCTGCCGTTACTCCGAGGAGCACTGGAGCCGGGACCTGAGGGCACAGGTGCACCCCTACGTGGAGACGGTGCTCACCGAGATCGACCGGCTCACCCGCCGCTGACACCGAGGAACACAGAAATACAGAGACACAGAGACACAGGGGCGAAGGGACAAAGAGACCGGCGGGGCGGGCGTCAGACGCCGGGTGCGGGAGCGCCCTGAGCGATCAGCCCCTCCGCGCGCAGAGCCGCCCAGAAGGCCGCCGGGATCTTCTCGCCGAGCGCGGCGGCGTCCTCCGCGACACGGCTCGGCCGGGAGGCGCCGGGAATGACCGCGGCGACCGCGGGGTGCGCCAGGGAGAACTGCAGCGCCGCCGCCTTGATGCCGACACCGTGCTGCGGTGCGAGCTCCTTGACGCGCTCCACCTTGGCCACGATCCCCGCGGGGGCCTTCTGGTACTCGAAGTGCTGTCCCCCGGCCAGCACACCGGAGCTGTACGGTCCGCCGACGACGATGTCGACGTTCTGCTCCTGCGCGGCCGGCAGCAGCCGCTGCAGTGCACGCTCGTGGTCGAGCAGGGTGTAGCGGCCGGCGAGGAGGAACGCGTCCGGCTTCGGCTCGTCGAGATCCAGCGTCAGCTCCAGCGGCTCGACCCGGTTGACCCCGAGCCCCCAGGCCTTGATGACGCCTTCGTCACGGAGCCGCTGCAACACCCGGAACGCACCGGTGCGGGCGCTTTCGTACGCGGCGAGCCACTCGTCGCCGTAGAAGTCCTGCGCGACGTCGTGCACCCACACGATGTCGAGACGGTCCGTCCTCAGCCGCTTGAGGCTGTCCTCGATGGAGCGCAGCGTGGCGTCGGCCGAGTAGTCGTTGACGATCTCGTTGGGGCGTCCGTGCGCGAAGAGCCCGCCCTTCTCGCCCAGGTCACGGGCGGAGGGGTCCTCGACCTCGTCGAGGATGACGCGGCCGACCTTCGTGCTCAGGACGAACTCGTCGCGGGGGCGGTCGGCCAGCGCCGTGCCCAGCCGGATCTCGGACAGGCCCGCACCGTAGAAGGGAGCGGTGTCGAAGTAGCGGACGCCCTGCTCCCAGGCGGCGTTCACGGTGGCCGCGGCCTCCTCCTCGGGGATGGCCCGGAACATGTTGCCCAGCGGTGCGGTGCCGAAGCCCAGACGGCCGGGCAGGAAGGACCTGATGGACATGGATGCAACTCCTTGCCGTACGGATTGCGACGGATGTGCCCTATGAACTCTTCAGGCTTTGTGCGGCTTGCGCGGCTTGCGCGCGTTCCGTCGCCCTGACGTGTTCGACGCTAGGAGCTACAGTTGAGACTGTCCAAGACTTACTTGGGCATACTTGAGTCCTCAAAGGTCTTACCATGCTTGACCTGCGGCAACTCCACTACTTCGTCACCGTCGCCGAGACCGAGCACGTCGGCCGGGCCGCCGAACGGCTGCACATCTCCCAGTCGCCGCTCAGCCGTCAGATCGCACAGCTCGAACAGAAACTGGGCCTCACCCTGTTCGAACGCAGTCAGCAGAGAATCCGGCTCACCCGGGACGGCCAGGTCTTCCTGGCCGAAGCCCGCGCGCTGCTGCGGCACGCGGACCGTCTGGAGAACCTGGGCCGCCGGCTGGGCCGCGGAGAAGAAGGCGGTCTGTGCATCGGCTATGTCGCGGACGCCATGCACACCGGCATCCTGCCCAGCGCACTGCGCACCCTGCACGGAGAACGTCCCGGCGTCCACATCGCCCTGTACAACCTCCCGCCCGCCGAGCAGTTCGAGGGCCTGCGGCAGCGCAGCCTCGACATCGCGCTCGTCCACGAACCCCCGGGCGCGGACGACCCCGACCTGCTGGCCGCCCCCCTGCTCGAGGACCCGCTGCTCCTCGCCCTGCCCGCGGGGCATCCACTCGCCGACCAGGAGAAGGTGACCCCCGAAGACCTCGACGGCCGGCCGTGGATCGCCATCGAGAACACCCAGGACCCCGCCTGGCGGGACACGTTCATCGCCACCTGCACCGCGGCCGGCTTCACGCCCGACATCCGCCTGGAGGCCGCCGAGCCCCTGACCGCGCTCGGCCTGGTCGCCTCCGGACTCGGCTTCGCCCTCGTGCAGAAGAGCATGGCCCACGCCACCACCGAGGAAGTCGCGGTGCGCGAACTTCCCTGGCACGAGACCCGCGTTCAGCTGTGGGCCGCATGGCACCGGGTCGATCTGCGTCCCCTGGTCGCGGAGTTCCGCGCCACCGTCCTGCGCGCGGGCGAAGCCGCCTGACGGACCGTCGCCCTCGCCGTGCCCGACAGTCTGCCGGAGCGGAGATCACCGGGACACGCGGGAAACCGCCCCGCCTCCGCCCCCTCCAACGGCCACCACCGGAAGGAGAGGAACCGGAAGAGAGGAACCGGAGGACGAGGAACACGACCGCCCGAACCGGCCGTCCGCTCCAAACCACATGATCATGTCCTCTTCAAAACCTTTAGGGTGCTGCTTGTCGGCAACCAGTCAGAGCACGGGGTCGGGAATCAGGGGGGCAGAGACCGGTGAACAACGCGGATGCGACGGAGGTGTTCCAGCCGCTGCAGGCGGACGATCCGCCCGTGGTGGGCGGTTACCGTCTCGCCGCCCGGCTCGGCGCGGGGGGCATGGGCCGGGTCTACCTGTCGCACACGCAGGGCGGCCGGCCGGTGGCGATCAAGGTGGTACGGCCGGAGCTGGCCGACGACCCGGACTTCCGGCGGCGGTTCCGCCGGGAGGTCACCGCCGCCCGGCGGGTCCGGGGCGCCTACACCGCCGAGCTGATCGACGCCGATGTGGACGGCGTACCGCCCTGGCTGGCCACGGTGTACGTGCCCGGGCCCTCCCTGGCCGAGGTCGTCGCACGGCGCGGACCGCTGCCGGTTCCGGCGGTGCTGTGGCTGATGGCGGGGGTGGCCGAGGCGCTGCAGGCCATTCACGACGCGGGAGTCGTGCACCGGGACCTGAAGCCGTCGAATGTCCTGCTGGCCGCCGACGGTCCGCGTGTAATCGACTTCGGCATCGCGCTGGCCTCCGACGTCACCTCGCACACGGCCACGGGCGCCACTATCGGCACGCCCTCGTTCATGGCTCCCGAGCAGGCGTCCGAGGGTGAGATCACCGCGGCGACCGACATCTTCGCGCTCGGCCAGACAGCGGCGTTCGCGGCGCTGGGCGAGCCGCTGTACGGGGACGGCCCCGCGGTCAGCGTGCTGTACCGGATCGTGAACTCCGAACCCGACCTGTCCCTGCTGCCGGAGCAGCTCCGTCCGCTGCTCGCCCGGTGCCTGGCCACCGACCCGGAGGAGCGTGCCACCCCGGCGGAAGTCGTCAGGTGGTGCCGGCAACGCCTGGGCGGGGACGCCAGCGCGGGCGGAGGACCGGCCGTCTGGCGGGAGATCGCAGGACCGGAGGTAAAGGTTCCGCCCCCGGTCCCCGATCCCACCCCGGCCTACACCATGCCGATGGCCACCTGGCCGCAGCCGGCGGGGCACCAGCCCGCGCCGCTGCAGCCGAGGTGGCCGCAGTCGCAGCCGATGGGGCCGGAGGAACGACGGGCCCGCCGACGACGCATCGCGCTGATCACAACCGCCGCTGTGGCCGCGGGCGGGCTGCTGCTGACGGGGCTGACGTGGACGGTCATGGAAACGGCGGACCGGCTCCGCCACCGAAGCGCGGCCTCGTCCCCGACGTCCGGCCCGGAAGCATCCGCGGGACCGTCGGCGTCCTCCTCGCCGACCGCAGAGGCTGATGACAGGACACCCGGGGCATCGCGCCCCTCCCCCGCCACGCCCAAGCCGCCACTGGCCGAGCCGTATCCCGCGCAATTCCTGAACAAGGAGAACTCGCTGGATATCAAGAAGGGAACCACACGCAAAGACCGCAAGGGGGACATCCGCTTCGGCTGCAAGCTGGCCGGCTGCGAGCTGGAGAGCGACACCAGCGTAATGGCCCTGCTGTTCGACAAGCCGGGGGCCACTCTCGATTCGTGCCGTTACGCCCTCACCGACGCCGACTCCCGTCGCGTCGAGCTGGCCGCCGCGGCAAGCGGCAGCGAGATCTGTGTCAAACACCCTTCGGGGGACATCGCGCTGCTCGTCATCGAGACGAAGTCGACCGCACTGCCGGAGGTCGGCTTCATCGTGACGGACCTGACAGTCTGGCGGGCCTCCTGACCGGACCGGCACCGCAGCGAACAACACCGCTCCCACCGCTTCACGGCCACCCGCACACAAGCCGAGCAGCCGGCCGACCTCCGGGGTGCTGCCGAGGGGAGGACGGCCGGAAAGCGCTGTACGGCTCAGCCGCAACCGAACCCCGCACAGCCGCCCCTATGTTCTCCGGCGAACGGATTGCCGTGCCCGGAAAGCCGCCCACCCGGCGGCACATACCGCATCCATCCCATCGGGTCGGTCACCAGCGTGTATCCGGCGGCCTGCAGAAGCGAGGAGTACTTGGCCTTGTAGTGCCGATTGAGAGCAAGTCCGGCGGGCGGCAGCAGGGTCATCACCGCGGCCCGGACGATGCCGGAGAGAACAAAGGCCGTGTTGCCCGAGCCGAAATCGAAGTCGATGGACAGGCCCAGCGGAACGGCACCGACACCCGCGATCAGGATCCACTGCTTGTCGGTGTGCCTGGCGGAGATGTCGAACGTGATGCGGGCCTGAAGGGCTCGACCGCTTCGGGGTCGAGGGGCGGCAGCGCACCCCCGCGTGCCGCGTCCGGGTACCGTTCCCGGCTCTGCGCGGCCCGTGCACGAGCCTGCGGACTGGGGTCGGGCACGAGCAACATCACATACCTGCCCTCAGCCTGCCGGATGTCCACGTACTCGTACCCGAACTGCTGGGCGATGAAGGCAAGTTGCGCAAACTTCTTCGTCGTCGCCATGAAGGGGGAGAGCTCGACGGGCCCTCCGCCCTCCATCCGCCGCAGCATCTCCCGCACATGCCGATCACCCACCGGCGCCTGTCCCCCTCACACAGCCTTGGCAGCCACCAAGAGAACTGTCATGTCCTCGTAAGCTCCCACCGGCCTGTCAACCACCAACCGCCGCCACGACCGGCGGACGAACACTGTTGCCGAACACGAACAAAACGAAACCACCGAGCGCAGTACGACGCCCTTGCAGGAGGACAGGTCTCCCGACAGGATGAGGCTCCAGAAAAATTGGGACTCTTCGAAGCCGGCCGACAACTAGGAGGTCAGGAACGATGACCGGCCTCGACCGTCAGTTCGCACACAAGCCGTATCCGCCGTGACCAAGGTACACACGGTCGAGGCCGCGGGCCGTCGGCTGGACCGACCAGCGCACTGGGTTCATGCAGCATCTGGGGCGACAAGGAGGAGCGCTACTGCAGCTTCAACCACCGGCAGATCGTGGCCAAAAGATTCCGCACCATCCGTACCGGTAAGCGAGCCCGTTGCCTCATCAGCGCCAAAGTCCCAACCGGGCGGAGTTCGTCATTCGCCCCAACCAGCCGCTCCTGGCGGTGCACCACCGGTGACCAGCAGCACAGTACGGTCGCTCAACAGCGTCAAGGGCGTCCGCCAGAAACTGACCGCCGCCCTGTCTGCTCGGCCACATCGTTCACCCGGGCCGCCCAGGAGGGCCGTTCCGCTCGAGCTTGGCAGCCGCTGTACGGACACACCGGCCCGGCCCGCATACTTCACCCCTGCTTCCGCGTGTGCCTGTACGGCACCCCCGGACAGCCATGGTGCTAGTGCCTGCTGCTCGACACCAGAAGGAATTTACTTGCTGCCCATCGATATACACGCCGCACAGAACATTGCACTGGCTGAGGAAGTAAGGCGCGATGCTGAACTTCAGGCAGTGCACGCGGCACTGGCAAGAATGGACCCATCAGGTGAGCGATTCGCAACTGTACTGCGAGACACCATCGATCAACTACTGAACGGTGAGGTCACGGGCCGCTACGACTGGAAGACTCTATACAAGACGGAAAGGACTCACGCCGGCACACTGGTTGAGATCAACCTGCAGCGAGAGTTCAAGTTCGCTGACGGCGAGGCGATGGACTACCGAATCGCCGGAATCGAGGTGGACTGCAAGTACTCGCAGCGCTTCGGTGGCTGGATGATCCCACCAGAAGCCCAAGGACATATCTGTCTGCTGGTCTGGGCCGACGACTACAAAAGCCGCTGGAGCGCGGGCCTCTTCCGGGTACGGGAAGAGTGGCTCAATCAAGGAACCAACCGGGATGCAAAGCTCACCATCAAGTCAGAGCACCGCAACAAGATTCTCTGGCTCTGGCACGATGCAGAACTTCCCGAGAACATCCTTCTCCACATGAACCCATCCGACCGCAAAGCGGTCTTCAGTTCTACGTCCGGGCAGCAGCGCCTCAACGAGCTATTCCGACGGGTACAGAAACGGCGCATAGGCCGCAATGTGGTGCGCACTGTAGCCCGGCAAAAGGACTACATGAAGCGCGTACGCGGAAACGGAGGCTCACGTTCAGCGCTCAGACCTGAGGGAATCCTCATCATGGGTGACTATGAAAGCCACCGCGCTGTAGCCATGCAACTTGGGCTCCTGCCACCACGGGAAGGTGAGTTCATAAGTGTGCGGGTTGCCAGACGCCGCCCCCACCACCACGGGGCTCCGTACGTAATACTAGATGGGCAGGCCTGGGTCGTAGCTACTGACGATGACCCCCTTGAAACAGCTCCCATGCTCCCCTCTCACAAAAATTTGACCCGTTAACATGAGCGCCCCTTTTGCGACGCAGCTTCTTGGCTGGAAGAAAGCAAAATCAGCAGGAAATTTTGTTCCCAATAGCGCAGACAGCAGCAGCACGCCTTCAAAAGAGCTGGCAGGTAAAATCCTCGACATCTTGGGGATCAAGCCCGGGGCTGCACTTCCAGAGCTCCCCGAAAACTCGGGCCCAGCACTGGAGCGAGCAGTATATGAACATCTAACCAATGCATTGCCGGATGCAGACCCTTCCCGCTCCTGGAAGGTAAACCACGGCAAGGCAATCTCCCACTTCTCCCAATACGCTCATCTAGGCAAGCTCAAGCAGGCCGTGCAGAGAAATCCTGTTCTGAGTTCTGACCTGGGTCTTGACTACTTGATCAAGCCAGATGTAACTGTAGGGATTACCGGTCACCCGCAGAACTCAGCCAGTGTCCCGTTTCTACACGCAGCCGTGTCCTGTAAATGGACAATACGCTCGGACCGCGTGCAGAACATCCGGCATGAATTCCTTCAGCTGATCAAGCACAGGCGCGGTCGGCTCCCTCACCTGGTGACCGTAACTGCCGAACCAATGCCCAGCAGGATCGCCTCCATCGCCAGGGGGACTGGGGAAGTTGACGCCGTGTACCACATCGCATTTGATGCGCTGCAGAAGGCCGTAGACGCCGTCGGCAGTAAGCAGCAGAAGAGCGATCTCGCTGAGTTGATCAGTCAGGGGCGCCTCCGTCCCTACGAGGAACTCGCCTCCACGCTAGCGACCTGGTAAGACTCAGAGCGTCATGAGTATCTCGTCAGATCCTCCGGCCGAGCCGGAGAGTGCATGGTCCCCGCCAGCAGGCTCCTGGGCTTCTTCCGCAGCCCGCCGCCGGAACATGCAGGCTATCCGGAACCGGGACACCAAGCCCGAGTGGCTCATCCGCAGGCTGGTGCATGCCCGAGGTCTTCGTTACAGAGTCGCTGCTAAACCTCTTCCGGGCCTTCGCCGGACCGCCGACATGGTCTTCGGTCCGGCGAAGGTGGCCGTGTTTATCGACGGCTGCTACTGGCATGGCTGCCCTGAGCATTACGTACCACCGAAGACCAATCCGGGCTACTGGTCAGACAAAATCGCTCGGAACATAGCCCGCGACCGAGACACTGATCAGCGGCTCAAAGAGGCCGGCTGGACGGTACTTCGGTTCTGGGAACATGAACCGTCAGAAGACTGCGCTGCACGGATTGCTGCGGAGGTCGAAAAGCGTCGGACTGCGCTCCGGAAAGGTAAAGCGAGCAGCTGATTACCCCTGCTTCTGGTCGCGCTCCCGCGCTGCCCTCAGCACGTCGACAATCGACTCACCAACAGCTTTGGCTACCGGCGGCGGGAAAGCATTTCCCACTTGCCGGTATTGCGCAGTCTTTCCGCCCGAAAAATTCCACTCCGGCGGAAAACCTTGGATGATTGCGGCCTGCCGTACGGTAAGCATCGGACCATCAGGGCCGAAAAGATCGCGCTCTTCGGTCTGCTTCCTAGCGCAGGTCTCGATATCATTAGCCACGCCCATGCCAGAAATACCGAGCTGCTTCCAAGCTGCTTTAGCCCGACTAGGCCCGAGATCTGCACCTCCGTGCTTCTTAGAACCGCCGACGAGTGTAGGAGCGATGCCAGCCCCGCCCTTCTCTCTCAACTCAGCATCGCGTTCTCGTGCTTTTCTCAGCCACCGGTCAAAGGCCTGACGGGCCCTCTCTGCATGGACTCCCTCAAAGTACGGCTTGAACCTCTCTTCCATAGACGGCAGAAGGCTCTCTGCAACACTGACAGGTTCTTCATGTGTAGCCGTAGGCCACTCGTACTTGAGGTCCTCGATGACGTCGTTCCGGAAAGCGACAAGGATGGCACGGGGACGAAGCTGCGGCACACCGAAATCACTGGCCTCCAGAATGTCCCACTTGCAGACAGTGTAGCCGAGGCCCTCTTCATAGACCATTTGCCCGTCATCCCTGCGGTACCATCCGCTCTGGAGACGCGCCTTGATCCAGTCACGGTAATCCGAAAACTTCGGGTCCATGATCCCGCGAACGTTTTCAATCATCACAGCTCGCGGTCTCAGATCCTCGACCAAATTCAACATATCCGGGAACAGGTCTCGCTCGTCATCCTTGCCCAGCTGTTTTCCCGCATGAGAGAACGGCGGGCAGGGCACGCCTCCTGCTAGGAGGTCCAAGCCATGCTGCTTCAGGATGCCTGCACTCTTGCGCAGGTCCCGGTAAGGGTCGAATTTCTTGACGTCAGTCGGCGGCAGAAGGTCGCAGTGCTGTCTTTCCCACGCCCAGAGCCTGTGGTTTTCAATGTTCAGCTTGAGTGTCTTGACTGCGTGTTCATCGAGCTCTACGAGAGCCAGATGCCTAAAGCCCGCCTGATGCAGACCGATCGCCTGTCCACCGGCCCCAGCACAGATCTCGATCGACGTGAACTCAGGCTCCGTCACCGTGCTGGTGTGCTCCGATTCCTTAGCGTGGGTCATGCCCCTCCTTACGGCCGTACAGCGGCAGACTCATCTTGCAGTCCACCCTCACTGAGGGTGACAGACCCCACTGACAACGGGACCTCACCAAGTGTGCAGCACGTCCCGCGCTTCACTGAACGCACCCCGCCACACCGAAGGCTCATACGATATTGCTCATGCGGGTGCCTGAGTGGACTGAGGACGAGCTTGTGCTTGTTGGAGCGCTTGTCGTGAAGAACGGCTGGCGTGAGCTCCGGACTGAGGACCGCGCGGTGCAAGAGTTGTCTGATTTGCTCCGCTCGTTGCCAATCCATGGCCCCGAGGCTCTCGCCCTGCCCAGCTTCCGGTCGCCCGGCAGCGTTAGCCGCAAGAGCGCAGACTTCATGACGAACCACGAGTCGTACGCCGGCAAGGCCACCCGCTGCGGCAAGCTCACGCGGCTCATGATCGATGCCTTTACTCACCGGGAAGCCGAGATGCTCCAGGCCGCTCAAGCCATCGAGGAAGGAATAGGCTCGGGTGAGCTGCAGCGCCTCCCCCCGCAGCCTGATGAGCTTGATGACTCTGGACACACAGCCATCGAGGGGCGCCTGCTCGTGCGCCGGGCGCTCGTCCGCGAGCGAGACCCGAAGCTCCGCATGCTAAAGATCAAGCAGGTACAGCGGAGCCAGCGTTCTCTCAGTTGCGAGGTGTGCGGCTTCGATTTCGCCCGTGTATACGGCAGTCTGGGGCAGGACTACATCGAGGTGCACCACATCACTCCCCTCCACGCATCAGGCAGTCGCGAGACCCGGCTGGACGATCTCGCTTGCTTGTGCGCTAACTGCCACCGCATGTGCCACAGGAGCCTTCCGGGCGAATCCTGGCGGACCCCCGATGCGCTGCGGAAGCTGATGCAGAAATCCGCCGCAAACACCCCTTAAGCCGCCTTAGTCTGATATCGCCGTACCGGCGGTAGCGTGGACAAACCCCATGGCTGGTACGCACCACCCCTAACTCGCTTGCGAGTGAGGTTCTGCTCCCCTGAGAGCAGCCTCCCACCCGCTGCGAGGACAGTGCCGACGAGTACCTCTGCTCGTCCAAGCACAACGTATACGCGCCAGCGTGTACAGCGCGTTCCGGCCGGGGGGTTGGAAAGTACGGCAGCTGAGGCCAGTCCTGTCTATCGCCGGTCGCCCTGTGTCAGGCAGTCGTAGTCGTCAGGCCCGGCGTGGTGTACCAGGTCCGACACGCCCTCCTGACCCTGCGCCGGCTGCTGTGGTGGGTAGCCGCTCTCGGGACATGGCCACGTGCCTGTCTTCTCCCGGTACTGCAGCGCCTCGCGGAACCCGGCCCTTTCCTGTGGCGTTGCCGGGTCGTTGTGGACCGTGACGTCGGGCCCGCTGCTCTTCAGGGTCTCGGCCGCGGGCCATACGACCAGCCCGAGCAGGAGCAGAGCTGATGCCAAGACCGCTGCCCGTAACCAGTTGCGCATGATGGTCCTATCCCATGGGACGTCTCTGCGGTTGACCGTACATGGCCACAAGGCACCAGCATCAAGAAGAAACGGCTCGCGCTGGAACTCGGCAGTCCTCCCTCTGCGGGACTCTCTCGGCCCGGACACCGGCCCGCCGCGGCTGTGGTCGCGGCGGGCCGGCTGGTGTCGGGTTCTTGCCCGCCCGGAGGGTCAGGCGTCCTTGAGGGCGGCGAGGACCTGCTGGGCGGTGGTGACGCTGGACTGCGGGTTCTGGCCGGTGATCAGGTTGCCGTCGACGATCACGGTGTCGGACCAGGGGGCGCCGGTCTTCAGGTCCGCGCCGCGCTCGGCGAGGCGGGTCTCGACCAGCCACGGCACCGCGTCGCCGAGTCCGCCCTGGCGCTCCTCGTCGTTCGTGAAGCTGGTGAGGCTGCGGCCGGCGAAGAGGAAGGTGCCGTCCGCACGCTCGGCGCTGAGCAGGGCGGCGACGCCGTGGCACAGAGCGGCGATGACCGTGCCGCGTTCGTCGGCCTCGGCGAGCAGGGCGCCGAGCTCGGGGTTGCCGGCCAGGTCGGTCATCGGTGCGTGGCCGCCGGGCAGGTAGAGGGCGTCGTAGTCGGCGGCGCGGACGGCGGCCAGGTCGAGCGGGGAGGCGAGGTCCGCCTCGATGGACTCCAAGTACGCCTTGAAGGCGGCGCCGTCGGCGGGATCGACGCCGCCGCGCTCGTCCAGCGAGATCGCGTCGACGGTCGGGCGGACGCCGCCGGGAGTGGCGATGTCCACCTGGTGCCCGGCTTCGACCAGCACCTTGTGCGAGGCGACGACCTCCTCGGCCCAGTAACCGGCGGGGTGGGCGGTGCCATCGGCCAGGGTGAGGGTGTCGGCGGCCGAGATGATCATCAGGATCTTCGCCATGGTGTGACTCTTCGACTCTTCTCGTGCGGGGACGTGAATCGGGGTGACACCCCTGGGGTGACGCCCCGTTCAGTCTTCATCAGATCCGCACTGGCACCACGACCGATCCATAAGCTTTCTTATGTAAGGTGGCTTGCGTGCCGGACCTCGATCTGCTGGTGACCTTCCTGGAGATCTACCGCCGGGGCTCGCTGACCGCCGCCGCCACCGCACTGGGCCTGTCCCAGCCCGCCGTCAGCGGACAGCTCGCCCGGCTGGAGGAGCAGCTCGGCGACACCTTGTTCACCCGGTCCCGCACCGGCGCCCACCCCACCGCCCGAGCGCACGAGCTCGCCCGCCGGATCGGCCCGCACCTGGACGGCCTGCGCCGCACGCTGGCCGAGGAGGCCGACGAACAGGCCTGCCAGGGCACCGTGCGACTCGGCGCGCCAGGCGAGTTCACCGCGGCCCGCCTGCTGCCCGCACTCGCTCCTCTCACCCGCCGCGGCCTGCGTCTGCGCATCACCCTCGACCTCGCCGAACCGCTGCTCGACTCCCTCGCCGACGGGGAGCTGGACCTGGTGGTGTCCTCCGTCCGGCCACCGGCGAAGCTGCGCGGCCTGGCCGCGACGCCCTACGTGGACGAGGAGTTCGTGCTCGTGGGCACCCCGACCGCGGCCAGGTCCATCGATCCGCAGCTCCTCGCCGAGGACCCCGTCGCGGCCCTCGCCCACCTGCCGCTGGTGGCGTACGCCGAGGAACTGCCCATCATCCGCCGGTACTGGCGAAGCGAGTTCAACCGCCGCCCGCCCAACCCCGTCTCCGTCCTGGTGCCCGACCTGCGGGCGGTGCTCGCGGCCGTGATCGCCGACGCGGGCATCTCGGTCCTCCCCCGCTATCTGGCCGAACCCGCCCTGAACGCCGGTTCCCTGGAACAGCTGCACCGCCCCCAGGTCCTGCCGCTCAACACCCTCTACCTGGTCACCCGCTCCGGCCCCGCCCAGCCCGTCGTCCAGCTCGTCCACCGCCGGCTCCTCGACCAGGCCACCACCTGGGGCCCCCTGTGAACCCCCGTCTCACAGGGGGCGCCGGTGCCGGCCCCGCGGGCGTCCGGCCCGGGTCGGGTGGTCCCGGACCAGGGCCGGACGTCCCTCCTCGGGCTGCCGGTCAGCTGAACATGGTGGCGAACGTGCCGGGCTCGTAGGAGCCGCCCTTCTGGCCAGCGATCACACCGATCCGGTTGGCGGCGTTGGCCTGGGCGACCAGGCAGATCAGCGCGGCGAGCTGGTCGTCGTCGTAGTGCTTGCGCACCTGGGCCCAGGTCTCGTCGGACACGCCCTGGTGGGCGTCGGCGAGCCGGGTGCCCTCCTCGGCGAACGCCAGCGCGGCCCGCTCGGCCTCGGTGAACACGCTGGACTCGCGCCAGGCGGCGACCAGGTGGAGCCGCACCGAGCTCTCCCCGGCGGCCGTGGCCTCCTTGGTGTGCATGTCGACGCAGGCACCGCAGCCGTTGATCTGGCTGACGCGCAGTGTCACCAGCTCTCGTGTGGCCCTCGGCAGCGACGACTGATGGATCACCAGGGCGGCCTGGGCGAACCGCTTGGCGAACGTACTGGCGAGCGCGTTGTCGAACAGATGGAACCGGGTGTCCATGACATCGTCCTCACTCGTGGTGGTGCACCTCCTGGCGGTGCACCGGACGACCACGAGACGTCGGCGGCCCGCTTCCCGTGACGGAGCATCCATGTGACACATGCCACTTCCCGTGGGTGTCACAAAGCCGCGGGGAGCGACGTCTTGTGCGCGTGGGATCGTCGGGAGCGGACAGGCGGGAGCAGCCGGTGAAGAGCGAGTACGGCGAGCGCGCGCGGAACACGACGGCCGGACGGCTCGCCGGCGGCGGACGCACGGACCGGGCCACCGAGGCGTTCATCGCTCATCGCAACCTGCTGTTCACCGTCGCCTACGAGATGCTCGGCTCGGCCGTCGACGCGGAGGACGTCCTGCAGGAGACCTGGCTGCGGTGGTCGGGTGTCGACCTCGGCACGGTGCACGACCCGCGTGCGTACCTGATCCGGATCACCACGCGCCAGGCGCTGGACCGGCTGCGCACGCTCGGCCGCCGCAAGGAGTCCTACGTCGGCTCCTGGCTGCCCGAGCCGCTGCTCACCACGCCCGACGTGGCCGACGACGTCGAGCTGGCCGACAGCGTCTCGATGGCGATGATGCTGGTGCTGGAGACGCTCACGCCGACCGAGCGGGTGGTGTTCGTGCTGCGCGAGGTGTTCGCCCTCGGGTACGACGAGATCGCGGAGGCCGTCGGCAAGAGCCAGGCCGCGGTCCGTCAGATCGCGCACCGGGCACGGGCCCATGTCGCGGCGCGCCGGCCGCGCGGAGCCGTCTCCCCGGCCGAGACCCAGGAGGCGCTCGACGCCTTCCGGCGGGCGCTGGAGACGGGCGATCTGCAGAGCCTGCTCGACATCCTCGCACCGGATGTGGTCCTCCTGGGGGACGGCGGCGGGGTCAAGCAGGCCGTTCTGCGGCCCGTCGTGGGGGCCGACAAGGTGGGCCGCCTGCTGATCGGCGGACTGAGCAGGATCGCCGCCACGGTGTCGCTGCGGTCGGCGCAGGTCAACGGCCACCCGGCGCTGCTCGTCCAGCTCGACGGCGTGCTCGACTCCGTCGTGACGGTCCGCATGGACGACGGCCTCATCACCGGGCTCTACTCCGTGCGCAACCCCGCGAAGCTGTCGCACATGCAGCGGGAGACCGCCCTGCGCCGCTGAGCCCGGTCTCTTGAGAACGACCTGGGAACAGGTCGAAAACGGGGAAACGGGACGGAAGACGGAGGCGGCCCCAGCCGCCGGTGCGCCACCCGCGAGCCGCACCGACGCGAGAACTTCCGGCCGCCTCCTCGTCATGCAAGTATTCACTTGCCTATGCTGGGGCCGTGGCGGACGATGTCTTCAAGGCGCTGGCCGACCCCACCCGTCGGCGCATCCTCGACGAGCTGGTGGAACGGGACGGCCAGTCCCTGTTCGAGATCTGCGCACGGCTGGCGACCAAGCACGGTCTGGGGCTGTCCCGCCAGGCGATCAGCCAGCACCTCGCCGTGCTGGAGGCCGCGGACCTGGTCCGGACCCGGCGCCAGGGCCGCTACAAGTTCCACGACCTGAACACCGAACCGCTCGAGCGCATCGTGACCCGGTGGCTCAGACCCGATGCGCGGGAGAACACCCCATGAGAATCAACCTGTCCAGCGTTTTCGTCGACGACCAGGACAAGGCCCTGCGCTTCTACACCGAGGTCCTGGGCTTTGTGAAGAAGACCGAGGTCCCGCTCGGCGAGCACCGGTGGCTGACCGTGGTCTCACCGGAGGACCCGGACGGCACCGAACTGGTGCTGGAGCCCGACAGCCACCCCGCGGTGAAGCCGTACAAGGAGGCGCTGGCCGCGGACGGCATCCCGGCCACCTCCTTCGCCGTGGACGACGTGCACGCGGAGTTCGACCGGCTGCGCAAACTCGGGGTGCGGTTCACCCAGGAGCCGCTGGAACTGGGCCCGGTCACCACGGCGGTGCTCGACGACACCTGCGGCAACCTGATCCAGATCGCCCAGTACGCGTAGACGCGGGCCCGGCGCGGCGGCCGACCGCCGCCGAACATGAACGGCACATGGCAGTCGGATTGCGTCCCCCGTTCTGCTCTTGAGCCGGTCGACCCCCGCTCGTACGGTCGTTTCATACGGCCGTGTGCCCGAGTGGTTCAGGGACTCGCCTGCAAAGCGAGTTACGCGGGTTCGATTCCCGCCACGGCCTCTGAGCCGCGGCTACACGCTTCGGGCCCTGTGGCCCCTGAACGGGGGAAGCCACAGGCACAGGCGCGCCGGCCGGCGCGCGCACAGCGGAGGGCTGGTGGGGAACGTCCCTCACCAGCCCTTTGTCATTCGTCGCCCTTTACGAACGAGCCCTGGCCCAGCACGGTGTAGAGCCGTCCCTCCTTCCGCAGGGCGGCCACCGCCTTCTGCACCGTCGAAGGGGCCACGTCCAGCTCGCTCGCCAGCTCGTTCACAGCGGGGAAGCGCTCATGACCGGACCCCGTTTGGTGGTCCACCCGTTATGAGAGCTGCGGTTGGTGTTGGCTCCTCCATCGCTGGGCGAACTCGGCTG